>JANYCC010000439.1 GCA_025360495.1 Verrucomicrobiota bacterium | reverse complement strand
GCACCGCTTTGTGCTCGACCTGACGCTGCAAGTGCCCAAGACGTTGGCGCCGGGCATCAGCGCATGGCACGATGCGCACATTGCGTTCCCCGACGATCTGCATGAGTTGCATCACGGTGAAACCTTCCGACCCGATTGCCGCGACGCCGACGCGATAGGCCTCGGCCTTTGCCTGTCCGATGGCCCGGACCGCCTCGGCTTCACCGAGCGCGCGCAGACGGGTGGATTCGGCTTCGCCCGTCGCGTGTTTGACGGTCGCGTTGGCCTGGAGTTCGGCGATGCTGACGCCCTGTTCGGCGCCCACCACCTGTTGCTGGATGTCGGCGAGGGAGGTCTGGCGCACCAATTGTTGGCGCTGGATCTGGGCCGCCTCCTGCACTTCATAGGTCTTCCGCTGTTCCTCCGCGATCTTGCGGTCCGTCTGGGTCCGCATGAGTTCGCCGGGCGGGGTGATGTCGCCGATCAGGGTGTCGATGGCCTGGACGTCATAGGCGCCCAATGCATCGCGAATATGGCCCGCCGCCTCGACCTGACGCTGGCTGCGGGCGCTGAGGAAATCCAAGACGGTATAATCCTGCGCCGAATTGCGGAAATAATTCCCGACAATCGGTTGCAGGACGTGATCGACCAGATTCTGCATCGAGCCCACGCGGGAGATCACCTTGGGCGCGTCGAGGGCGCCCACGTGGATGATCTGCGAGACATCGAGGTTGAACGCAAAGCCGTCGCGGGAACGGACGGTGATGGACGAGAGCTTCTCGTCATAATGATGGGCCTCGGTGCGATTGGCCCAGTTGAGGACGATGTTGGTGGTGGGCACCAGTTCGACCTTCATGATGTGGGTGTTCAGCGGGTGTTTTCCCGGGTAGAGTGGGGTGACCCAGACGCCTTTGTGCCCGGTGTTCACGAGGTCGCCGTGCTTGAAGTCCAGGCCGCTCACGTCGAGGTGCTCACGGCCGACATAGGAGATGACAACGCCGACATAGCCGATGGGGATCTCGATCATCGGGACCTGTTCCACCTGCGCGAACCACGGGTTGAGATTCCACGTGCCGGAGAGAAGGACCTGTTCCTGGAGACCGCGACTGCCGCCACCATCGAGGAACGCCTGGGCATTCTGGAAGTTTTCATGGCCGGGGACCACCCGTCCCGCGATTTCGCCGGCCGGGATCGGTTGGCCGTCGAGGGTCGTGACGATGCCGACCAGGTCGGGTTCGACCCGCTGGATGAGGAGTCGGTCGGGTTCCATGCCGTGATGGGATGCCACTTGCGAGGTGATCACGGTGAACAGGGCCGTGTTGATGCGGTAAGTGCCGGCGGTGAGGATCCCGAGTTGGCGGCCCTTCTCGCCCCCGTTGACGAGGAATTTGCGCGCATCTTGGAAGTGCTCGCAACCCACGATCTTGCCCAGGATGCGCTCGGTGGGGATGGCGGCGCCATCAGCGGCGAGGACGAGGGCGATCTCGCCTTGGGGGACGATGGTGACCCCCACCTTGATGATGCGGTACTGCCAGCGCCAGTAGCCGAAGTGAAGGCCGGGCGCGAGGGTGTCGGCTTGGTAGCCGGGCTCATTGGACAGGGCGACCAGGCACCCGGGGGCCAGGGCGCCGGCACCGAAGCGTTTGACGACGATGCCGACCTGTCGTTCCTGGATGAGGACTGCGCCCAGGAAAAAGGGCACGAGGACGAGGGCAAGCACGGCTGCGACGATCAGTCCGACTTGCAGGGGCGAGAGCGCCGCGAGAATACCAATGTTCATGGTCTCCGACTCCACAGACAGGCCCGCGGGTGCGGTTTATGGCCGCACCACCGGACCCGACGGTTACGTTGGGGAAACCATGGGAAACCGGCGGAGCCGGATCCCAGAGGATCGCCCTTCCAGATGCCGACGGGGTTAGCTGACGGGCTCGGTCCTGAAAGTGACCGCGCCGATGGTTCGCCACCGACGTTCGCCCCATCCCGGGAACTGAATCCTGGGAAACTGGTTCCCCCGCGCCGGCCTGCAGGAAGGCATGCCGGCTTAGGCTGCTGCGGCGGGATGCATGCACCGACACCGGGGTCCTGTCAATGGGCTTGGGGAGAAGGCAACCATTGGTAATCAGCGGTCCATCAGAGCGCAGAGGGGATTTGGGGGCAGGGTCGGCTTTGACACATCGGGCGGGGTTTGGGAATATCCCGGCTAGTAACGCATGAAAAAAATCGAAGCCATCATCAAACCGTTTAAATTGGAAGAGGTGAAGGAAGCCCTTCACGAACTCGGAATCCAGGGCATGACGGTGGGTGAGGTGAAGGGTTTCGGGCGTCAAAAAGGGCACACTGAAGTCTACCGTGGCGCCGAATACACCGTGGATTTCCTGCCCAAATTGAAGGTGGAGGTGGTCGTGACCGATGCGCAGGTGGAATCGGTGATTGCCGCGATCATCAAGGGCGCCAAGACCGGGAAGATCGGCGACGGGAAGATCTTCGTGATGCCGATTGAGGAAGCCATCCGCATCCGGACGGGCGAGCAGGGCGAAGCGGCGGTATAAGGCCGTTCCCGGCTCATTTGCCGAGGGATTCCCAGAGCACCCGGGCGGCCTCAGCGGGGTCCCCGGCGGCATAAATGGGTCGGCCAATCACCAGCCAAGTGGCACCCGCCCGGACCGCCTCCCCGGCGGAGAGAGTCCGCTTTTGATCGTCGGACGGGTCGGCTCCCGTACGGATTCCCGGGGTGACGAGTTGGATTTCCGGGGAGAGCAACCGGCGCAGCGGGGCAAGTTCCAACGGAGAGCACACCAAGCCGCGTAGCCCGGCCCCGGCCGCCAACAGCGCGAGTCGTTCCACGTGCTTTTCAACGCCGTCGGAAATCCCGAGCTCCGCCAACCCGGCGTCGTTGAAGCTGGTCAGCACCGTGACCCCCAACACGAGCGGGGCCGGACGTCCCAGGCTGGCGGCAGTTTCCTGTGCCGCCCCTTCGGCCGCCCGCATCATCGCCGCACCGCCCCCGGCATGGATCGTAAGCATCTGGATATCCAGACGGGTCGCGGCCGCGACGGCCTTGGCGACGGTGTTGGGAATGTCGTGGAATTTCAGGTCCAGGAACACGGCGGCACCCGTGGCCCGGAGCTGACGGATGAAATCGGGTCCGGCGCTGACGAAGAGTTCCTTGCCCACTTTAAAGGCGCCGACGTTGGGTGCGACGAGCCGGGCCAACCGAAGGGCCTGGTCGGAGGAGGGGACGTCGAGGGCGACGATGATCGGATTCCGCATGGGCGGAGTGTCGCGAAGCCCGAAGGGGTGGGGCAATCCCGGAACCGCTCGGTCGAAAGGTTAGCGCCGCCACCAATTGCGGACGGCTTGGGCCGGGCCGGCGGGGTTCGGGTGGGCCGCGTGCGGGGCGAACTGACGGATCAACACCTGGCTGCGCGCGGCCGTCAGCGCCATGATCAATTCGTCATAACTCTGGAAGCGCTGACGTGGATCCTTGGCCATGGCCCGGCACAAGGCGTCACTCGTCGGGCCACTGACATCCCCGACCACCTCGTGCGGGGGACGCAGTGCGGTGTGCAGGTGCGCCGCCACCACATCCTCGACCGTCGGCGCCTCGAACGGCACATGCCCCGTCAACGCATGGTACAGGGTGCCGGCGAGGGAATACATGTCGCACAGGAAGGTCTCCCCCTCCTGCCGCACCCGTTCAGGGGCGATATAATAGGGGGTTCCAAAGATCGGCGCGTAGGCATCGGTGTCGGCGTCCGCCTTCCGGGCCAGTCCGAAGTCGACCAACTTGGGCTCGCCCTCGGCATTGAAAAGGATGTTGCCGGGCTTGATGTCGAGGTGCAGGAAACCGTGCCGGAGCGCGGCGGCGAGACCGGCGGCGACCTTGACCCCGATGTCGAGGACGTCGAGTTCCGGAAGCCGGTTCAACTGCTCGATCCGGGAATCGAGACTGCCCGCGTCCGCCAGTTCCATGGCCAGGTAACGGTGGTGCTCGTGTTCGTCGAAGGTGTAAATGTGGATGATGTTGGTGTGATTGAGCTGGGCGCACGCCCGGGCCTCGCGGGCGAAGGCCTCCACTGCCGCCTCGTCGCGGGCGAACTCCTGGCGCATCAGTTTCACCGCCAATTCGCGGCCCAATGTGGTGTCCCAGGCACGGTAGACGGTTCCCATGCCCCCGGACGCGATCTCGGAGCGCAATTCGAATTGCCGGAGCATCATCGGCATCATCACGTCCCCGCCGCACTTCGAGCACGGCGTCCTCTGCAGGGGTTGGAGATCGCCGGGAATGAAGATCCGCGCGCTGCAAAGCGGGCAGGTCACCATCTTGAGCGGTTTGCGGTCCGACGACATCAGGTAGGGACCAAAGGTAGTGGGTGCCCGTCAGGGGACAAGTACGGGGTTGTGCTGACGCACGAGATTTTTATCCGCCGGGTTCCCCTCCGGGCTTTGGGCTTTGGGTTTGTTCCCACGGTCCGCTTGCGGTTGACTGGCGTGATTCCCATGAGTGAAACGCAGGGTTGGAGCGACCTGACGTCCCAGCAGAAGAAATCCGGTCTGGCCGCATGGCTGGGGTGGATGTTCGACGGCTTGGACATGCACATTTACACCTTGGTGGCCCTGCCATTCGTTGCGCAGCTGATGCGCTTGGCACCGGCGGACCCTGCGGTGGCCCAGCACGGCGCCCTCATCAACGGGGCCTTCCTGGTGGGCTGGGCCTTGGGCGGTGCCTTTTTCGGACGGATCGGAGACCTCCTCGGACGAAGCCGGACGCTGTGCCTCACCATCCTTACTTACGCCCTTTTCACCGGGCTCTCGGCGGCGTCGACCGAATGGTGGCATCTGATGGTGTTCCGCTTCCTATCGGCGCTGGGAGTCGGTGGGGAATGGGCGGTCGGAGCATCGCTGCTGTCCGAAACCTGGCCGAAGCGATGGCGTCCATGGATCGCCGCGACGTTGCAGACTGCCGTGAACGTGGGCGTCCTGCTTGCCTGCGCGGCGGGATGGTTGATGAGGTCGGTGGTGGATCCGCGATGGATCTTCCTGGTCGGGGTCCTGCCGGCGCTGCTGGTGCTGTGGATCCGCCGCGCGGTGCCAGAGCCGGAGGAATGGCATGCGGCCCGGCTCCGTGTGGAAAAACCACCGGGAATCGGGGATTTGTTCCGGGGTCCGGTGGCGCCGGTGACGTGGCTGGTCATGGGCGTGTGTGCCGTTTCCCTGAGCGCCCATTGGACCTTCATGTACTGGCAACAGGCCTATATCCGGAATCTGCCCGAGTTGGCGACCTAGGATGCGACCGCCAAGAATCAGGCCGCCGTGGTGGCGCTCACCCTGGTGATGGTGGGATCGATCGTGGGGAATTTCATGGCCGGCGGATTGGCCCGGCTCTTCGGATACCGGATCGCGATCTCGTCCCTGTGCCTGGTTTATGGCGGCGTGATGCTGGCCACCTTTAGCGGCCCGCGCACCCATGCCGTGGCCTTGGTCCTGATGGTGGTCATCGGGCTGTGCCAAGGGGTGTTCGGGTTGTTCACCATGTGCCTGCCACCTTTGTTTCCCACGTTGTTGCGGACCACGGGTGCCGGTTTCTGCTACAATATCGGGCGCATCTTCGCGGCCGCCGGGACCATCTTCTTCGGCGTGTTCACCAAGGTGGGCGACGTCCGGGAAGCGCTGTTCTATGCCGGGTTCCTCTTCTTTCCCGCCGCGGCGCTGGCGGCGTTCCTCCCGGAACCGCGCGATCAATGAGGGATCAAGTCGGAGATCGGAGATCGGAGATTGGAGATTGGAGATCGGGGATCGGGGATCGGGGATCGGGAGCGGAGAGCGGAGATGGCCCGGATCGTGTCTCGTCCTCGCGTCTCGTCCTCGAAGTGACGGTCGAGGCACGAGGACGAGGCACGAGGTGCGAGGGCGGCTTGGTTCGACCGTTCAGCCTGGTTTTAACGCACGGGGGCGGCCAACAACGGTGCCGTCACCCGCTCCAACTCGGCCCTCGGCAGGGCCCCGACATACCGCGCCGCGAAACGTCCCTGACGATCGACGATGAAGGTCGTCGGGATGGATCCGCTGGCCGCAAACCCCTCCATCGCCGCGTCGTTCGCCAGGACGATCGGGTAGGTCATCTGGTTGCGGGTGACAAAGCCCTTCACCGCCGCCAGCCCTCCTTCGTCCACCGAGACGCCGATGACGGTCAGGCCCTCGTTCGTATGGGCATTGTGAAAGGCTTGGAGATCGGGAATCTCCCGGATGCAGGGCGGACACCAGGTGGCCCAAAAATTCACCACGAGCACGCGTCCGGCGAAATTGGTGGAATGAAGGAGGGTGCCGTCGAGGTTCGTCATCGACCACCCGGGGGCCGTGCCGTGGCTGATCGGGACGGGCATGAAACCGGATCCGCCGGGCTTGACCAGCCACAGCAGGATGATGCCGATGCAAATCGGGATGCCGAGCCGGGTCCATGCCTTGTTCATGGGCCGGAGGATAACGATTCACGCGGGTGCGGCAACGCAGGCGAGAGACGGGACGCCACCCGCCTCCCACCTCTTCGCCTTTTTCAGCAAGACGCAATCGGAGTTGAATGCCAGACCGGTCCGACCAAAGCATGGGGGTCGATGTCGAAACCGGTGTTGGGACGCGGATTAGGAACGCTGATGAAAGGGGCGCTGCCGGGCCGGGAGGCCGGGGCGGCGACCCCGCGCTCGGGCGTGCAACTGCTGCTTCGCGGTGCGGACGGGACCGAATTGGTCCCGCCGGTCGAATCCGGCGGCGGGGAATCGACGCCCTCGTTGTTCCCGAGTTGGGCGTTGGGCGCGACGCTGGTCGGCGATGGGGTGCTGTTGCTGGTGGCGTTTTGGGTCGTCTTGCGGCATACGGGGTGGGGGCGTTTTGTGGCTGCGGGCCTGTTGTTGATGGTGGGTGGAGGCTGGTTGTGCATCGCCGTGTGGCTCCGGGGGCAAAGGGCGGTGCAGGAACTGGAGGCGATGAACCCGCTCGCGGAGGAAAAGCCCCGGCTTCGGGTGCGGTTCCTCGATGAACAGCCCCGTCCCCGACACTGACCCGGCGAGTGCGGCCGGGGTGTGGGTTTCACGGAAACTCACCGGGGTTCACCGGGGGTTGCAAGCCGACGGGCGTCCGATATTCTCCACCGCCGCAACCGCAAAGCACTTCACCTTTATCTTATGGCACTACGACTCGGAGACATCTCGCCAGACTTCACTGCGGAGACCACGGAAGGGCCGATCTCCTTTCATCAATGGCTGGGGAATTCCTGGGGCATGCTCTTTTCGCATCCCGCGGATTACACGCCCGTGTGCACGACCGAACTCGGCACCACCTCGAAGCTCAAGTCGGAGTTCGAACGCCGGAACGTGAAGGTCGCGGCAGTCAGTGTGGATCCCCTGGAATCGCATCGGGGTTGGGTCCTCGACATCAACGAGACCCAGTGCACCACGGTCAATTTCCCGATCATCGCGGACCCGGATCGCACGGTGGCGACGCTGTTCGACATGATTCATCCGAATGCCGACGACAAGGCCACGGTGCGGTCGGTGTTCATCATCGGGCCGGACAAGAAGATCAAGCTGACGCTCACCTACCCGGCTTCGACCGGCCGGAATTTTCAGGAATTGTTGCGGGTGATCGATTCACTTCAACTCACGGCCAAGTTCCGGGTGGCCACGCCGGTCGACTGGAAAGACGGTGAGGATTGCATCATCACGCCGGCGGTGAAGGACGCCGAGGCGGAAACGCTTTTCCCGAAAGGGATCCGCCGGGTGAAGCCCTACCTGCGTTACACGCCCCAGCCCAACCGGTGAGGCTCAGGCCATCAGTTCACGGACCACGCGGCCGTGGACATCCGTGAGCCGGAAATCACGTCCGGCATGGCGGAAGGTGAACTTCTCGTGGTCAAACCCGAGCAGTGCCATGATGGTGGCGTGGAGATCGTGGACGTGGACGACGTTTTCGGTGGCGCCAAAACCGAATTCGTCGGTGGCCCCATAAACCGTTCCTCCGCGGACGCCGCCTCCGGCCATCCACATGGTGAATCCGTGGTTGTTATGGTCGCGCCCGTTCTGTTTGCCGGCATTGGCGCCGGGCGTGGGCAGTTCCACGGTCGGCGTGCGACCGAACTCGCCACCCCAGATCACCAGCGTGTCCTCCAGCATCCCGCGCTGCTTGAGATCCTTCAACAGGGCGCCGATCGCCTGGTCGCTTTCCAAGGCCAGCTTCCGGTGCCCGCTCTCGATGTCGTCGTGGTTGTCCCATGGCTGTCCCGCACCATGCCAGATCTGGACGAAACGGACGCCGCGCTCCACGAGGCGGCGGGCGATGAGCATCTGGCGCGCCTGCGTGCCCGGACCGTAAAGCTTCCGGATATGCTCGGGCTCGCGTTGGATGTCGAAGGCGTCGGCCGCATCGAGTTGCATGCGGAACGCGAGCTCGAAGCTCTGGATGCGGGCATCGATCTGGGCATCCGCGGCCCGGGCCTGCTGGTGGCGTTCGTTGAGGTGCTGGAGCAGGTCGAGTTGGGCGCGCTGTTCCGGGAGCGATTGGTATTGGTTGGTGATGTTCTCGATCAGGCGCTCGATCTGGGTGTGTTCCGTGTTGATGTAAGTGCCTTGGAACACGCCGGGCAGGAAAGCGGACTGCCAGTTCTGTGATTCCTGGATCGGATATCCGCCCGGACACATGACCATGAACCCGGGCATGTTCTGGTTCTCACTGCCCAGCCCGTAGGTCACCCAGGAGCCCATGCTGGGACGCACCAACCGGGCGTCCCCACAGTTCATCAACAGCAGCGACGGTTCGTGGTTCGGCACGTCCGCCTTCATGGAACGGATCACGCAGATGTCGTCGATGGACTGCGCGGTGTGGGGAAAAAGATCGGAAACCTCGATGCCGCTCCGGCCGTAACGTTGGAACTTGAAGGGCGAGCGGAAGGCGGCACCCGTGCGGCGTTCGGTCTGGAAACGGACCGGGATCTCCTTGCCGTGCCACTTATCCAACGATGGCTTCGGGTCGAAAGTGTCGACGTGCGAGGGTCCACCATTGGCGAAAATGTGGATGACGCGTTTGGCGCGGCCGGGGAACTGGGAGCCTTTCGGGGCCAGCGGGCTGGTGTAATTCGCCTCGGCCCGTGCCGGTGTCACGCCTCCGAGCGAACCGATCAGGGCGCCCAACCCGAGCGTGCCCATGCCCATGCCGCACTGTTGGAGGAAATTCCGGCGGGTCAGCGCCAGATGATCGTGGTTCGGTGCGTGATGGCTCATGCGATGGACACTCAACAGATCCGGACGCGGCTTGGTCGACCCCGATTCAAGCGGGCTTGCGTTGAAACCTTAGCAGAGCGCGGCGCCGGCTCAACGCGGCAGTTTCGCGTTGACCCGGGCGCCGTTCCCGGGTTTTTGGCGCGGTGCATTCCACCTTTCGCCACCGTCTCCCGGCCTGCGCCGCAATTCTCGCGCTCGTGCCGGCCCTGACCGTCGCGGCCGCCGACTGGCCCGCCTATCATGGTTCCGAGGGCAACAGTCGCACGGCCGAGAAACTCGGGACTCCGTGGCCCTCCGGGGGTCCGCGGGTCGTCTGGAAAGTCCCGAGCACCGGGGGATTCAGTTCGTTTGTCGTCGCGGGTGGCCGGGCTTTTTGTCTCGAATTGCGCAATGTTTCCGGCACTGAACAGGAGGTGCTCGTGGCGCGCGACACGGCCAAGGGCGGCGAGATTTGGACCCAACCGCTCGGCCTGTTGAAGATCCATAACGGGGGTGACGAAGGCACGGCCACCAACAAGGGGGGCGATGGTCCGCGTTCGACCCCGGCCGTCTCCGGGGCACGGATCTATGCATTTTCGGCCCGGATGATCCTGTCCTGCTGGGATGCCGCGACGGGCAAGGAAGTGTGGAAGCACGACTTGGTGAAGGAGTTTGCCGGTCACAATATTGATTGGCTGAACGCGCAGTCACCGGTGATCGAGGGCGGGTTGGTCCTGGTCGCGGGCGGCGGTGCCGGACAATCGATCCTGGCGTTCAAGGCGGTGGACGGGCAGGTCGCTTGGAAAGGGTTTGAGGAAACGATGACCCATGCGACGCCGACCGTGGCGGATCTGGGCGGTCAACGTCAGGCGATCTTCTTCCTCCAGTCCGGTTTGCTCGCGGTGGATCCGAAATCAGGGCACGAACTGTGGCGTTACCCGTTCCGGTTCTCGACCTCGACGGCCGCTTCCCCCGTGGTGGCCGGGGACATTGTTTATTGCTCGGCCGGTTACGGTGTCGGAGCCGGGGCCGTGCGGGTGAAACGGGAGGGGAAAGAATGGAAAGCCACGGAGATTTATCGCATTCCGGGCGAGAATCTGGCGAACCACTGGTCAACCCCCGTTTTGTTCGAGGGTCATCTTTATGGGATGTTTCAGTTCAAACGTTATGGCATCGGACCGGTGAAATGTGTCGAGGTGGCGACCGGGCAAATCAATTGGGAACAGCCTGGGTTCGGGCCAGGCAACGTGATTGGCAGCGGCAAACAGGTGCTGGCCTTGACCGATGCGGGCGAATTGGTGGTGTTTGCCGCCACTCCAAAATCTTACCAGGAACTAGCGCGGACGAAGATCTTGGAAGGCAAATGTTGGACGACTCCGGTGCTGGCGGGTGGGCGGGTGTATGCGCGGAGCACCAAGGAGGCGGTTTGCCTGGAGATTGGCAAGTGAGCCGGTTGACCCGTTCTTCCCTTTGGCGTCTGGCAACGCGGGTGTTGCGTCCGGCCAGGCGGCTTTTCCCGGGACCTGGACGATCAGGCGATGACCCTGCCTGAACTCTCAGTGCGAGTGCCGGTGTGGATGGCGCTGATGTCGGGTGCCGCCGGATTGGCTGGCATCTGTCCCAAATGGTCGTGGCGATGCGGCGCCGCGGCATGCCTCGTCCATGTGGCGGCCGCATTCCATTTTGTCCATGGTTGGAGCCACACTGTCGCGTGGGCTGCCACAGCGGCCCAGGTCCGTTCGGTCATAGGTTGGGAATCGGGGGCCGGGCTGTGGCTGAATTATGCCTTCACGGCAGGTTGGTTGATGGTGTCGTGTGTGTGGGATCATCTGCCGGTTTGGGCGCGGCGAACTTGGGAATGCCTCTTCGCATTCATGGCTTTCAACGCTGCGGTCGTCTTCACGGCGGGGTTGGTGCGGTGGGCCGGGTGCGTGCTCTCCGGGATCACACTGGGAGGGTGGCTCTGGTTCCGACGGCGGACCGACGCCGGATGAATGTGGGGACATCACTCGACTGGGGGTGCCTCCGGGGCCTGGACCCGGAATTCGCGCTGGCCCTTATAACGACCACTCTCGAGCTCGATGCGATAGACCCCGTCGGGCACCAGCTTTTGCGGGGCTTGAAGGGCCTTGGTGCCGGTGAAGGCATCCCCGTATTCGAACCCGCGCACCGCCTCCGGTTTGCCGTTGGCGATCACCTGCCAGATCGGTTTGCCGACCAGCGCGGGAGGCACATTGCTGACCGCGACGACCCGCAACGCCCGGATCGGGTATTCACGGTCGAGCATGAACAGCGTAGGAAGCGATTCAGGATCGCGGCCCGGGCGTCCCGACGGACGGGTGATGACGTCGATCTGAATTTTCGGTGTGAGGAACCAGTCGGTGAAACGGTACGCGTAGCCCCCTCCGAGTGCGAAGAGGGTGACGATGAGGAGCCAGGAGTTCCGAGTCATACGACAGGTGCGGCAGCAGACGGTCCAGTCGGGAAAATCATTCGAGGGTTTTCCGATGGAGGGGATGCGCCGGACTGGTACGGGTGGGTGAACCAATAACCTGAAGTCAGGCAAAACAGCAGGAACCAGATGAAGAACACAGGATTGCGCCGGCGGGCTTTCACGCTGATCGAACTGTTGGTGGTGATCGCGATCATCGCGATCCTGGCGGGCATGCTGCTCCCGAGCCTGAGCCGCGCCAAGGAGGCCGCCAAGCGCATCGCCTGTGTGAATCACCTGCGGCAGTTGGGACTCGCCTCGGCGGTCTATCTCACCGACAACAGTGGCAATTACCCGGAACGCAACACCGGTCCCCGTTGGTGCGAACGGTTGCGGGCGAATTACCGCGATGTCCGGATCCTGGTCTGCCCGTCGGACATCGGGCCCGACGGCAAGAACAAGCCACTCTCCGGCGAATCCAACACCAACCTGATCGGGGACGCGGCCTCACGGACCTACATCATCAACGGTTGGAACGATGTTTTCAGTGAACAGATGGGCAGCGCCTTCAACATGAATGTGATCGTGGGCAAGACGATCAACGAATCGTTGATCGGCCAACCGTCGGACACGATCGTGTTCGGGGAGAAGCTCTACGCGATCAACCACTTCTTCATGGATTTCCTGGAAGGGAAGCTGGGCAACGACATCGAGGTGCTCAACCACAGTGTGCACGGCGGGAAAGGCGGCGGATCCGACTATGCCTTTGCCGATGGCAGCACCCGTTACCTGAAGCACGGGAAATCACTCGCCCCCCTCAACCTGTGGGCGATCAACGAACGCTGGCGCACCAACGCCATCGGCAACTGAGTCGGTCGTCAGACCGGAAGGCCGACCCCTCTCCCCGGCCCTCTCCCCACTCGTTCCTCGCGGGGTGAGGGAGACCGGAACGTCGCGGCGGATCAGAATGTGCCTTGGCGAAGCGGTCGTGACTGATCTTTGGTCATTGGTCATTCCTCAGCCGCCCGCTTCCCCCGTTTCTTCCGGTCCTCGGGCTTCAACCAAGCCCGACCTCCCGTTACGCTGCCGCCGTGATCCGCAATGTCATCTTCGACTGGTCCGGCACCTTGGTGGACGATCTTCCCGCCGTCTGGCAGGCGACCAATCACCTCTTCGCCCGCGCCGGGGTGCCGGAACTCGATCTCGAACGGTTCCGCTCCGAATTCCAGTTGCCGGCCCGGGGCTTTTTCGCGCGCCACGTCGGCCATGTTTCGGAGGCGGACTCGCTCCGGTGGTTTTTTGAACGGTTCGCCGAATTGCAATCCACCGTCACCGCCTTGCCCCACGCACGGGAATTCCTCGCGTTCTGTCAGCGCGAGGGAATGCGCACCCTGGTGCTGAGCGCGGTGCCCGGTCCATGGTTCACCGCGCAGGCGGCCGCGCTGGGTTTCACTGAGTTCCTTCACCACCATTGTCTCGGCGTGGAGGATAAACGCGGGTTGATCGGGCGGCTGCTTTCCGAACACGGTTGGGTGCCGGCCGAAACGCTTTTCGTCGGCGACATGCAGCACGACATCGAGACCGCCCGACAGGGGGGCGTGGCCGCGGTGGCGGTGCTGACGGGCTACAATCGGTTGGAACAATTGCGCGCGGCGGAACCCGACTTGGTGGTGGAACATCTCGGCGAATTGCAGGGCCTGCTCGAACGCAACGGACTTGAGCTGCAGGCGCGCCCCGTCGGTAAACGATTCCCCCTCGCGACGGTCGGTGGACTGATCTTCGACGATTCGGGCCGGGTGCTGATGTTGCGCACCCAGAAATGGTCCGGGCTATGGGGCATCCCCGGCGGCAAGATCGAGTGGGGCGAGACCGCCATGGATGCCTTGTTGCGCGAGGTGCTCGAGGAGACCGGTCTGGTCGTGTCCGACGTCCGCTTCGTGCTGGTGCAGGACGCGATCTCGCCGCCGGAATTCTATAAGGACGCCCACTTCCTCCTGCTCAATTACACCTGCCGCGCCCCGGCCGCCCCGTCGGTGGTGCCCAACGAGGAGGCCCAGGAATTCCGCTGGGTGACCCCGGTTGAGGCGCGCCAACTCCCGCTCAACACGCCCACGCGCGTCCTGCTCAACGCCGTGGTTCCTCCGGTGTGAGCCCGGTTCAGGTTCCCATCAGGTGGTTGAGCACCAGTTGGTCGAGGTCCTGGTAATTGCGATCGGCGATCAGCGCCTGCGCCTGTTTTTCGGGGTAGCTGCGGGCCTTTTCCACCAAGCGCAGGAAGGTGTCCCGCGAGTTGGACAGGTGCCGGAGATAATGCTCGGGCTTGGTCGTCCGGAACGGGTGGACGTCAAAACCGACATACTCACCGCGCTTCCCGTAACCATTGCGTTCGAGGGCGCGCACCTGGTTGAAAGCGACCCGCAGGTTGGCGGAACCGAACGGTTTGTCCTGGTCGAATTTCAACCCGTTCTGGTCGTTCAGATGCAGCGACCACAACTTCCCGAACGCCATCGCAAAATCGATTTCGTCCGCCGGATCCAGACCGGCAAGGATCGCATGGGCCGACTCAATCAGGCAACCGACGCGGGCGGCGTCGCTCGTGAGTTGGGCGATGGCCAGGGCGTGCCCGATGGTCGGCAGATAGGCGTGGTCCATCGGTTCATTCGGCTTGGGTTCGATCGACAGCCGGATCTTGGGGTCGTGGGCCAGCATGGCGTCGAGCGCCTGGACCAACAGTTCCACCGAACGGCGGCCGCTTTTGGCCTCGCGCAGGTACGTGCCCTCGCGCGCCAACCACAGCACCAGCAGGTCGGTGCCCAGGACATTCGCGATGTCGATGGCCTGCTTCGAGCGGTCGATCGCGTAACGGCGCTGCTTGGGGCTGTTCGAGGTGTAACCGCCATCGACGGTGTCCGGATGAAACCAGAGCCGGGGGGCGACCATCTCGGCCGCGATGCCTTCGCCGGCGAGACGACGTTTCAATTCCTTGGCCTCCTTTTGCACCTGGGCCGGGGATTTCGACTCGATGTCAGGCACCGCGTCGTCGTCATGGAACATCATGGCGTCGAAGCCCAGTTCCTTGAGCGCGGAGAGCTTCCAATCGAACGATTGGGAAGGCCGGGTTTCCGGGCCATAGGGGTCACGGCCCTCGCTGAAATTCCAGGGTCCGACGCAAAAACGATAACGCTGGGGCTTTGCCATAAAGAGAAGGTTGCTGGGGGGAGGCTAGCGGGGCGGGGTACCGGGGCGGAAGCCGGAAGTCCTGCGCGGCAGCCCTATTTCGGGTTGGCGGCCAGCTTCTCTGCTTCGAAGCTCCAAGTCTCGTCCTGATTCATGCCGGTGTGAAGGGGGGTGGTTCGGACTTCTTTCCATCCCGGCGGTGCGTTAGTTTCCGGGCCACCACCTATGGCCACCATCGCGGTACTGGGAACCTTTGATACCAAGGGCGAGGAACACGGTTATGTCGCCGACCGCATCCGGGAACGCGGGCATCTTCCGCTGTTGATCGATGTCGGGACTCTCGAGGCTCCCAAAGTCCATCCCGATGTTCCCCGGACCGAGGTGGCCGCCGCAGCGGGCGCCGATCTGGCGGCACTGGTCGCCCGGCGGGACCGGGGAGAGGCGGTGGCGGTCATGGCCAAGGGCGCCCCCATCGTCCTTTCCCGGTTGCAGCAGGAGGGTCGTATCCAAGGTGTGATCTCCCTCGGCGGGGGGGGTGGCACGGCGATCTGCACGGCGGCGATGCGCGCGTTGCCGGTGGGGTTCCCGAAGCTGATGGTGTCCACGTTGGCGAGTGGCAACACCGCGCCTTATGTCGGTGTGAAGGACATCGTGATGATGCCGAGCGTGGTGGACGTGGCGGGATTGAACCGGCTCTCGCGGGTGCTGCTCGCCCAGGCCGCCGGCGCGATCTGCGGCATGGTGGAGGCCCGGGTGCCGGAAACCGGTGCGGACAAGCCGGTCATCGTCGCCTCGCAGTTCGGCAACACCACCCCGTGCGTGACCCGCGCCCGTCAACTCCTTGAGGCCGCCGGTTACGAGGTCCTGATCTTCGCCGCCGTCGGTCATGGCGGGCGCACGATGGAATCACTGGTCGAGAGCGGGATGGTGACGGGTGTCCTGGACGTCACCACGACGGAATGGGCGGATGAGTGGGTGGGCGGACTCCTGGGGGCGGGTCCGACCCGGTTGGAGGCGGCGGCGCGTCACGGGGTGCCGGCGATCGTCACGCCCGGTTGCCTGGACATGGTCAACTTCGGTGAACGCGCAAGTGTCCCGGCGAAATTCGATGGGCGCCGCTTCTACCAACATAATCCCCAGGTCACCCTGATGCGCACCACACCCGCGGAGTGTGCGGAACTGGGCCGCATCCTGGCCGAGAAGGTCAATCTTTCGACCGCGCCGGTGACCGTGATCCTGCCGCTGGGCGGAATCAGCATGATCAGCGCGCCGGGTCAGCCGTTTCATTGGCCGGAGGCGGATGCGGCGCTGTTTTCCGCGTGGAAGAGACATCTCCGGGCCGACATCCCGGTGATCGAATACGCGGGCAACATCAACGACCCCGAGTTCGCGGATCTTTGCGTGCGGGAATTGTTGGGGAACATCCGGCAGCGCGCCGCGTGAGGCGGCGGAGTCGGGCCACCAACCGGGTCTGGTTGCCCTTCGTCAGTTCGTGTTCCCAGATCCGGGTCACGCGCCAACCGCGGTTGCGGAGCGTGAGATTCACCAGGTCGTCGCGCGTCCGATTAGCCTCAAACTTCCGTTTCCAAAAGCTGCGATTGGCGCCCGGCACCTTCGAATGCCGCGGGCAGCCATGCCAGAAACAGCCGTCGACGAACACCGCCAGTCGGAGCGCGGGAAACACGAAATCCGGGCGCCCGAACACCGGTTGATGCCGGCGCCAACCGGTGATGCCGTGGTCGCGGAACACCTGCACAAGGGCCAGTTCAGTGGCCTTGTTGCCCCGGCCCCGGATCCGTGACATGACCTCGGAACGTTTCTTTGGCGTGAAAATGTCGGCCATTGCGATCGCCCATCCGCTCCCGTCCCGATGACGGGGAGCAACCCATCGTGCCTGCCATTGGGTCGGTGTTCGATGCCCTTGTTGAGGGAGGTTCCTCCGCCTTCCCGATCCGATCCTGATGCGGTACGGTCGCGGCGTGGCCGTGGAAATCGCGATTATCGTACCTGTTTTCAATGAGGCGGAGAACATCGCGCCTTTGGTGGCGGAATTGGTCCGTGTCTTCGCCGGGGAAACGCGTCCGTGGGAAATCGTTTTGGTGGATGATTGCAGCACGGACGAAACGTGGGCGCGAATCCGGGCCTTGAAGTCGGGGGAACCCCGGTTGCGCGGGTTGCGACACCGGCGCAACCAAGGCCAGAGCGCCGCGGTGTGGACCGGGTTGTGTGGGACGGAGGCGCGTTTGTTGTGCACGCTCGATGGCGATCTGCAGAACGACCCGGCCGAACTTCCCCGGATGCTGGCCTTGCTCGAATCGGAATTGGATTTCGTGTCCGGTCACCGGGTTGACCGGCGCGACAGCCGGTTGCGCCGTTGGTCGTCGCAGGTGGCGCGGGCGGCGCGGAAAGCGGCGTTGGGTTTCGATTTTGCGGACACCGGTTGCGCTTTGCGGGCGTTCAAACGGAGTTCCCTGTCCGGGGTGTTTCCTTTCAACGGTCTGCACCGGTTCCTGCCGATCCTCGTGGCGGGAAATGGCAGCCGATGCCGGGAAATCCCCGTGAACCATCGGCCGCGCGTCGCCGGCGTGAGCAAATACGGGGTGTGGAACCGTCTGGGTCGCGGACTTTTTGATCTCGTGGGCGTGGCGTGGTACCAGCGCCGCCGGTTGACGCCGGGAGATTTTGATGAGGCGGGGGCGTCTGCGACCTGAGGCCGTGCCGATTGACGCCCGGACCCGATTGGGTCACTTCTTCCCCGTGCGTTCCCAAACCCTTTGGCTCTTGGCTGGTGTCGGAATTGCGACCCACCCGGCGGTCGCGGACGCTGTGGTGCTTCCCGTGGTGGCGGATACGGCCCTTTTCTCCGATCATCCCGACAACAATTACGGCGGGTTGGATTCCCTGCCGATTGGGGGCATCAACCTGACGGGCCAGGAAGGGCGGGTGCTCCTGCGCTTTGATCTGGCCGGTGCGATCCCGACCAACGCCGTCCTGAATTCCGTCATCCTTCAGGTCATGGTGGTGAAAGAGGCACCCGGTGGGCCGCCCCTGACGATCGAGGCCTTCCGGATGCTGACGGACTGGCATGAAGGGACCCAGAATCTGTCCTTGCAGGGCGATGTGGCCGGACCGGGGGAGTCGTCATGGAATGCCCCGATCCAAGGGACGTCCGCCTGGCACAATCCGGGTGGGGGTTCCGGCACGGATTTTTCGGCCGCTGCGAGCGGGTCGGCCACGATCGGTGGCGTTGCGGCCTTCAATTTTCAGAGTTCGCCGGCGCTGATGGCGGACATCCGGGCTTGGATCGCGGATCCCGCGTCCAATCTCGGTTGGATGCTCAAGGCGCGGCCTCCGTTGGTGACGGGGACGGCGCGACGTCTGGGGGCGCGGGAATCCGGGGCCGGATCCCGGGTGACCTTGGGGTACACCCTGCCGCCCCCTCCGTCCCCTCCGGCCTTCACGTCGTTCCAGCGGGTCGGGGACCGGGTCGAACTGCGTTTCACCGGTCAGCCTGGGAACCTTTATGAAATCCAGTTTCAAGATCCGCTGGGTTCCGCGGCCTGGTCGCCATTGACGAATTTTCCGGTGAAGTTCGTGCCCTTGGATGTCGTGGTGTCCGAACCGGTGGACCCGGCACAGCGTTTTTACCGACTGGCGATCACCGGGCAGATCGATTAAGGTGGGTGCGTCTGGTAACAGGGTTGCCGGCATCGCACGGGGCACGTAAGAAAGACCGGTCCACATGAACAGGGTTGGCAAAGGTCTGATTTATTTCGTTCTGCTGGTGACGGCAGTGTTTTGCTTCGTGCGCTTTCGCGGGGAGTACAACCGGACCGACAGCCGTTCTCTCCGCCTGAATCGGGAGCTCACCAACGACGTCGCCGGGGCCCTCGAAGCCGCGGCCACGCGCACGGTCACCTCCGCCGAATCCACCAATGCGGTGGCCGAGACCAATTCACCGCCGGTGGTGGCCGGGGTGACGAACGAAGCGCCCGCCGCCGCCGTTGCCTCGAATGCGCCGGCCCTCGCTTCGGGTCGTGCGGGAGGAGGGGCACCCGGGTCCGGGCGCCCCAATTCCGTGGGGTTTCTCGCCGGGTTCGTGATGTCCCTGATCGGGATTGCGATCCTGCTGGGATGGGAGTTTGCGCAATGGGCGGCCTCGCGCTCGACCCAAGTGATCGGGGCGGACCTGTTGCCGGTGGAAGGCGACCCGGAGTATGAGGCCGCCGAGTTGGAGTGGACCAATGGCAACCATCTGGATGCGATCCGCCTGATGCGCGAGTACCTGAAGCAGAATCCCTCGCAACAGCACGTCGCCATCCGGATTGCGGAGATCTACGAGAAGGACCTGACCAATTACCTCGCCGCGGCGTTGGAGTTGGAGGACGTGTTGAACCGGCGGTTGCCGCGGGAGAAGTGGGGTTGGACGGCGGTTCATCTGGCCAATCTTTACTCCGGGCGTCTCAACCAACCGGAAAAAGCCGTCGCCACCCTGGAGCGGATCGTGGCGGGATATCCGGAAACTGCCGCCGCGAAGAAAGCCCGACAGCGACTGGGAATTCCTGAGCCGGAAGAGATCCAGGCCGGGCAGGTTGCGGCGGCGGCAGCGGCAGCCGAGGCTCCACCCACGGAGGAAGCCGACAGTCATCTGCCCCAGGGATTCCGCTCCAAGAAACGCTGAAGCGCAGCCTCGCGTTCCCCCCGAGTCCCGGGGCATCGGCACGACTTGGGCGCCGGATCAGCGGGCGGGTACCCGCACATCGAGGTGGATCACCTCCCGGTCCTCGCTGGTGCGGCCGCTGAAGTGGACCAGCAATTCGCGGCCCAGATCCTCGACATCCACCAGCCCGAAACAACCTTCGCCCTTGGACGGCTTATAGACCCCCGCGCTATAGGGGCCACCTTTCAGGCTTCCGTCCCGATCCAGTGGCGCCGCTGCAAACAACGGGATCGGGGCTCCGCCGTGGGTGGCGAAATCGGTGTTGGATCCATTGTCAGCCCCGAGCGCGTGCATGTCGCCGTGCAACACGATCAGGCCGCGGATACGATTGGCCTTGATGAAATCGGCGAGCTCGCGCCGTTCGGTGGCATAGGCCGCCCAGGAATCGATTCCGGCCGGCCGATGGGGCGGATGATTGGTCGTCCACGTGTAATCCAGCCGGGTGTGATGCAGGTAGCCGAACATGTTGGTCGTGACCGGCCAATACTGGTTGGTATGGGGCATCCCGTTCCACGGCACGCTGCTGACCCAGAAGATCAGCGGATACCGTCCATTGGCCGCGATCAATTCCCGTTTCAACCACGCCTTCTGCGCGACCCCGAGCATCGTTTTCGTCGGGCCCTCGTGAAGCGACGCCGGATCGCGTTGGGATCGCAGGTCGGTCATCAGGAACTTGGCCCGCCCCACCTCGAACGACTGCGCAATCGGGCCCTCGGCATCGGGAAAAGCGAGCGGGTAATGGGCGATATAAGTCCGGTACGCCGACTTGGCCGCCGCCCGGCCGATCGCGTGGCTGTCGCTGTCATTGCCGCAGAAATCGTGGTCGTCCCAGACATAGGTGAGGGGGATCTGACGATACAGTTCGGCCTGCACGGGGGAGGCGAGCACCTTGTCATACGCCTGCCAGAATTTCGCCACGACGTTGGTTTTGACGTCCTCATAGTGTAAATCCCCGGTGCACAGGAAGAACAGCGGGTCGTGGCACCGGATCTGATCATAGCTGGCGTTGGTGGAACCGGTGCGCCCGCACGACGCGAAGGCGAAGCGGAAGGACGCCGGCTGCCCCGGAAAGGTCCGGAAACGTCCTGCCTTCTCAGATTCAAGCTGACCCCCGACCTCGACCGCGTAGTGATAAGCCGTGTCCGGTTTCAAGCCGTGCAGGGCGAATCCCACGACATTGGCTTGGTTGGTGTCGGAGAGCACCGGGCCGAACCGGCGGGGATGGTGGAAAGCGGGTTCGGTGTCGACCAGCAGCATGGCCACCTGGTCGGAATGGCTCAATTTGACCTTCACGACCGCCGACGTCGGGGTGACGGCACCCGACCAAGGACCGCGTTCGATCTGTGAATCCGCCGCAATGCGATAAGCGGCCCACCCCGGGATCAACAGGAACAGCAGACAGACGGTCCAACGTGACATTCCGACGCCACACTCGGGGTCGGGCGGGCGGTGCGCAAAGTCGGAATTCGTCTGGGTCTCCAACGTGCGGCTTTCCAGCACCGGTCGTTTGCCGCAGGATGCCGTCCCGCATGGCCCGGTTTTCCCGAATCGAAGTTCATCAGGGCATCCTCAGTGGGCGCCTGTTGCCGCTGTTTCATACCGACGACCCGGATGTGGCGTCACGCGTGGCCGGAGTGGTGGCCGGGGCCGGAGTGAATGTCTTTGAGTTCACCCATCGCAGTGACCGTGCGCCGGAGATTTTCCGCAACCTGGTGGAATATGTCCGCAGCCACCTGCCCGGATTGATGTTGGGGGTCGGGTCGGTGGGCGATGCCGGAACCGCGGCTCTCTACGCGGCGGCGGGTGCGGATTTCATTGTCAGTCCATCCTTCGACGAAGGGGTCGCCCGGTTCTGCAACCGGCGCAAACTCGCTTATATGCCCGGTTGCCTGACACCCACCGAAATCGCCCGCGCCGAGGAATTCGGGGCGGAGATCATCAAGCTGTTCCCGGCGGAGGCGGCCGGCGGACCAGGGTTCGTCCGGGCGTTGATGGGACCCTGCCCGTGGACCCGCCTCATGCCGACCGGTTTGGAGGAAGTGACTGCGGAATCGTTGAAGGCATGGTTCGCGGCCGGGAGTGCCGCGGTTGGGTTGGGCCGTGCGTTGTTCTCCCGCGAGGCGGTGGCGGCGGGCGATTGGGAGGCGGTGCGGCGTCGGGTGTCGGAAGTGGCGGGATGGGTGGCGGCGGCGAAGGGGTGTTACGACCCGCGGAACCACCGAGGCTCTGAGGCTCTGAAGCTCTGAAGCTCGGTGCCGCGGGCGGGTCAGTGGCGTTTCACGAAGC
>JANYCC010000418.1 GCA_025360495.1 Verrucomicrobiota bacterium | reverse complement strand
GGCGACGGCACGTTCACCGACGTGACCGAGGAGGCCGGCCTGCTCAGCCCGCACCCCTCCCAGGCGTCCCGGTGGTTCGACTACGACGGGGACGGCTGGCTGGACCTGTTCATTGGCAACGAATCGACCGACCCCAAGGATCCGGACTGGTGCGAGTTATATCATAACAACCGCGATGGCACGTTCACCGAGTGCGCCCGGGTCAGCGGCATCCGGGTGGCCGAGTTCGTGAAGGCGGTTGCGTGCGCTGACTACGACAATGACGGCCGGCCGGACCTGTACCTCTCCGTGCGGGGCGGCCCGAACATCCTGCTCCACAACGACGGACCGGGAAGCGATGGGCAGTGGCGTTTCAGTGACGTGACCGCGCGCTCGGGCCCGATCACGCTGCCGATCCCCAGTTTCGGGACGTTTTTCTTCGACTACGACAACGATGGCTATGAGGACCTGTTTGTGTCGGGCTATCATCTTCCGAACGGGGTGGGCGATGTGGCGGCGGATTATATGGGCCAGCCCAACCTGGGCAGCAAACCCAAGCTCTATCACAACAATCGTGACGGCACCTTCAGCGACGTGACCGAGGCGGCGCACCTGGACCGGATCTGCCACACCATGGGACACAATTATGGCGATTTGGACAACGATGGGTGGCTCGACTTCTATCTCGGTACGGGCGACCCGGACTTCCGCACGCTCATCCCCAAGCGCATGTTCCGCAATGCGGGGGGCAAGTTCTTCCAAGAGGTCACCACCGCGACCGGCACCGGCCACATCCAGAAGGGCCACGGCGTTGCCTTCGCCGACTTCAACGATGACGGCGCCCAGGATGTCTATATCGCGCTCGGCGGGGCGTTCACCGGCGACGGCGCACGCAATGCGCTGTTCCTTAACCCCGGCAACCCGACGAACCATTGGCTCAAGCTGAAACTGGTCGGCGTCCGGGCCAACCGGCCGGCCATCGGCGCACGGGTCCACGTCACCGTGCAGACACCCGCCGGTTTGCGGGATCTCTACCGCACGGTCAGCAGCGGCGGGAGCTTCGGGTCGAATCCGCTCCGCCAGGAAATCGGACTGGGCGATGCCACCTCGGTCACCTCGGTCGAGATCCGGTGGCCCGGTTCGGACACCCGGCAGACAATCAAAGGGCTCGATCTCAATCATTCCTATCAGATCCGCGAAGGGGACGACCAGCCACTCGCACTGAAACTCCATCCGGTGAAGCTGGGAGGGCAGGCAGCCTCAAGCCACACGGCCGGCTCCCAGGCACGGCCATGATTTTGACCCGGCGCGCGGTGCCCGCGGGACACGTTGACGGGGCGGTGGCGGTCGAGGCCGGAATGCCGACCGGCCGGGTGGGGATGCATCTGCCAGCCCACCACCCCATTTTTTGAGCTCCCTGCCCCAAGCCGCGGTGCGACGGCGGATCCACATCATAATATCCCGATCCGGGCACGGACCCGAACCCTGCGAAGACCCTTGGGGGATCCAACCTTCGACACGACCGACGACCGATCAATCCAGCATGACCCCATCGAACCTGCCCGTACGGGTGGCCATCATCGACTCTGACGCCCTGGCCCGCCGGCGTGTGGGCGATTGGCTGAGAGCGCAACCCGGAGTCACCCTACTGGGCGAGGTCGGAGAGGTGGTGCCCGGGATAGAGCTCATCCGCCGCCGTCGGCCACAGGTGGTATTCCTGAACCCGGACTTGGCGGGCGTGGATGGGTTTGAGGTCCTGGGCTCCGTTCCTGCGGCCGAACGGCCGCTGACAGTCCTGTTGTCCAACAACCCCGACCAGGCACTCCGGGCCTTCGAGTTTGATGCGGTTGATTTCCTGCTCCAGCCCTTCAATGCCATCCGCCTGGCGTCCGCCCTCGAGCGGGTGCGCCGGCGTCTCGACCCCGCTGCGACCGCGCCTCGCACCGGGCCGCCCGACCGGTTGTCGGTGCGCCTCAACGGACGGATCCTGCTGCTGGCACACGTCGACATCCGGTTTCTCCGGGCGCGCAATCTGAAGACGGAAATCCGCGGCGGCGGCGGGGTGCATCTGGTCAACCATCCCCTTCGGGAACTCGCGGCCAAACTTCCGCCCGACCGATTCCTTCGGGTCCACCGTTCGACCGTGGTCAACCTCGACCATGTCCGCCAACTCCGGCCGAAGGCGCATGGTGATGGCGCACTGTTGCTCCACGACGGCACCGAGATCCCCTATAGCCGGACCCGCCGTCGGGCGTTGCTCGACGGGTTGTTGAGCCTCCACGGTCCGGCGGTCCATCGGGGCACGTAAGCCATCTCGTGGTCTTCCGCCAGGCTCGCACGGTTTCCGGATCACGATCATCCTTCCGGGCATGCGTTCGCTGTTCGTCGCCACCGGCAACCGGCACAAAGTCACCGAAATCCGCGCCCTGCTCGGCGCGGGGTTCACCGTCCTTTCACAGGGCGACACCAATGCCCGCCTGGATATCCGGGAGTCCGCCGACACCTTTGCGGGCAACGCGCTCATCAAGGCGGTGAACTGGTCCGCGTACCTTGGCACCGACTGTTGCGACCTGAACGTGGAAGCCGTGCTCGCCGACGATTCCGGCCTGGAAGTCGATGCCCTTGGCGGGGCGCCCGGCGTGCACTCGGCACGGTTCGCCGCACCCGACGGAGCGCCCGAGGGGAATTCCTCGGATGGGGAGAACAATGCCAAGCTCCTGAGACTGCTCAACGGGGTGCCCGACGAAAGGCGCACCGCCCGGTTTCGGTGTGTCCTGGCACTGGTCCCGGTGATGCCTGGGACCGATGCCGAGTGCTTGGTGAAGGCGGCCCGTTTCTTCGAGGGAACATGCCCCGGCCGCATCCGCCGCGACGGGGCCGGTCGGGCGGGTTTTGGCTATGATCCCCTCTTCATTCCCGACGGCCATTCGGAGTCCTTCGCGGAACTCGGGGAGGAGACCAAGAATCAACTCAGCCACCGGGGCCGGGCGATCGCCGCAATGAGGGCCCAACTTGGGTGAACCGATGCTCTTTGGACGAGTCGGGCGAGCGGACCACGGTCCTTGAAAACCAACGGCGCGGGCCGCGTCGCGACCCGCGCCGTCCCGACAAACTGCAGCCCACGTCACGGGGTAAGGCTGCTCACCACACGATAGAACTTCGCCGGACCCGTGACGCCATCCGTCCGGAGCATGGAGCCATCGAAAGCCTGGGTGAATCCGCCAGGTTCGTCGGCAAACGGCTGACCGAGATCTCCGGCGGACTGGAGCTTATAATAAAGGCCGCGGAAGGTGCCGAAGCGCAGTTCAGTCCCGGTCGGCGCCGGACGGGCTACCCCGAGCGTTGTTTTGGCGAGGGCGATTGAGCCGTCGAAATAAAGCCGGGCCAAGGCATAGGCCTGTTGTCCGCACTGGGAACCCGCGCGACGACCGGAAAAATCGTCCACCGGAGGATGAATGCCACCCCACAGACGGGAGATTCCAGCCTGGTCTGCCGCGTCATAATAAGTGGCCCATTGCAATCGCACCGGCGCACTCGGTCCCTGTTCCGTCCCGAGGCCGTTGGCCGGGATATCATAGGTGCCCAAGCCGCCGGGGAAGAACGGTGACCCGGTGATGGCGGTCAGCACTTCGGCAGCCGACCGACTGAACGTGCTATGGCCGGAGATGTAGCCGGGGAATGCCGGTGAGACGAAGTTCTTCTTCTGGTAGGTCGTCCAATCTTCCGCATGGATCCATTTCACCCCGCTGTGCTGGTTCCCGGGTGAGGACGGCGGGCCCGGATAGCAGTAAAGGGCGATCTTGCCCGGGGTGAGCCCGGCATGGCGTCCGCCGTCCTGCGCAGTCTGCGTGGTGACGAGTTCAATCAGATCCGGGATCAACGGCAATCCGTTGGTGCTGAAAGACGGGAGTCCCGGATCACTCGATTGGCCCGACTGGCCCATATAACGGATCGCGGCGATGGGCCGCCAACCATCATACTTCCGCTTCAGGGACCATGCGGCACAGGCGGCATCATGGACGGCGGCATTGACGGCGAAATAGACCTTCACATCCCATTCCAAATCCGAAACCACCGGACCGGTGCCGCCGATGCGCTTGACGAAACCCGGGAAGTCGCTCACGCCGTTGGCCAGAGTGTTCCAGTGGCCGGGCGGGGTCTCCGAGGTCGGCCCATCGGCGAAAAACTCCGTCAGGCAGCGGGCATAGTCACCGCGTTTCACCACGTTCGGCGGATAGGGCTGTCCGGTCGCCGGGTTGACGGGATGGCCCGTGCCGTCATTGGCACCGAGGGTGTTGTTGCCAAAGACGCCGGGCGAAAGGTCAATCGTCACCCCATCGTCGGGTGTCAACTGGCTGCTGCGACGGATGTCCTCGACGACATTGGCGCGAAACTCTTCCGAAGTCGCCGTGCCGAGCAGGGGCGGAGGGCCCGGATCGATCCAAGGCGTGGTGGCGTCCGAGCGATTGAGCGCAAAGGGCCGCACGCCCAGCCATTGGGAGCCCAGGAAGACCTGGAGCGGGCCGGTGGGCAGCCCGTTCTGGTCCACGGCATCCGCAATCTCCAGCGGCGCCCAGTGGTTGACATCCACCAGATCAACGCCGCTGAGGCCGGTGTTCAGGTAGTCGTTGACCGCGGCATACCCGCCATCTTGCGGCAGAGCATCCTTGTAGCCCTGCAACTGACGGGCGCCGTCATTGATGAACCACGCCGAGACGGCCGCAGCGACAGTGTTGCCGACGCCCGCCGGGGTCGAGGTGTCGAGCGTCGTGTTGCCCTTGTTGTACCCCAGGGTCGCCAGGCGTGCATCGAGCGCCGGCAGAGTCGTGGCCGCGCTCTTGGAAAGCGAATAGCGCTCATAGAGGATCCGGTACGCCGCGTAGCTGATGGCCTCGCGCCGGGCGGCATCCACGTCCGCCGCCGTGTGCTTGCCGCGATAAACGTAGCCCACCGCCGTGTTGTCGTAGGCGGCCCACACGTCATACATCGCCACCGAAAGGGTGAACAGGTTGCGGGCGTGGACGGGCGGATGCGGTTTGTCGATGCGGATCGCGGTGAGGATTTCCTCGTCCCACGTGCGGGCGATGCTGGGTGCCGCGGAGACGGGCAGCAACGCGGCCAATCCCACGGCCCACATCAGGACGAATCGGGAGAGGGGTGCTGGCGACCCATGTCCGCCGGGGATCGGGGCCCTCTTCAGGGCGGGATTTTGGTAAGTCATATTTGACACTTCCACGCCCACCTCCGGGAGGAGGCTGGAAGCTAGGTGAAGCTTTGGACCGCCACACCGATCGTAGGGCCAAAGAGGGATTGGTGGAAGGTTGCCGGGGGCGAAGTGTCCTTTTGGGGTTGCGAACCGACCGGAAAGCCCGTGGGAGAGAATGGGAAGCTCTGGTGACCCCTGGCATCCCTGTTGTTCCGGGGCCCGGCCGTCCCCCCATCCACGATTCCAGGATGCGCCCGAAGGCTGCCGGCACCGCGGGATTCTTTTCCCCGGTTTCCTTCCCTTTGCGGATTCCCGATCCCGGCCGCCGCAGAGGTCGGGTCCGTTGACGGGGAGCGTCCGAGGGGATTAATTGGGAATGGAAGTGCCATTCGTGGCCCTAGACTTCCCCCCGGGACGCTGCTAAACACGCGGGCGTTTACCGCGGGATTCCAAAGTGAATCCTGTTCCGACACGACGATTGATGATTATGAAGCGATTCCTGCTGGTACTCGGCATGGCGGGTGGATTGACCACCCTCGCCCAGACTCCGGGTGCGACCGGTGCCCCCGGCGCGCCTGCGAAGGCCCCCACCCCGTCCACCCCCAAGGCGACCAATGCGCCGCCGACGGTTCCTCCCGAGGTGGATGCCAAATTCAAGACAACCGAGGAACGGAACGGCTACACCCTCGGCACGATGATCGCCGAGGACATGGTCACCCGAATCCGGAAATTGGGCTACGACGCGCCCAACGACGCGATCGCCCGGGGCTTCACGGAATGGATCAACAACAAGTCCCTCCTTTCGAAGGACGAGACCCGCAAGGTGTTCGCCGTGATGCAGGCCGAGGTGAGCAAGAAGAACGAGGAAAAGAAGCTGGCGGAAGGCGCCAAGGCCCGGAAAGAAGGCGAGGATTTCCTGGCTGCCAACCGGGCCAAAGACGGGGTCGTCGTCCTCCCCAGCGGCCTCCAGTACAAGGTGCTGAAGGCCGGTTCGGGTGAGGTGAAACCCAAGGCCGAGGACACCGTGATCTGCCATTATCGCGGCACCCTCCTCGACGGGAAGGAATTCGACAGCTCGTACACCCGCGGTGAACCCGCCAAATTTGCCCTCAACCGGGTCATCAAGGGTTGGACCGAGGGTCTGCAACTCATGACGGTCGGGTCCAAGTGGCAGTTCGTCATCCCGTCGTCCATCGCGTATGGAGAAAACGGTTCCCCTCCCCGGATCCCGCCCAATTCCACCCTGATCTTCGAAATCGAACTGATCGGCATCCAGCCCCCAACCGCCGACAATGCCGGCGCCCCGGGTGCGGCCGCCCAGCCGGTGACCAGCGACATCATCAAGGTCCCGAGCAAGGCGGAACTCGACAAGGGTGCCAAGATCGAGGTGATCAAGGCGGCTGACTTGGAGAAACTTCAGAAGCAACAATCGGAATTGGCCAAACCGGCCCCGGAAAAGAAGTGAACCAGGCCTTCAGGAGCCCGGGTGTCGGCCCTTCCGCATCCGGGTTCATGAGACCGCCGCGATCCTTGACTTGACGCAAGACGGACCGGATAGTGACCCGCTCGTGTGACCGCCCGGCCTGCGCCGGGCGGCTTCGATTATGCCTAAGTCCAAAGAGCAGAAATTCCCCGCCGAGGCCGCCCCGCGACCCGCCCAGAAAGCTGATAAAGCCGAGAAGGTGGACAAGGTCGAAAAGGTCGCCAAACCCGTGGTCGCCAAGGCTGAGAAGCCTTTGCCAAAGACCGAGGCGGCGTCCCGCAAGCCGGGTTCTTCCCTGCCCGGCGAAGCCACCCCCCATGCCGCCCCGCTCGGGAGTCACATTCATGTTCCGGCCACAGCCCACGCCCCCGTGGCGACCCCGGTCGAAGAAACCGTCCCGATGGCCGACGACGACACCTCCCTAGCCGAAGTCCCGGATGTGGTTTCCTTGGAAACCGACCTTCTGATCGTGGCCGTCGCGGTCGAAGCATCGGCTCCGGTCGCGAAACCGCACCACAAGGCTCCCGCGGCCAAGCCCCCGGCCAAGGGGACGGCGGCCAAGGACCGTGGGACCACACCGTCAACCAAGCCGTCCGCGAAGGTCCCGACCTCAAAGCCGGCGGCCAAGGCCCCATCCCCGGCCTCGCCCCCGCCGGTAAAGCCCCCAGCCGCGAAGGTGCCGGCCAAGGCCCCGAAGGCGGTGTCCCCGGAACCGGCCCACGTGCCCATGGTGCCGATGGCGAAGCCCCCGGGCACGGTTACTGCCAACCGACCGGCCCCTTCCGCTTCTCCCCTCCGGTCCACGCCCACGGTCCATGCCCCCAAAGCGGCCGGCGCGGCCGGACCTGGCAAGACCCCCATTCCGACCGTCCCGGGCGCGCCGGATAGCGACGCCATCACCACCATCGGCACCGTCAAAAGTTCCGCCGGAGTGGACATCACGGAAAAGATAAAGGAGTTGGTCCGTCTGGCGCAGGAGCAGGGTTACCTGACCTATGGCGACATCACGGACGCGCTTCCGGAGAACCTGGTCACGCCCGAGGATCTGGACGAAATCTACATCAAGCTCCGGAACCTGGAGATCGACATCGTCGACCAGGCGGAGGTGGATCGCGTCAAGCAACCGGAAGCCGAGGAAGAGGATGAGAAGGCGCGCCTCGACATCCTGGACGATCCGGTCCGGATGTACCTCAAGCAGATGGGCCAGGTGCCGCTGCTCACCCGCGAACAGGAGGTCGAGATCTCCAAGCGGATCGAGGACAACGAGAACGAGGTCAAACGCATCATCTACAGTTTCGGCTTCGCCGGCAAGGAGCACATCGCGCTCGCCGAGAAGCTGATTTCCGAGCCGCCCAAGGAGCGATTTGACCGGGTCATCGTCGACAAAAAGATCGAGACGCGGGACGAGCACCTGAAGGCGCTGCGCAAGTTGGTGAAGGAGGTCCGGGCCATCGACACGGAGGTCGACAACAAATGGCACGGGCTTCAGGACGGGGCCTCGAAGGGCAAGCACGAGAAGCTGCAGGCGGATTACAAGAAGCTGGACGACAAGCTTCAGCGGAGCTTCCCGAAGTTCTACTACAAGCAGAAGGTCATCGAGGAAATGTGCCTCGTGGCCGACAACATCCACGACAAGTTCCAAGGCTCCGTCCGCACCATCAAGGAACTGGAATCGCAGAAGCGGGCGACGCAGATCCAGGCGATCATCCATGCCGAGGAGCGGAAATCCAAGGCGCTGGAAGAGTTCGTCCGGATGTCGAACCACGAGTACATCACGGCGTTCCAGCTGCTCAAGGAGTTCGAAAAGAAAGCGCTCCAAGCCAAGACCGAAATGGTCGAGGCCAACCTGCGGTTGGTGATCTCGATCGCCAAGAAGTACACGAACCGTGGCCTCTCCTTCCTCGACCTGATCCAGGAAGGCAACATGGGCCTGATGAAGGCGGTCGAGAAATTCGAGTACCGTCGCGGTTATAAGTTCTCCACTTATGCCACCTGGTGGATCCGCCAGGCCATCACCCGTTCGATCGCCGATCAGGCCCGCACCATCCGCATCCCGGTGCACATGATCGAGACGATCAACAAGCTGATGCGGGTGCAGAAGCAGCTCATCCAGGATTTCGGCCGCGAGCCGACCCCGGAGGAGATCGCCGACGAGATGCAGATGCCCGTGGACCGCGTGCGTGCGGTCCTCAAGATGGCCCAACAGCCCATCTCGCTGCAGAGCCCGGTCGGTGACAGCGATGACACCAATTTCGGTGATTTCATCGAGGACAAGTCCGCGGAAAACCCGTCGGACATGACCAGTTACTCGCTGTTAAAGGAGAAGCTGGCCGACGTTCTCGACACGCTGACGGAACGCGAACGCAAGGTGCTTGAACTGCGTTTCGGCCTGGTCGACGGGTATAGCCGCACCTTGGAAGAAGTGGGCAAACAATTCAAAGTCACCCGCGAACGCATCCGCCAGATCGAGGCCAAGGCCCTTCGTAAGATGCGCCATCCAACCCGGCTTCGCCAACTCCAAGGCTTCTTGGAAGGCGACGAAGCGCTGCTCTGAAGCGGGTCCTTGGGGTCGGGTAGGGCGTGGCTTGGGTCAGGCGATCCGGCTCGGGTGGAACCTCGCCCCACCCAAGGCATGGGCTCAGACCGGGCCTTGGCCATTGTGGGAGGGCATTGGTAGGGCGAGGTTCCACCTGAGCCGTTCCGGGAAGGCGGGCCTACTGCAACGGCCCCGGCAACCGGTCCTGCCACGCCCGAAGCTCCTCCAACCGCCGGCTCATCAACGGCCGGGTCATGGCCTCATCGAAGACGCAACCCGCGGCCGGCTGCAGGTCTTTCAGGATCACGCAATACTCGTTGTTGACCATCACCCCGAGGATATCGCCCGATTTGCTCAGCACCAGGTCACCGGCCGAGGGTGAGAACTCCCCGAACAGCCGGCTCAGGATGCGGGTTTTCATCCGGACATGGCCGGGGGTGCGGGGATCCAGACGGAACTCGACCTCCCCGTAGTATTTTCCCCCGCGACTCACCAGTACGGCTTCGGTGAATTTGAAGGGATTGCGCGACAAAGGATAGACCCGGCAACCGGACCCCGCCGCCGCCACCGCATCGACGGGCAGCAACACCGCCCGCGGATCTGCACCCGCCAACTCTACGGGTCCGGTCGGGAGTTCCCCGGCCCGACCGGTCACGTGCCCCGCCAGACGGTCGAGCCCGAAACCCGGATTGCTGAACACCAGCGGCGTCTCGTTCACCTGTAGCAAGGCGGCGGTACGGGTGCCATCGGTTACCAGGACGGTCAGGGTTTCCTTCTGCCGCTGGCCCGATCCAATGAGGGCCGGGACGACGCCCCCCACCGCAACTTGGACGCGATTGGAGAGGAAATCGTTGTAGAGGAGATTGGCGTTGACCGGGATGTTTTCGTGAAATTCCTGTTTGAGCTCCGCCGATCGTGCGGCCAATTGGGTGACCCCGCTCGCGAGGGCCGCCGTCTGGGCTTGGAGGCGGTCTTTTTCCAGTTGGACCCGCCCCACCTGTTGGCGGAGATCCGTCACATTCTCCCGGAGCATGTTTTTTTCCGCTTCCGCGACCTTCACCGCCGCCGCCAACTGCATGGCCCGTTCCTCGGCGTCGTGCCGGGCCTTCTCAACCACCGCCAAGGTTTCCTGTTGCCGTTGGACCGCGGTCTTCTCCCCGGCCAACGAATCACTCAACCGTTTCCGCTCCGCCTCCGCCGCGTGCAGGCTGTCCGTCAAGGCCGCCCGGGCCCGCTCGGCTTCCGTGAGTCGGGTCTGGGCCTCGGCCAATCGTTGCTGCGTCTGGGCCGCCGCCTGGGCGGACCCCGCCAGTTTCTGGCTCAACTCGAGGGCCGAGATCTGGATCTTCGACAGGTTGGTTTCCATCGCCCGCCGCTGCTCTTCCAATCCCTGCACGGCAAGGTCCCGCACCGCCATGTTCGAGCGCCATTGGACGCTCATCTGCTCGCGCACCGCCCGCTCATCCTCCAACGCGACCCGCAGGGTGGCGGCGAGGTCTTCCGAGGCCGTTCGTGCAGCTTTGGCGGCCACCTCCGTGGCCGGGGCGCGTGCCGCATCCGGAGGTTCCACGCTGTCCCATCGCGTCAAGGCGAGCAGGTTCAACAGCAGGAAATCGCAGATGATGAGCAGCAACGTCTTGTTCATCGTCGCAAAGAATCGGTCAGGGCGGGCGTCCCGTCCAAGCTGCGCAAGCTCATGACCCCGCCTCCAGGATCAACCGCCGTTTGCTCGGGCGCACATAACGGATTTTCACCAGGGCGACGGTGATGACCCCCATGAGGTTGGAGGAGTAGGCCGCAAGCAGGTTGGCCTCGACCAAGTGCAACACTTGCAGGACCAGGGCCGCCGCTGTGCCGGCAATGCCCACATAAAGCCCGGTGTCGAACAGGTTGTCCTCGTTCTCCAGGAGCCGCAACCGCACCAGCGGCGGGTCCGAAAGCCGGGCTATTTCGTCGATCTTGCGCACACAGATCACGAAGACGGTGATCTGGATCGTGGCAAAGACCCCGATGGTGACAAGCGTGGGGATATCCATGTTTTTCGGAGGAGAAACGGCAGCGCCATTGGACGCCGTCGGTGGACTGGCCGCGGCCAGTTGCAAGTGAAGTTGATATTGGGGTCGGGGTCCAATCCGCGGTGGGATCGGCTCTCCCGCCGCGGCCAGCAACCCGCCCAATGCGAGGCCCGCCCCCGCACGCAAACCCCAAGCCCCCCAACCGGAGGCCGGACCCGCGCCGGCCAGGGTGGGACCCGCGAGTTGTCCCAAGCCCATCAGGGCGGAGAGCGCGGCGAAAAAAAACAGGAAACTGCGCCCGGCCAGGGCACTCCAAGGCGAAATCATGGCCCATCGGGCCGTCAGCGCCGGCACCCAGTTCCCGGCCAGCAACGGGCGCCCGTCCGCGACCAGGATCCGGACCGCACCGGCTCCGAGGCCCAATGCGAATCGCAGGCCGGCCCGACCGGATTCGCCCTGTTCGAGCAGTTGATCCGCCACGCCGGCCGGATCTCCCGACAGAACGGCGGACGCGTAAAGGAGGGGAAGATCTTTGGGGAACGCCTTCGCCGCCAGCGCGAACCTTCCCAGTGCCGGCACATCGGGGGTCACGGCCAGCAACCGCACCAATGCCGACCACTCCAACCGTCGCGACAGCACCACCATGTTCAGATACCAACCTTCCAATTCCTCGTTCGGTCCCGTCGGCGTGGCCCGTTCCGCCAGGCTCCGCAGATCGGCGGCCAACGTGGGAGCCATCAATTCCCGCTCGTGAAGGAGCCCGGTCAACAGGATTGCCGCATCCAAGGGCTGCCCTCCGGCCCGATCCGCCGGTATGAATTGGCGCACTCCCATGCCCCGGCTGCGAAGGATGGCCTGGGTGCCCGGGGAACGGGAGCCCCCGAGGAAATCGCGCAGAAGGTCCCGGCTCCGCTCCGGCAGCACCAAGTCGAAAACCGGTGGGGCGTCCGCACCGGCCCGCGGCGCCGCGGCGGCAATGGCGGGGGCGAGGCCGGAATCAAAATCGACGCGGGCCAGGTCGCGGCCGGACGCCAGGGTCGTGATCCGGTTGCTCATCCCTCCGCCGGCTTGTTGGGCGGCCCGGGCGAACCACCGGGCCGCACCGGGCTGACCGCGCCGCACTGCGTCCGTGACCGAATCCAACAAACCCGGCGTCCCTTGTGCGGCCACTTCCAAGACCCGCGGGTGGATCGAACGGAACCGGGCCGGAATCAGCCACGCGATCCCCACCGCAAGCAGCGCGACGCCGAGGAGGGCGATGCCGCGGGTCAGGCGATCAGGGGGAAGCGGGGTGGCCATGCGATCTTTGATTCCTTTTGGACGGTGCTCTTGCTGACCCAAACCGGAGTGCGGTAATTCACCATCAGTCAGTCGCCCTGACGTTGTTGCGCCTCAGACCCATTCCCCGCGGGGCACCGGCGGGGAGAATGTCGGCCTGAGGGGTGGTCCCATTCATGAGGTGATCCCATTGAAATCAGTGGACCGGATTCCGTTCCTCTTCGGGCAGGGGTTGATCCTTGGTCTCTGGGAGGAAGGGAAGCGCCACGAGGCCGATCAGGAACACCGAGCACATGGTGAGACCCGCATAGCGCAGGGGTTCGGCGCGATCCTTGAACACCACCCCGGTCAGGATGCCGAGGGCCGCCGGGCCGGATGCGGCCACGAATCGCCCGACATTATAACAGAAACTCGTCCCGGTGCTGCGCAGGCGGGTGGGGAAAAGTTCCGGGAAATAGAGGGCGTATCCACCGAACAGGGAGAGTTGGCAGAATCCCATCAGCGGGAGCATCCAAAAATCACTGAATCCCTTGAGATGCCAGAACACCAGTGCGGTGGCCCCCATCGCCGCCACCAAGGACAGTGCGAATGCGGGCCGTCGGCCCACCTTCTGGGCCAACAGCCCGAAGCCATACACCCCGAAAAAGGAACCCAGGTTTTGGATCATCGACGTCACGCCGGCGGCAAAGGTGAGTTGACCCGGGATCGAGGCCTTCGCGACCCCTTCCAAGATCAGTTTCTTTTCCAACACCGACCGGACGAGATCGAAGCTGAAAAAGCCGATTCCCCAGACGCCGATGACGCCCGAGAGGGCGAGCAACAGGCCCGCAACGGCGCGTTTGCGATAGCGGGTGTCGCCGCCGCCCCCATAGACGACGCACAAACCGCAAACCAGCGCTGCCAGGGCGAAGCAGGCGACCACCTGATGCTTGAGGAATTTCGCTTCCGGGCCGGTGCCCAGGGAATCCTGAAGCCATTTCAGCGGCACCAGGAAGGCCACCAGGATTCCGGCCAGGACGATCAGCCCGGCCGCCGCCGCCGGCAGGCGCCAGTGGGGGTTGCCGAAAAGTTCGCCATAATCGCCCAGTTTCTTCCCGGAAGTTTGCCGCGTCTTCAACCAGACCTCGGGTTCCTTCAGCCCCCGCCGCACAAAGACGACCAGGATCGCGGGGAGCGCCCCCATGACGAACATCCAGCGCCATGCCGGCCAGCCCAGAAGGCGTCCCAAGGCCCCCGTTTGTTCCAAGTGTCCCAAGGCCATGCTGGTCGCGGCGGCGGTGACATTTCCGACCGTCGACAACGCCTGCAGGAGGCTCAGCGCGTAGGGCCGGGCTTTTTCCGGCATCACCTCGGCCACCAACGCCACGCCGACCGCGAATTCGCCGCCGACCCCCAACCCGGTCAGGAAACGATACAATGCGAAGTCCCAGAAATGTTGGGCCAAAGCGCTCAGACCCGTGCAACCGGAGTAGAGGAGAATCGTGAGCATCATCGTCCGGGCCCGACCCCACCGGTCGCCCAGCACGCCGAAGACCAACCCGCCGGAAGCCCAGCCCAACAGGAAGATGGAGGTCGCGTAGCCGCCGAATTCACCGACTGCCGCGGCCGAAGGGGCCTGTCCCGTCTCGGACACGAGCAACTGCTTCATCGCCGGCACCCGTGCCAGGTTGAACAATTGCTGGTCCATGCAATCGAGCAACCAACCCATGGAGGCGACGATCAGCACGAACCATTGGTACCGGTTGAGCAGACTGAACCAACGGAAACCCAGGTTGGGCGTGGATGCGGTCGGAACACTCATGGAGTGGGGTCAGGGTGCGGGAGCGTGGCGCACCCAGCCAAGCGGCAATTGCAGCAATGCGAACACCCGCTTGACTCCGGGCGTTCAGGCATCGAATATGCCGAAGGTTGTTCCGTGGGGGCGCACCGGTTTCGACTTGGGAATCCCGCTTGGGACGGCATGCCGAGGATGGTTCGTTGGCCTCGTTAATCACCGGACCAAAAATCAACTGCTAATCAAGAGTTGGCCCTCGCAGCCTAAATGGTTGTGACGTCTCCAGGTGACACCTGCTGGCTTGGAAGACGAATTAGCAGGCGGGGTTGACGGCGGAGTTCGCGCGTCGTTGACCGACATACTCCATGCGAGCTGGACCGGGCGGTTGGCTGTCAGCCCCTTACCGTTTGGTTGAGACTTTTGGCTGGCTAAGCATGTAGTCGTTCCTAGTTGGCTTGCCAAGGACAGGGGTTCAACTCCCCTCGCCTCCACCAATTTCCCCGGGCCGAAAGGCCCGGGAGGGGTTGGATTGACTTGGTTCGGCACCTGCCTTGAATGGCTGCCAATCAGGTACGTCCGACTTCGCCACCGCCTGCGATTGTTTCGTGGGATGATAGAATGAGCACACAAAACAGAGCCACTGATGTTCCTGATCGGGTCGAGTCAATCAATCATGCCGCGTGGGATCGCGCCTTCCGTGCGTGGGAGCGCCGTCGGGCCCTGCCGAATGAATTGATCGAGTTGGACCGCCGCGATGCTGCCGCTGAACTCCGCCGCAACAAGCGGCCGGGGGCCAAAGCCAAAAAGACCCCTTGATTCATCAAACCCCGCGTCGGCCTGACCGTCGCGGGGTGGGTCTTTTTGATGGGCACAGGGGTCAGCCAAGGTCACGCCGTCCCCAAGTGGGACGGCGTGACTTTACGACCTTCAAACGGCCCCTTCCCCGCCCTCGCGCCGGGCCTCCAGGAACGCCTTGAGATTCGCGGCGATCTTCCCGCCAAACCCCGGGACCGCCCCGATTTCTTCCACGGTCGCCAGACGCAATCTTCGCAACGAACCGAACTTCCGGAGCAGCGCCTGTTTCCGTGCGTCACCGATCCCGGGAAACTCGTCCAGCAGGCTTTCGCTGATCTTTTTCAGCCGCAATTGCGCGTTGTACGTGTTGGCGAACCGATGGGCCTCATCCCGCACCCGCTGCAACAACTTCACCGCCGCGCTGTCCAAGCCCAACCGTAACGGCTCCGGTTCCCCGGGGCGGTGGATCTCCTCAAACTCCTTCGCCAAACCGATGACCGGAACCGCTCCCAACCCGAGCCGTTCGAGCTCGGCACACGCCGCGTTCAACTGACCCTTTCCGCCGTCGATCAGGATCAGGTCCGGCAATCGTGGCCCGGCCGGCGGGCGCGGCACCCACGGCGCATCCAATTCACCCATGCCGGCCGCCGCATCCGTCCCCGGCACGGGAATCGACCCGCGCGCAACCCGGCTCACATCGTCCAACGCCCGCTGCAATTCCCCAACCGCCGCCTCGCCTCCCTCGGGGTCCCGCTCCGAAACCCGGCCCGACGCGACCTCCTTCACGAGGCGCCCATACCGGCGCCGGACCGTCTCTGCCATGCACGCAAAATCATTCTGCGCGGTGACCGTTTTCATCCGGAACCGGCGGTAATTCGCGCGATCCGGCCGTCCCTGCCAGAAGCTCACCATCGACGACACCATGAACGTCCCGCTGATGTTCGAGATGTCGAATCCTTCAATCCGGGCCGGGGGCGACGCCAGTCCAAGGATCCGGCCGAGTTCCCTCAGGTCGGACTCCGGGTTGATCGCCACCGGCAGTTTATAAGGAATGCGCTCAAATTTCTCGGTCTTCTGGGTGGAGCGCCGCAGGTCTTCCAAGGCGTCGCGAAGCTGGGCCGCGAGCTCAAAATCGAGATTCGTCGCAGCCTGTCGCATTTCCGTCGCGAGTTCGGCGCAGATCTCGTCGGTCTGCCCGAGAAGGAATTCGATGCCGGCGCGCACCTGGCTGAGATATTCCTCGCGGGTGACGTTGCCGATGCAGGGTGCGGTGCAATTCTTGAGGTTGGCGTAGAGACAATGCCGGTAATCGGGCTCGGCGGGGGTCAGGGCCCGGCAACCGCGCAACTTGAACTTGCGCCGCATCATCGTCACCACGCGCCGGACGCTTCCACTGTGCGCAAACGGCCCGAAGTAAATGCTGCCGTCGTCCTTCTTCAACCGGGTCAGAGTGAACCGCGGGATCGGGTCGTTCAGGTTGACCTTGAGCAGCAGGAACCGTTTGTCGTCCTTGAAATCGATGTTGAAACGCGGCTTGAAGTCCTTGATCAGCCGACCCTCCAGCAGCAGCGCCTCGGCCTCGCTCTTCACCACGTGCCAGTCCAGATCGTGGATGGCATCCACCAAGGCATTGAACTTCAGGTCCCAACCCATCCGCCGTGACGGATGAAAGTATTGGGAGACCCGCTTGCGCAGATCGCGGGCCTTGCCCACGTAGATGACGGTGCCGAAGCGGTCCTTATGCAGGTACACACCGGGCCGGTGGGGGATTTGTGAGAGCTTGTTGCGGATGTGTTCCGTGGCCGGCATTCGTATCCCCTACGCGGGGTTCTCCATGAATGCATAGCACAGGAGATGCAACACGTGCATCTGCACATCCTCCACCCGACCGTAATGCGTGTCGCCCACCACCACCACCTGGTCGGCCAGATCCGCCATCCGACCTCGCTTGGCCCCGACCAGCGCGATCGACTTCAGCCCGTTGGTCTGCGCCCATTCGTGGCACTTGACCAGGTTTGGCGAGTTGCCACTCACGCTCACCCCGATGAACACGTCGCCCGCGCGCCCGAAGTTCATCAGTTGCCGCACGAACACCTCGTCATAGGCGTAATCATTGCCCAGCGCCGTGATCCACGGGAGGTTGTCAGTCAACGAAAGGATCCGGAAACGTCGCGCCAATTTGTCCGAGGCGCCTTTTCCGAGATCGACCGCGAAATGGGACGCATTGGCCGCACTGCCCCCATTGCCGGCGATGAAGATCTGACGATCGGCGGCGTGTGCCGTGCGCAAGGTCTCCACCAACCCGGCCAGTTGGGCGGGTGCCAAAGAATCGACCGCCCGCTTCTGTGCCGCCAAGTACTCCGCAATCCACTGTTCCATCGTTTGAGCATGCCCTCAGGACGCGATCCCGTCGAGTCTCCCCGCGGGAACTGTGATCCCTGCGCTGGACAAAGGGAATCCGGCTTTTGACTTGTCCCGGCACGAAGCGGATTGGGAAGGTCGCGGCTCATGCCCATCGGCCCCGATTCATGTCCGCCCGCGGAAAGCGTCACCGTTCTGCTGAACGGCGCATCCGTGGAGATCGGCGGCGAGAATCCGAATGTCATGCTTCTGGAATGGCTGCGCGACCGGGGGCTTCCCGGGGCGAAAGAAGGGTGCAACCAGGGGGATTGCGGGGCGTGCACCGTGGCGGTTTCCTTTCGTGATGCCACCGGCGCCGACCACTGGCAGAGCGTGTGCAGTTGCCTCCTTCCATTGGGCTCCGTGGCCGGACGCGCCGTGCTCACGGTCGAAGGGTTGGGAGGAGAATTGCACCCGATCCAATCAGCCCTGGTCCGGCATCACGGTTCCCAGTGCGGCTATTGCACACCGGGAATCGTGATGTCGATGGTGGAAGGCTGCCAACGCCGTGACCTTGGGACGTTGGAGGATTTGGAAGACCAGTTGGCGGGGAATCTCTGCCGGTGCACGGGTTATAATTCGATCCGGGATGCAGCACTGGCAGCGCTGGGAGTCGCGCACGCCGGCGGGGGAATCATACCCGCGCCGAAAGCCAACCTCCCGACACCATCCGTGGGGGAACCGGGCAAAGATCGTTTCTTTCGTCCGCGTGAACTGCCGGATCTCTTTCGCATTCTGGAACAGTTTCCCGCGGCACGGTTGGTGGCGGGCGGGACGGATCTCGGACGGGAAATCACCACCGGTTTCCGGCGGTTCGAATGCCTCGTGTCGCTCGAGCACGTGGGCGGGTTGTCGGATCTTTCCGGCACCCGGGACGAATGGCGCATCGGGGCGTCGGTGACGCTCACGCGACTCGGGGAGGTTCTCGGCGGGGAATTCGCGGAATTGGGCGGACTGCTGCGCCGTTTCGGTTCCCGCCAAATCCGGAACCGGGCGACGTTGGGCGGCAACCTGGTCACCGCTTCACCGGTCGGGGATCTGGCGCCCTGGCTGCTCACGATGGATGCGCGATTGGTGCTGGCGTCGGCAACCGGCGAACGGGAATTGGGGATCGCAGCCTTCTTCACCGGCCACCGGAAAACCGCACTTCGACCCGCGGAAGTCCTCCAGACCATCATCCTGCCCCGCCACGATGGATTCCGAAGGCAATTTCACAAGGTGTCCCGGAGGCGGGATCTCGATATCAGCACCTTGTCCGCCTGCTTCGCCTTGAAGCTGGGTGCCGGGAATCGGGTGGAGGAACTGCGCATCGGATGCGGCGG
>JANYCC010000085.1 GCA_025360495.1 Verrucomicrobiota bacterium | reverse complement strand
GCCGCGGAGGTTCAGGAGACCACGCTCTATGGTCGGACAGGTGGTGCGGCGACCCTGGCGGTCGGCATGGCGCAGATCTTCAAACAGGTGGTCGGCGGCCACGGACTCGGCATTTGGTATCACTTCGCCATCATGTTCGAGGCGCTGTTCATCCTCACCACGCTCGATGCGGGGACGCGGGTCGGACGGTATTTGCTCCAGGATTTTCTGAGCCACCTTCATCCACGACTCGGGGATCCGCGGGCGCTCGGCCCCAACGTGCTGGCCAGCGCCCTCGTGGTCGGCGGCTGGGGTTGGTTCCTGATCCAAGGGGTGCGTGACCCCTTGGGCGGCATCAATTCCCTCTGGCCACTGTTCGGGATCGCCAACCAACTCCTGGCCGCCATCGCCCTGATCCTGTGCACGACCATCCTGCTCAAAATGGCGGGCCGACCCAACCCCAGCGGACTCCGTCGCAGCCCCGCCACCGCGCTCATCACCCTCCTCCCGTTGGTCTGGCTCCTGAGCGTCACCTTCACCGCCGGATGGCAGAAGATGTTCGACCCGTCGCCGAAGCTCGGTTTCCACGCGGCCATGCGGGATTATGACAAGCAACTCCCGGCCCTGAGGGAAGCCGCGGCCGTCACCAAGGACCCCGGTGCGGCCGCGAAAGCCTCCAAGGCCCTCGCTGCAAACCGGGCGCTGCGTTTCAACAATCTCCTCGATTTCGCCGTCACCGGAACCTTCCTCTCCCTGGCCACCATCCTCGTCCTGCTGGCCGTCACCGAATGGATCCGACTCCTCCGCGGCATCCGCCCGCCCGATCTTCGCGAGGCGGAATCCATCTGGCTGCCGCCCGGATCCGACCCCGCCGCCCGTGGTCCGGCCCTTCCCGCCGGTGTCTTTGCCCTCGCCCTCGCCCTGCTGCGAAATTGGTCGGGACAGGACGCCGTCGATCGCGCGCAATTGCAGACGCCCACGTGCCTTGCGGCGGCGCCCGGCCCGCGCCTGTTGATCGATGTGCCCGAGGTCCGCGATGCCCTCGCCCAGCGCCGTCCCGCGGATGCCTATAAAGCCGCCGCCGAACAGCGTTTTGACGGCATCAACGGCTGTTGTTGAGGGGGGATGACATGAACCCGTTGATGCCATCCCCAGACCGGGACACCCGGCCGATCGCCGCACCGCCCGCCCGGCGGCTGGCGCTTTACGGGGGATCCTTCGATCCGGTTCATCTGGGCCATCTGCTGGTCGCGCAGGCGGCGTTGGAGGAGCTTTCCCTTGACCGACTGGTTTTCATCCCCGCCGCGCAATCGCCTTTCAAGCCCGGTTCGGAGCCGGCACCGCCCGCCGCCCGCCTCCGCTGGCTCCGACTCGCGCTGGCCGGGCGCCCGGAATTCGAGGTGGAGGACCTTGAAGTGCGCCGGGGCGGCGTGAGTTATACGATCGATACCGTGCGCCATTTCGCAGCGTGCGCACCGGCGTCAGAGTTGTTCTGGCTGATCGGGGCGGACCATGTGCCCACCCTGCCCCGTTGGCGTGACGCCGAAGCGCTGGCCGCCTTGGTGACGTTCGTGGTCATCCCGCGGCCCGGTTGTCCGGAGACCGTCCTTCCGCCGGCCTACCGACTCCAAACCCTGCGGGGTTGGCCCCTCGCCGTGTCGTCATCCGAACTTCGCGAACGCATCCGCACCGGCCGCACGGTCGCGCATCTGGTGCCGTGGGCGGTGGCTGAGGCCATTGCGACCGAGAGGACCTACCTTTGATCCCATGCATCGACTCGGTTTGAACCACGGCGGTTACCACGGTGAAATCCCGGACGTGGACCGCATCCTGAGCGATCTTTGGGCGGGCTCCGGACCGGATTGGCAGCGGACCCAGGTCGAGGCGGCCATGGGACGGACCCTGTCGTTTCTGACCCGTCCTGCCCGAGGCAACCCCCAAGCACCCAATATTTATCTGTCCGCCGGCATCCATGGGGACGAACCGGCCGGCCCGCTCGCCCTCCTCGAATTGGTCCGCGACCAAGCCCTCCCTCCCGACGCCAATCTTTGGATCTGTCCCTGCCTCAATCCGACGGGTTGCCGCATCGGCACGCGGGAGAACGCCGATGGGATCGATCTCAATCGCGACTACAAGCACCTCCGTTCGGCCGAGATCCGCGCCCATGTGGATTGGTTGCGGCAACAACCCGACTTCGACCTGACGATCCTGCTGCATGAGGATTGGGAGGCCGCCGGCTTCTATCTCTATGAACTGAATCCCGAGGGCGGACCCTCCCTCGCCGAAGGGATGGTCGCGGCTGCGGGACTGGTTTGCCCGGTGGATCAGGCGGCGATCATTGACGGACGGGAAACGCGCGCCCCAGGCATCATCCGACCGGTGTTGGACCCGGCATCACGGCCGGAATGGCCCGAGGCGATCTGGTTGGCGCAAAACCGGACCCGGGTGAGTTACACGTTGGAAGCCCCGTCCGATTACCCGATGGAGGCGCGCACCGCCGCACTGAAGGCGGCCGTGCGCCACGCGATCGCAAGCCTCGCCTGACGGGCGAGGGGTCAGGGGTCAGAGGTCAGGGGTCAGCGGAAGCCCTGGTGTTCTCTGCCGCTCTGCCGCTCCGGAGCTCCGAAGCTCTGCAACTCCCGCCGCTCTGCAGTTCCATTCGTCCACGCCGTGACTCTGCACCCCTTCCCCGACCGCCGCCGCCCCGAACCTCTGGCTCCCCCGCCCGCAATCCTGTTTACTGCCTTGGCCAACATGACGCGCATCCTGATCAACGGTTCCAAAGGTCGCATGGGCCAGACTCTCCTTGCCTGCGCCGCCCGCCATCCCGGCCTCCAAATCGTCGGCGGCGTCGACCAAGGCGATGACCTGGCCACCCCGCTCGCCGAATGCGACGTGGTCATTGACTTCACCCTCCATGACGTGACCGCCGCGGTCGCCCAACTGTGCGCCACCCACGGCAAGGCCTTGGTCATCGGCACCACCGGCCATGACGAAGCCGAGAAGGCCGCCATCCGGGCCGCCGCCACGCGCATTCCCATCGTCTGGGCCTCGAATTATTCCACCGGCGTCAACACCCTCTTCTGGCTCACCCGCAAAGCCGCCGAAATCCTCGGGCCCGGCTTCGACCTGGAGGTGGTGGAAATGCATCACCGCCATAAAAAGGATGCGCCCAGCGGCACCGCGACCACCCTTCTCGAAATCCTCGCCGACGTCCGCAAACTCCAACTCTCCCAGGCCCTGCGCCATGGTCGCCACGGCATCACCGGCGAACGCACCGACTCAGAGATCGGCATCCACGCGCTCCGCGGCGGCGACGTCGTCGGTGACCACACGGTAATCTTCGCGGCCCCCGGGGAACGGGTGGAACTCACGCATAAGGCCAGCAGCCGCGAGACCTTTGCCAACGGGGCCCTTCGTGCCGCCGCCTGGGTCGTCGGACGCCCTCCTGGCATCCACGACATGCAGGACGTCCTCGGCCTGAAATGACCCGTGATCCCGCCTGCCGACATCATTCTCGTCGCCCTCGGTTCCAACCTTGGGGATTCGGCGGATCTCGTCCGGGCGGCGTTCGATCGCCTTGAAACCTTGTCCGCGGCACCGGTCGTGCGTTCCTCTTTGTGGTCGAGCGCCCCGGTGGATTGCCCGCCGGGTTCGCCCCGTTTCGTCAATGCCGCGGCCCGCCTGACCGCACGGATCGGTGACACCCCGGAGCAGTTTCTCCGGGAATTGCAGGCCTTGGAACGGGAATTCGGGCGGGTCTCCAAGAAGGTGCACAACGAATCCCGTCCGCTCGACCTCGACCTGATCGCATGGGGTGACGGGGTGAGAGACACGCCGGAACTGGTGCTGCCGCATCCCCGCGCCCATCGGCGGCGTTTTGTTTTGGAACCATTGTCGGAGATCGCCCCGGACTTCCGACTGCCGGGACAGCGGCAGACGGTCCGCGAATTATCGACGGAAGTTCGAAAAGGCGAAAGCCGAGATGAAAGCCTGGTGCGGATGGAACATCGGTAGGGCGAGGTTCCACCCGAGCCGCCTCCGCAGTCCTTGCCAGGGTTGGCTCGGGTGGAATCTCGCCCCACCCAAAACGCTGGGCGCGGGACCGCCCCACCACAGCGAAACGCGCCCGCCGGCGTACCGCCTCGGGAATGCATGCAAGGCGATCCGGGCAGCCGGCCTCCCGACCGGTTCCAGACCGCCTCGCACCCACATGGCTTGCCATGCGGATCCGGCCTGCAAGTAATGCAGACCGGACGGGTTCCCCACCCGCCGGGAGGGCGTCGAGCGCCCTTCACCGCCACCTCCTTGCGGCGTCCTAATGGGAGCGTTGATCCGTTTCGGACCCCGCTCCACCACTACTTCACGGAAGGCTCCGGCAAGAGTTGCAAAGATTCTCCGACCCATTCTCTAAATGCACAAAAAACCCATAAAAACTGGGATATTTTAGTGAATTCTTTTTTCAACCCCCGGCTCATTCGTCCGGATTCGACAGCTTCGCCAGCACGTTGAAGTCTTCCAGCGTCGTGATGTCGCCCTTGATCTCCAGCCCGCTGGCGATCTGTTTGAGCAGGCGCCGCATGATCTTTCCCGACCTCGTCTTCGGCAACGATTCGGCGAACCGGACGTCGTCGGGCTTGGCCACCGGGCCGATCTCCTTGCCCACGTGGTTGCGCAATTCGTTCTTCAACTCCGGGGTCGAAATGCAACCGGTCTTGAGCGTCACGAAACACACCAGCGCCTGCCCCTTCAATTCGTCCGGACGCCCGACCACCGCCGCCTCGGCCACCGACGGATGGCTCACCAAGGCGCTCTCCACCTCCGCCGTGCCGATGCGATGGCCCGCGACGTTGAGGACGTCGTCAATGCGCCCCACGATCCAGAAGTTGCCGGCCTTGTCCTTGCGACAACCGTCACCGGTGAAGTACGAATGCTTCACCTCGGACCAGTAGGTCTCCTTGAACCGCGCCGGATCCCCCCAGATGCCCCGCAGCATCGCCGGCCAGGGTTTCCGCACGACCAGCTTGCCACCGGTGTTCGCGGGCACGGGGTTCCCGTTGTCATCCACCACCTCCGGCAAGATCCCGAAAAACGGGAGGGTCGCCGTGCCTGGTTTCGTCGGGGTCGCCCCCGGCAATGGCGTGATCATGATTGCGCCGGTCTCGGTCTGCCACCAGGTGTCCACGATCGGGCATCGCTCGCCACCCACGACCCGATGGTACCACATCCACGCCTCGGGATTGATCGGTTCACCCACCGATCCCAGCAACCGCAGGGAGCTCAGGTTGTGCTTTTTCACCCATTCCTCGCCCCACTTCATGAACGCGCGGATCGCCGTGGGAGCCGTGTAGAGGATCGTGACCCGGTACTTCTCGATGATGCGCCAGAAACGGTCCGGCTCCGGCCAGTTGGGCGCCCCCTCGTACATCACGCACGTGGTGCCGTTGGCCAGCGGCCCGTACACGATGTAACTGTGACCGGTCACCCACCCGACATCCGCCGTGCACCAGTAAACGTCCTCATCCCGCACATCGAAGACATACTTGTGCGTCATCTTCGCGCCCAGCAGGTAGCCGGCTGTGGTGTGCAGGATCCCCTTCGGTTTCCCGGTCGATCCGCTCGTGTACAGGATGAACAGCGGCGCCTCCGAATCCAAAGAAGCCGGTGGGCACTCCGCATCCACATATTCCAACTCACGATGCCACCACAGGTCCCGTCCCTCGGTGATGTGGATCTCGTGCGCGGTGCGACGGACCACGATGACCTTCTCGATGGATTTTGCCGTGCGCTCGCCGGTGGCATCCACCAAGGCCAGCGCCTCATCGAC
>JANYCC010000373.1 GCA_025360495.1 Verrucomicrobiota bacterium | reverse complement strand
CGACGCCCTCCGGGGTGCGGATGCGGAGATGGGTCATGGTGGGGGCGGGTTTGCGGACCGGGATCCCCGGCCGGCGAGGGCCAGATAGGAAATGAGCCCGGCCAGTTCAGCCAGCCCGAAGGTGATCTTCAGGGAATAGGGAATCACCGGTTCGTGATACTGGGAGAGGAACGCCTCGATGATGCCCGCATAGACCAGGAGCAGCGCCACACCACCGATCAACGTGACCAGATCCGGTGCGATCAGGCGGAGGCGTCCGGCCAGGGGAAGGTTCCGGCCGCGGCCCAGGAGGGCCTGACCGAGCATCAGCCCGGCCTGGCCGGCGATCAGGATCGCGGGAATCTCAATGGAACCGTGCGGCAGGAGCCAGCCGGCGAGGAATTGGCCCTGGCCGTCCCGGATATAATCCACCGAGATCGCCCCGAGCCCGATGCCATTATAAAATAGGAGCACCACAGTCCCCAATCCGAAGGTCATGCCGAGGGATAAGGTCAGCACCGAGACGCGGGTGTTGTTGGCAATGAGCTGGCCCGAGAAGGTGGCATGGCCGATCGATGCGGTCCGATGACCGGGCCCGCCCTGCGCCGTCTCCTCACGCCGGACACGCTCGGTGGGCGATTCCCGGTCGTGTCCCCACGGCATCGTGACCTGGCGGGAATCCGGATCAATCACGGTGGCCACCCCGCCCAGCACCACCCCCACGATCGTGATGGTCACGGCCAGCCAGAACGCGCCGAGATGCCGACGGAAGGTCTCCGGAAACGTGACCCACAGCCAATGCGTCGGCCGGATTCGCCGGAAGGGTGCGTTGGTGTGATGAATCTCCGCATAAGCCCGGCCGATGAGGGTCTCCAGATAACGTCGTGTCTCGGGTTCCGCCGCGAACGTGCCCAGGCGCGCCAGGTCCGCCGAGGTCCGTTCATAAAGGCGGTGCAATCGACGGGCCTGGTCCAGATCGAGAGTCTGCCCCGATTCCAACCGGGCCAGGAGTTCTTCCAGCGCGTGCCAGTGGGGGCGTCCGCCTTGGAGGAATTTGTCGAGATCAAGGATCACAAGCGGGTTGGGTCAAAGCAATTGGCGTCGTTTCACGTCGAGGTAACGGGTGATCAGTGCGGAGGCCAATCCGTCCGGGGACGCCGTCACCAGGGTCACCGCGCGACGTTGCAGCACGGCCTGCAATTCCCGCAACCCCTGCCATTGGAGATGCCCTGCCAACGCCGCATAAGTGTCGTCCAACGTCTCCACCCGGTCATGGGTATAGAGTGCGACGGCGGCATGGGGACGCGGTTGGACGATGGCGATGAGATGTTGGTGGCGCAGCAGGTCGATGCCCTTCAGGAAGCCCTCGGCCGCGACCGGATCGTCGAGGCTGGTGAGGAACAGGAGCAGGGCCCGACGGCGAAGCCGCAGGCGGAGGAAGGAGGCCAGTTCCTCAAAGTCCGGGGTGACCGTGCGCAGACGGAGTTCCACCAGTTTCTCCCGGCACGCGGCGTAATGAGATCTTCCGGACGAGGCGCGGACAAAACTGTCGACCTGGTCGGCAAAAGTGACCAGGCCGAAGTGGTCGCCCTGGCGTTCGGCGACGGCACCGACCACCAAGGCGGCCTGGATGAACTGTTCGAGCAAAGGTTCGGACGTCGCGGGATCGGGTTCGGGGAGCGGGCGGATTGGGTCCACGGCCCGGGACGCCGTCAGGGGCGCGGGCAGGATCCGTCCGGAGAGGCGCGACGCATCGACCAACACATACACTTCCTGGGTGCGTTCGACCTGGAAAACCTTGGTGACCGGGTGTCCGCGTTTGGCGGTCGCCCGCCAATGGATTTCGTCGAAGCCATCGCCCGGGACATAATCGCGGAGCTTTTCGAAATCGCGGCCGCGACCGATCCGGCGTTGGGCGCGACTGCCGGAGGCGCCTTGGACGAGAAAGGCGGCATTGCGGCGGAGGACGGCGGTGAGGTCGGGTTGGACGCGGATCTCGCACTGGACGGGCAGGGTGCGACGGCTGGCCCAGAATCCGAAGGGAGAGAGGGTTTCGGCGTGGCAGGTGGAGACCCGGAATCGGCCGCGGAGGGCGGATTGAACGGGCCAGTCGAGGTGGGCACCGGGTCCGGGTGCCAGGTCGAGGGTGAGTTCCGGTTGGGACGTGTCGAGGTGAGGTGCAAGTCCGGGAGCAAGGCGGAGGCGGAGTGGGGAACCGTGGGTGAGCGTGAGATGGAGGGGCAGGAGGCCGGGGCGACCCTTCACCAACCGGACCACCGGTGAGAGGACCACGGAGAGGGAACCCAAAAGGGACCCCGCGCGGAGAGCGTCCCAAGCCGCCAGCACTGCGACGGCACCAATCACGGCGACCGCCAGGGTCTCCGTGTCGGGGTGGGTCGGTGCCAACGCCAGGGCCGGGCACACCAGCAGGCCGGTGAGCCACAACAGCCGCGGTTGGGGGATCAACATCATTTCAACGGGGCACAGGGACGAGTTGCAGGATCCGTTCGATCGCCTCGGCAATGGTCGAACCTTCCAGCTCGAATTCGGGGCGCAGGATGAGCCGATGTTCCAGCACCGGCGTTGCGAGTCCCTTGATGTCGTCGGGCGTCACGAAATCACGTCCGGCCAGGGCAGCCCAGGCGCGGGCGGCGAGGAGGAGGGATTGGGTGGCGCGCGGTCCGGCGCCGACCAGGACCGACTCATGGCTGCGGGTGGCGCGGACAAGATCGACGGCATAGGTCAGCAGTTCCTCGCGAAGGACGATCTGGCCGAGTTGGCCGCGGAGGACGGCGAGGTCCGCAGCCGAGATCACGGGCCGGACGCCGCCCCGTTCCAGGACCGCCTCGGGGGAGTTGTCACCGAGGCAACGCCGGGCGAGCTCGAGTTCCCCGTCCCGTTCGGGGGCGCGCATGCTGATTTTCAACATGAAACGGTCTTTTTGCGCCTCGGCCAACGGGTAGGTGCCCTCACTTTCAATCGGGTTCTGGGTGGCGAAAACCGTGAAATCCGGGGGCAACGGCAGCGTGTCGCGGTCGATGGTCACGACGCGTTCCTGCATGGCCTGGAGCAGGGCGGACTGCGTTTTCGCGGGGGCGCGGTTGATTTCGTCGGCGAGGAGGAAGGTGGTGAACACCGGGCCGCGGATCAGGGTGAATTCGTTGCGTTGAAGGTTGAAGACGTTGGTGCCGGTGATGTCCGCCGGCATGAGATCGGGCGTGAATTGGATGCGGCCGAACCCGCAGTCCAACACGTGGCCCAGGGTGCGGACGAGCAGGGTCTTGGCGACGCCGGGGACGCCTTCAATGAGCGCATGCTGGTGGGTGAAGATGGCGACGAGGGCGAGGTCGATGACTTCGGACTGACCGATGATGACCTTGGCGACCTCGGCGCGGGCGCGGGCGAGGGTATCCTTGAGTTGGGTGACCGGGGTTTCCATGAGGAGTGGGTGTCAGCGATGGCGGAGGAGGCGGGCAATCCGGCGATGCAATTCGACGGGATTGCGTTCACCGGGAGGTCGGGCGGCCTCGAGATTGACGAGTTCCTGGGCGTCGGAGAGGCGTTTTTCGGGCACGCTGTGATGGCGGCCGAGGGAACGTCGCCATTCGGTAAAGGCGACCTCGGAAAGTTGGGCGGGCGGAACGGCGCGGCGCAGGACGCTCAGGAAACCGCCCCCGCTGTCCCGCCCCAGCAGGACCTCGGATCCGGGTGGGGGGGGCGGAGGTGGATTGAAGCGGACCGTCTGGCGCCAGACGTGGAGCGCGGCCAGGAGCGCCAGTCCCAGGACGGCCCCGCCGAGATGATACTTGCGGAGCAGTCCGGCGACCCCGGGTTTCAGGGTGAGCCCGAGATGGGTTTCATCGAAGACGATGTGGGGATTGGGGCCGGCGAGCCAGGCGAGGAAACCGGGCTGGCGCTCCTGTCGGAGTGCGCCGTTGAGCAGGAGATAATCGGAGGCCAGAAGGACGACATGCCCGCTGCCGTACGGGCGTTCCGCCACCACGACCTGGTCGGCCCGATCGTAGACCACGTGCCATTCCGGACGCAGGCCGGTGAGATACCAACCGCAGGGCCAGGGAAGGGTGGCGGGCAGGAGTTGGGGGGAGCCGGCCCGGTTGGCCAGATCGGCGGGCAGGTTGGTGAAGGCGACCTGGAAGCCCAGGCGCGTGGTGAAGTGTTGGTGGATGTTGGTCGGAGTGCCGAGGCCGGAACGCAGACTTCGGAAACCGCGGTGCCACGCGTTGGTGGCCGCACTGAGCGGTTCGTGCTCCAGCGCGAGAACCAATCGTCCACCGCGGCGGATGAATTGGTCCAAGGCTTCGTTCTCGTCCGGCGTCGGCATCGGACCCCAGATGTTATCCGGGCCGACCCCGAGCAGGACGAGCGTGGTCCCGGTGGGTTCCCCCAGGCGCGTCAACCGTTCATAGTTTCGTTCGACCCGCAGGCCGGGGAGCAATCCCAGGCCCTCCAACAACGCCTTGGAACCCAACGGATCGGCCCGGCGACTGGAGCCCGGGGGATAGATGTCACCGGCGGCAAAACGATATTCGAAGAGGCGCAGGAGCGAGGCTCCGAAGGCCAGGACGACGGCCAGGGCCAGCAATCGGTTGCGGAAGGAGGCCTTCATGCGACGCGGGTTTGGCGGATGACCTCGAGCCGGACCTCGGCTTCGGTCACCAATTCGGGCGAGACCGGGTGCGCACCATACCAGACGCGGTCAAAGTCGGCCGCGGTGGCGTCAAAGCCGGGGGCGACCGCGGGAATATCGCGGCTGCGACGGGCGAGTTCGCGCTGGTAATCCCGGTTGGTCTTATACGAGGCCAGGCGGATGAATTCACGACGGGCGAGATGGGCGAGACTGGCGAGATAAACCGCGCGCAGGGCGAGGCGCAGGTCGCCCCGTCCCGCCAGATCCCGGGCGAGGGCGAGCCAACCGTCCTCCGGCAACTGGTCGGCGGAGACGTGTTCCAAGGTCAGATCGGGCAGGGCCACCGGCGTCGCGACCGGTTCCTCGGCGGGAGTCTTTGGACGTCGGAGTGTCCACAGCCGATAGCCCAGCCACCCGATCCAACCGATGGCCGCGAGCAGCACCAAGATCACCAGGATTCGCAGGCCGGTCATCCAGTCGACGAGGTCATGGCCGGTGGGCAGTGGCGGGGCCTTCGGGGGGTTGAAGAGGGCGCGCAGGCAGCGGTCGAGCAGGCTGAAAAAACGGGCGGCATTGCGGTCGAGCACCGCGGCGACGGCCCGCCCCTGACGCTTGAGCCAACTGAGCAGCCGGCTTTGGCCCGGCGGATCGGATTCCTCGGGCGACTGTTCCCGGGGGGAGCGCCAGGTATAATCGGCGCGCTCCAACACCTGGCGGAGCGCCCGGTCCAATTCGGGCGGACGCACGAGGGTGACCGGGTTCGCCAGCGGTGTTTCCGCCGCCAGAATCGGTGACGGGATCCACGCCGCCGCCAGCACGAAGACCGCAGCCAGGACGGCCCTCCGCGCAGCACGCATCCGCTTCAATCCGGCGCGGAGATCATCGCCCGTCGAGACCGCCGCGCCTTCGAAACAGCGCAGCACATAGATCGCTTTCACGAGCGGATCGACGACCAGATAGGAGAGGGCGAGGACCCCGAGGAGAAAGGTCGTGTTGAAGATCGTGCCGCTGGAGAGGGTGAACTCATTGTCGAAACCGAAGAGCGTTCGCGCCAGGTAGGGAAGGGAAGCCAGGCCGATGCCGAGGTTGAGGATGACTCCGAAGGTCACGAGGAGGAGCAGCCCGAAGATGCCGTTGTTCTGGCCGGGCCAGCGCATGCCATTGCGGAAAGCCCGGCGGAGGCAATCCTGGGCCGAGCCGCCCGCCGCGTCGGCCTCCACGGTGGCGCTCTGGATCACGGAAAAGGCCCAGGGAATCGGGATCCCGAGGGGGACGGCGCTCAGGGGAAACACGATCAGTCCCCAAGGTTGGAGCGCGGCCTGGGTGCTGAGGAGGCGCAGCCAGCGCCCGGGTGTCCACGGCAGTTCGGGACCGAGCCTCAGCGCCGCGGTGAGACGGGCGGCAAAGACCGATTGCCACGCTTTCATCCACAGATACAGCGCCGCAAGTCCCAGGGCCGCGGGCGCACAACGGACGTCGGCAAAGGCGCCGCGGGTCATGTCGGACCAGAACCACAACAGCGCGAGCACGAAGGGGGCGGTTCCGACGTGATAGGCCAGGTGGACGCCCAGCGGGGCCTCGCGCAACAGGTGCACGCCATCCTCGATCACGTCCAGGGAGTGGCGTCCGAGGCGTTGTCGGGGCGGATGTTTCATGGATGGCATCCGCGGGTCATGGTTCCCCCAGGAGGGTCTTTTGCACGGCTGTGCCCTCGTGCCACTCCGACGGCGTCCGGAGCAAGGCCAGGCCGAGCAGGTAGAACAGCACCCAGGCCACGACCAAACCGGTGACCAGATGGAACGGGGCGGCGAGCCAGGCCAGACGATGAAGCTTCGGGATCGCGGTTTGGGTGGCGCGGCGCAGGCAGGCCGCGCACAGCAATCGGCCGTCGTGTTCCGTGACGCATTCCCGGCAGTAGGAGCGGCGGCACTCCGGACAGCGTGCAATCGCTTCCCGGCGGGGGTGTAACAGGCAACGTTGGGAGGCGAGGGACGTCACGGAGGATTCGGCAGGGAGGATTCGGCGGCGATTTCCGCGGTGGGGAAGCCCGGCGTCGCGGAGGATTCCGGCCGGGGGCTCGGGCCGGCGAAGTCCAGGCCGGCGACTGCGGCACCGAGTTCGTTGGCGAAACGTTCGGCGATGGGGAGACGTATCAGTCCGGAAAGACTGAGGGTCTGAACTCCGGTGCGAAGTTGGGTCTCACAAAACGGACCCGGAAGGACGACCCAAGCGAGGGCGCCGGCCAGCAGGAACGTGGGGAAGGCGGAAATAAGCGCCCAAATCCCTGCGTATTCGGTGGTGGAAGTGAGGGCGAGATATCCGAGGAATGCGGTGACCCCGGCCAGGATCGCGAGGGTTGGCGCGAGAATCCACACGGCGATCCGGCGCGAAGACGTGGGATGGAGAATCAGCATCTCGAGATCGCGCAGGTCGAAGCGCCGGTATCGTTCCATCACGCCGACCGCATCGACGATGAGCAGGTGGTCCGGGGCCAACCAGTAGGAGGTGGTGCGCCAGTTCCATCGGGCGGCACGGAGGCGCCGGTATCCGGGATCGTTCTGGAGTCGCGTTTCCATGGGGGGTCAGGAGTGGGAGAAAACCGCGATCAGGCCCACGAGACCGATGACCCCGACCAGGACGCCGGCGATGGCCCCGGCGATCAGCCGGCCACGGGAACGGACGATCCGGCTCGGTGGTGCGGCAAGACGCCAGACGGCGATTCCGGCGGCGGCAAACCCGGTGACGGGAGTGGCCATCCAACAAAGGAGAATCGGCAAAAGGACGGTCAGCCAGACGATCCGGTCCCAGCGGACGCGGGACCGGTCCAGGGGCGCCGGGGTGTTTCCGCCTTGTTGGGCGGCCTGGAGACAGGTGGGACAGAGGTGTTCCCCGGCCAGCGGGAGATCGCACAGGGCACAGAGAAAACGACCGCAACGATCGCAGGGAACCACCGCCTTCTTGGTGGCGTGGAAGAAGCAGGCCGCCTCGTCGTCGCCGGTGAGCTTTTCGGCCTTCGGACCCAAGGTGATGCCCCGGCCGAACGCGGGAAAGACGGTGATCCGGAGGGGAGTCCGGCACCCGGGACATGCGGTCAGGGAGGTGAGCGAAGCCGGATCGGCCGGCAACGCGGTCCGACATTCGGGACAGGCGGGGCTCAGCGTGGCCATGGTCTCAGCGGCGGACGGGGGCCAGGTCGCCGAAGAGGCGCTCATATTGGAGCGTTCCGGCCGCGGCCGTGACCGGAATGGCCACCAGCACGCCGACGCAACACGCCAGGCTTCCGGCCGTGGTCACCAACATGAAAACGATCCCGAGCCACAGATTCTGCCAGAAGTGTCGTTTCACGACCTGTCGGCTCAGGTTCATGGCCTCCCAGATTCCGTACCCTTTGTCGGCCACGAGCGGCAGGGCGTAAATCCAACTGACGCCCAGCCAAACGCCGACGCCACCGCCAATGAGGAGGGCGGCGGACCCGGCCACGATCAGGGAGGTCGCCGCACCTTGGAAGGGGCTGCCGGGCGAGAACTGGCCGATCAATCCGAGTCCCAACAGCGCGCCACCAGGCATCCACGGCAGGGATGAAAGGATCGTCGGGGACAGATGCGCCCCCACGAGGGGCCAGAACCGGGGACCGAACCCGCCAAACGAGTCGCCCAACTGGACCGTTTCGCCCCGCTGGCGTCGCAGATAAAACAACACCAGTCCGCCCCGCATCGGGCCGGTCAACAGGAGGGACAATATCGCGCCGACACCGAAGGGAATCATCCCCACGGCCATGATCACCAGGAACACCAGGATCCCGCCAAATAGCAGCACGCCGGGTTCGCGGAACAGGAAAGTCCAAGCCTCGCTGATGCGCTCCCCGGGGTCGATCTGGTAGTCACGCGCCATGATTTCCGCCGCGGTCGCCGTGGTCCCGCCGCCGGCGGTCCGGGTCGGGCCCGGCGGCGGGGCGGCGCCTTCCAGCAATCGTTGCAGGTGGGCCGGTTTGCAGTTCGCACACACCCGCTGGCCGCCCATCTCCAGGGTGTCCTCCGGGGGAAACCAACCGCCACAACCCGCGCACGGGACAAAGGCCCCCGCCCCCGCTTCGGCCACGGGCGGCGTCGGGGAATCCTGCGCGGGTGGGAAGTGGACGGGGTTGGATGGCGGTGGCACCGGTCGCACCGAGGAGTAGGGTTGCCATCCGCTCATCCCCTCGTGCCAGACCAAGGTGTCGTCGCGGACCACCCCGGTCGCAACCAACCGCGCGAAGTCGGCTTCGGAGACGGGGCCGATTTGTTGCCCGTCCTGTGCATGGTACCAGTTCATCGAGTTGTCGGTTTCCGTCGGTCAGGTGAACCCCAAACTGGCCGGGGTCCGGGCCGAGGACAATCACATTTCATGGGGCCGACGACGTCCGGAAGAATTGCAGCAGCGGATCATTGGGGGTGGAATCGATCAGCAACAGCGTCCCCGCACTGTCCCGGATTTCCAGCCGGTCCGACGCGGACCAATCCACGAGGTTGGTGCTGCGTTCGATGCGGAACAGTTGGTCGGGTTGGCCCGTGAAGAGGAACAGGCTGTCGGTGGCTTGCTGCGGCCAGCGCACCAATTCAACCCCCGCCGGATACGGACCCGCCTGGCTCCGCAGGATGGCCCCGTCCAATCCCACGGCGATCAACTGCCCCTCCTGGGACGCCACGCCATAGAGGGATTTCGCAGTGATGCTGTCGAGTCGCTGCCAGGTGACGGCATCCGGACTTCCGAGGATCGTCCCCTGGTTTCCAACGGCATAATAAGCGGCATCGACCCGGATCACGTCATTGATCCAGTTGGTCACCCCTGAAATCTGGGTCGTCCATGAGGTGCCGTCGGGACTCGTGAGAAGGGTTCCGTTTTGCCCGACCACGACGAAGCGGTCGCCCAACCAGCGCACGCGGGAAAGCGAGTTGGTGGTCGGGGAGGGGATAGGGGTCCAGGTGACGCCGTCCGGACTGGACAAGAGGGTGCCGAGTTCGCCGACGGCCACCCAGCCGGCGGGGCTGGCGTCGACGGAGAGCAGGGTGTGGGAGGTGATCGGGGCGATCGGGGTCCAGTGCGTGCCCGTGGCACTGGAGAGAAGGGTTCCACCCGCCCCGCACGCGATCCACAGGCCGTCCGACCAACCGACGCCCTGGAGATTGGTTTTGGTCGGTGACGTCACGGAGTCCCAAGTCAGGCCGAGGGTGTTGACCAGGTTGGTCAGGACCACGGTGACGACGGTGGAGGAGGAATTGGTGAACTGGTTGGTGGTGATCAGCGGGCTATAGGCGACCTCGCTGCGGAGTATGATTCCGCCCGAGCCCACGCCGACCAATTGTCCGGGCGCCGAGGCGCTGCCGAGCAGGGTCTGGTTGGCCGCATTGGTGGGCACCAGCGCCGTCAACCAGGTCCGACCCGAATCGCTCTGCAGGATCGTGGGGCCGTCGCCGACCGCGACATAAAAGGAGTTGGTGGTGCGATGGGTGGACAGGACGACGAGATCATTGGTGAGGTGGGCGGTCACGTTGGTGCCCAGCGACAGGTTGGTGGCGGCACCGAACAGGAGGCTGCGTGAGGATCCGGCCGGCGGGGTCCAATTGAGCGTCAGGGAAAACGGCGTGTTGCGGGATCCCTGGATCACATAGCCCGCCCGACCCGCGAGAATCAATTGCCGACCCGTGGACAACCCGGCGAAATAAGTGGTGCGGGGTGCGGGATTCGCCCGGCTGGCACTGGTTTCATCGGTGAACCGCACGCTGCCGCCGATGATGGAACCGCTGCGGACCTCCTCATCCCCGGCAATCAGCAGCGCCCCATTGGGGTTGGCGAAATCCAAGCGGGTCTCCTGGGTCGCGACATACAGGTCCGCACTCACCCCCGTGGAAATCGTGGTCCAGTTCTGGGCATTGCTATCGGTGCTATAAAGGGCCACACCACCCTCACCGGTCACGAGGACCCCCTCGGTGTTCCCAATCCGGAACGGCCCGGCCCGGTTCAGGTGGGCCGACACCCCGCTGGTCCGCCGGGTCCAGGCAATTCCGTCAGGGCTGGTCGCGATCAGGCCGTTTTCACCGACGGCGACGAAGGGACCCCCGGTGCGATGGGTCACCCCACGAAGCCAGTTGGCGAACGACACGGCCTGGCGGGTCCAATTGGTGCCGGTATCGCTGGTATAAATGGCCGCATTGTCACCCACCACCACCAATCGCGGACCCGAGCTGGCTATCCCTTCGAGCCAGTCGCCGGTGCCAAGATCCTGGAGATCAAAATTGGAGGCGTCGGTGCTGGTGAGGATCGTTCCCTGTTCCGCAGTGACCACCAGGAGCGCCGCCGCCCCGTTGGTGGCGGTGCCATACCACAGGGCGGACCGGAGCCATTTCCGGGTGCCGGTGTCCTGCGAGGTCCAGGTTGCGATGTCCGGCGTGGTGAACAACTGTCCCGAATCCGCGACGGCAACAAGCGGGTTGTTGGTGTGGTACGCCAGGTCGGCGATGTTGTTGCCGAAAGGGGACGGATTGGACCAACGCCAGACGAGATTTGTGGAACCCCCAGAAACCGTGAGAGCCAACCACCCGAAGAGGATACCGGGCCATACCCGGAGGATTCGGTTCATGCAGGAGCGGCGGACCGTAGCGGTCGGCGGGGGTCGGGGCAATCGGCCAATCGACCCACTCGTTTCTCGCCGGGAGAGAGAGACTGGACCAGACTCCTGATTCGGGAATGAGCCGCGCTTTCGGGTGGCGGTTCCTCCCTGGCAATCTCTTTTCAAACATCACCCCACCATGACCTCCCTCGAAATCATCGAACAAATCAAGGCCCTGCCGCCGGAGGAACGCGCCCGGGTTGTCGCCTTCGTCCGGCAGTTGGAGAAGGAATCACCCGGGATGCCGACGAACCGTGAGACCTCCGGGGGATCGGCCCAGGAGGTCGCTGATGCACAGGCCGAACTGATCCAGCGGCTCAACGCGGTGCCAGCAACTTTTCGAGCAGTCCGTTGATCCGCTGCAGCATCGCCCGCGGATCCTCCAGCAGGCCGGCCGAGAGCCGCGCGTTGTCGAGCAGTTGGGCCGCCGCCTGGGCCGCCAATTCCGCGTCCACGTGACGCATCTTTTCCAACCGGGCCACCAAGGCGTGCCGCGGGTTGATCTCGAATTCGGGCGCACCCGACGGCAACGCCTCGTGGTCGCGCTGCATCGCCTTCAACGTCCGACGCATCGTCGTGGTCAGGTAACGGTCGCCTTCAAGCACCACGGCCGGGCTTCCGACCAACCGCTTGGACACCCGCACCTCGTTCACCGCATCGCCCAGGGTCGTTTTCATCCAACCCGCCAGGCCCGTCGCCTCGTCGTCGGTCAACTGGCCTTCGACCGGTTGCTCGTCGGGCACGGTGAAATCCGCCTTTTCCGCGGCGACGATCCTCTTCCCGTCGAACTCATGGAGTCGATCGAGGACGAATTCATCGATGGGTTCGGACACCAGCAGGACCTCATATTTGCGGGCTTGGAACACCTCGAAATAAGGGCTGCTGAGCGCGGCGTCCCGGCTTCCGGCGAGCAGGAAACAGATCTCCTTCTGGCCGTCCGGCATGCGTTTCACATATTCGGCGAGGGAGGTCGTGCGGCCGGTCTCGGTGGCGGAGGATTCGAAGCGGAGGAGCTTGGCGAGGGCCTCGTTGTGGTCGTGGTCGCTGAGCACGCCCTCCTTGAGGAAACGCTGATATTCCTTATAGAATTTGTCGTAGGCTTCCGGATTCTTCTCCGCCTCTTCCGCAAGGAATTTGAGAAACCGGTTGGTGAGGGCGCGATTCAGCTTCTTCAGCAGTTCGGAGTCCTGCATCCGTTCGCGCGAGACATTCAACGGCAGATCCTCGCTGTCGACCACGCCCTTGAGGAACCGGAGCCACTCCGGGAACAGTCCCTTGGCCTTGGGTTCGATGAGCACCTTGCGGCAGTGCAGGTTCACCTCCGACTCGATGCGCGAGACGCCGAGGGTCTCATAATTGCGGGAGGGGACAAAGAGCAGGGCCTGGATGCTGATCGGCGCATCCGCCGTGAAATGCAGCCGGAAAAGGGGCGCCTCGGTGTCGTGCCCGATGTAGCGGTAGAACTCCTGGTATTCCTCGTCCTTCACCTCGGACTTGCTGCGCGCCCAGATGGCCTGGACGGTGTTGAGGCGCGTGCCCCCGACCTCGATGGGGAAGGTGACGAAGTTCGAATAGCGCTTCACGATCCGCTCGATTTCCGGTGAGCGGGCGAAGTCCTTGGCGTCGTCCTTCAACTCGAGGATGACCTGGGTGCCGCGGGGCAGTTCGCCGCCCGGTTCAATCGTGTAACCACCCGCGCCCGCACTGGTCCAGCGCCAGCCCGTGGAATCGGATTGGTGGGAACGCGAGAGGACGGTCACGGTTTTGGCGACCATGAATGCCGAGTAAAACCCGACGCCGAACTGGCCGATCAACTGGGCATCGGCCTTGCGGTTCTCGGCCACCGCCTGGAGGAATTTGCGGGTGCCCGAATGCGCGATGGTCCCGAGATTCTCCACCATCTCGTCGCGCGTCATGCCCACGCCGGTGTCGGCGATGGTCACCGTCCCGGCCGCCTCGTCGGTCGTGATCCGGATGCCGGCGGCGATGTCGGGATCACGGATGGCGTCGGTCCCGCCGGATTGGAGGAAACGGAGCTTTTCGCAGGCATCGGCGGCATTGGAAACCAACTCCCGGACGAAGATTTCGCGGTCCGTGTAGAGGGAGTGGATGACGATGTCGAGGACCTGCTGGATCTCGGCTTGGAACGTATGGGTCTCAGTCTGGCTCATGGTGCGGATCAATCTATCAGTGACAGGTTCTTTTGTCGTCGGACAGGGACGGATGTCAAGGGGCGGCGCTCCGGGAGAGCCCTTTCGGGACGAGTTACACGAGTCCCCATCCCTTCGACGGCGCACGGGTATCTCGCGGGGCGCAACTTGACACTGCCCCCGCCACGGACTCCCAGACGGCTCGGGTGGAACCTCGCCCCGATCCGAAGTGCCCCCCCGGCGTGGTCTGTTTTGGGCGAGGTTCCACCCGAGCCGCCGTGATGGCTTTCATGGGGGCAGTGCCAAGATGAGGCCCATCTCGCGTCGGGGGTGCGTCGGGGCAAGACACCGGGACGGAAGTGTGGGACTCTCGGAGCTGGTTCCTCCGAACGGGGGGGATGACCCCAGATGAACACAAAAGACCTGATCCGACTTGGCGTCCCGCCCGGCGACGCGAGCCGGCGCGGCATGGACTTCATTGCGCGCTATGTCCTGAAGGGGCTCGATCGGACCCGGCTCATCGCTGAATTGGAGGCGGTGGTCGCCAATCCGGCGGCGTTCACCGACGACGACCTGCGGGGCGAATTTGCGCAGGCGCTGTTGCGGTGCGGTCGCACGGTCCGTCCGGCGCCGGCCCAGTGGCGCCAATGGGGCGTGGGTCTGGAACCGGAGGCGATCAACCAGATGGGCCGTGCGTGCCAGCTACCGGTGTCGCTGGCGGGGGCGCTGATGCCGGACGCACACGTCGGTTACGGCCTGCCCATCGGGGGCGTGCTGGCCACCGACAACGCGGTGATACCCTATGCGGTCGGGGTGGACATCGCGTGCCGGATGAAACTGACCGTGCTGGACCTGCCGGTGCGCGATCTCGACCGGCGCCGGGAGCACCTGGTGAAGGCGATCGAGACCGAAACCCGGTTCGGCGTGGGGTCCTCCTTCCAGGAACGTCGCGAACATGCGGTGACCGAGGCGGACTGGTCGGTGAGTCCGGTGACGAAACGGTTTCACGACCGGGCCCGGGCGCAGTTGGGGACGAGCGGCAGCGGGAATCATTTCGTCGAGTTCGGTGTGTTCACGGCGGGAGATTCGGTTCCCGGGTTGCCGGCCGGGGAATATGTCGCGCTCCTGAGCCATAGCGGGAGCCGGGGGACGGGTGCCGCAGTGTGTGAACATTACAGCAAGTTGGCGATGGACCAGCACCCGGAATTGCCGAAGGAACATCGTCATCTGGCCTGGCTGGCATTGGATTCGGACGAGGGTCGCGAATATTGGGCCGCCATGGAACTGATGGGCCGGTATGCGGCGGCGAATCACGAACTCATCCAGCGCCATCTCGCCCAACATCTCCGTTTGGCGGTGCTCCTCGATGTTGAAAACCATCATAACTTCGCCTGGCGCGAACGGCACGTGATCCAAGGCGTCGGGCGGGACGTGGTGGTGCATCGCAAGGGGGCGACGCCGGCCGGTGAAGGCGTGCTGGGCATCATCCCCGGTTCGATGGCGACCCCGGGGTTCCTGGTGCGCGGGAGGGGCAATGTGGAGTCCTTGAAATCGGCCTCGCACGGGGCGGGTGATGAGCCGGACGAGGGCCCTGGAGACCTTTGAATGGGAGAAAGTGAACCGCGTGCTGAAAGAGCGCGGGGTGCGTCTGATCTCGGCCGGGCTCGATGAGGTGCCGGGCGTCTATAAGGATATCCACGAAGTGATGGCGGCACAGTCCGATCTGGTGGAGGTGCTGGGCCGGTTCGATCCGCGGTTGGTGAAGATGGCGCCGCACGGGGAACGGCCGGAGGACTGAGACCGCCAAGGGAATCAGAGGCAAGGCCCACGAAACACACGAAACGCACGAAGACTGACATTCGTAAGCCTATGGAAGTTGGAATTTCCAATGGTCCCTGCAATGTCCCGGCGCAAGGGACCACCAAAGCAGCCCCCCCTGTTCCAGACCCTCCATGGCATTGAAACTTTTGCGGGTTTTCCTCGGCTTTTCGGCCATCGCATGGGGGGTGTCGGTGTTCGGGGTGTTTGCCAGTTGGTCGGCCGCCTCCGAGGCTTTGCAGGGCCTCGGTGCCCAGGCGATCTCCTATGACCCCATGCTGGATTACTGGCTCCGGATGGCGTCCGGGGCGTTTGCACTGGTCGGTGCGCTTTACCTTCTGCTCCTGCTCCAACCCTCCAAGTATCGGGTCATCATTCCCTGGTTTGGCGGACTGATGCTGGTCGAGGGAGTGATATTATTGGTGCATGGGATCCGGTTGTCGCTCCCGCCGCTTCCGTTCTACGCGGACACGGCCGCATGCTTCGTCGGTGGTGGTGGGATTCTTTGGTGTTCGCGCCGCGTCAACCAGGACGGGGAGCCGGCTTGTTCAGATTCGCCGCAAAACAACCCAAAGAACGCAAAACCAAGGGGCTGAACACCCGGACTTTCGCTTTTCCCCTTTGGGTTCTTTGGGTTCCTTTGCGGCAATCCTTCCGGGTCATTTGCCGGAGCCGAACCTCGCCTGGTAAACGAAATCCCGGTCCGGTCCGGCCTTGATATGGCATTTTGAACAGGTCGCCGAATCCTTGGGTGCCGTGATATAAGTCCCGTCCGGTTTATATTCCGCGTACTCCCATTCGCCGCTGCGGTTGTCGGCATAGGCTTCACCGAAACCCTTGCCCTTGCGCATCACATGGAGTCCCGACACGGCCGCCTTTCGGAAACCGGCATCGGGACCCGGGAGCGTCTTGCCCGCGGCGTCCTTTTCCACCGCCGCGGTTTCCATGACGATCACCGCGCCGGCCGGGTAGGGCAGGTCATTGGTCCGGATGACTGAGGAGGCGGCGCCATTGCCATACACGGTGACGACCTGGGCTTTTTCCGCGCGGGCGACGGTGCGGAGCACGGTGAACTTTGTCGCGTAATCCTTGGGGAAACCCACACGGTCGGTGGCCGGGGCGGGGGCGGGAGTGGGAGTGGGATCCCCGGCCGCGAACACACAGAGCGTCGCGGACCCAAGGACGACAAAGAAAGGGAGGCGTGATTTCATGCGAATGCCCAATGACGAATGCCCAATGACCAATGACCAATGCCCGGACCTTATTGGATGGCCGGTTTATCGGGAAATAATCGATCGAAAGCAAGCTGGCGCTGACCTCGGCGGGAATCCCGGGCGCATCGTGGCACTGCTCCAAACGGGGGGCATCGGGGCGGCCCGGGGGGAACATCGCCCGATTCGGAGTGCCCACCCGCGTCGCCCTTCTTGGTAGGGCGAGGTTCCACCCGAGCCGCTGGAGAGTCCGTGGCGGGGCAGTGCCAGGATGCCTCCGGCCACCCATGACATTCCGCTGGCCGGGATGCCGGCGGTGGCCAAGCCTCAGGCCGGTCGACAATCGATCCCATGGAACCCACGTCGCTGACCCAAAACCCGTTCGCGGTGATGACCTTCATCGCGGCCCCGGCACTGTTGACCAATGCCTCCAGCGTGCTGGCGATGAGCACCATCAACCGCATGTTGCGGACCCGGGAACGCATGCACGAATTGTTCGCGAAATCGGAGACCGGCCGGTTGCCGGAGTCTGAAGCCACCCATTTGATCCAGCAGGTGGGGCGGGTCGAACGGCAGGCGCTGCTCCTCCTGCGCGCCCTGCATTCGATCTATGTCGCGCTGGCCTCCTTTGCGGGGGCCACGCTGGTCACCCTGATGGGGGCCGGGGTCGCCTCGTTCGCGGGGACGCTGTGGCTGCGGGCGTTGGTCGGTCTGGGTGTGGTGTTGGGATCGGTGGGTGTCGGGGGCCTCGTGTTCGGTTGCGCCAACCTGTTCGGGGCCACGCAACTCTCGATGGTCAACATCCGGGACGAGGCCGACCAGATCCGCGAACGGCAGGCGCCGCGAAGTTCCGGGGAGGGCGTGAAAGACCGGGCCACCCTGACTTCTCCGACTCCTCCCAAAGCACCCATGGATGCCCATCCCTGAACCGTATCAATAAGTCCTGAACCGCACACTTCAGCGACCCTTGAGCAGGAATCTCACCGCGGATGACACGGATAGTCCCGAAAGACTGCCACACTGCATCCGTATTATCCGTGGCATCCGTGGTTCATTTTTCGGCCGTGCGGATGTCGTGCGAAGGGGGGATGCCCCACAAAGTCCCGTTGTGCCCCCATTCGGTGAGCAGTTCCCGCAAACGCCGGGCGGGGGCCGGATCATCCTCACCGCGCCAGGCCAGGACCAAGGGGACGCTCACCGCGGGGCGCAAGGGCACGAAACAGAGCGGGCCGCCTGGGGGCAGAACCGAGTCGGTGACGATGCCGGTGCCGGCGCCCGCTTCGACATAGCTGAGAACGGTGCCCACAAGACTCGGGGTGTGGGCGAGCTTGGGTGTGAAGCCAGCCTGTCGGCAGGCGATGAGGACGGCATCGTGCAGGCCCATGCCCTCGCGTCGGGCGAGGACCACCAGGGATTCCGCGGCGAGGCGGCTCCACGGCAGGTGGCGACGGCGGGCGAAAGGGTGATCGGCGCGAAGGGCGACGCCGAGGCGTTCCTGGCGTAGGACCAGCGTCTTCATCCCGAATGCGGTGTGGCTGGCGACGGGTCGGGTGAGGGCGACATCGAGGCGGCCGCGCGCGACCATTTCCCAAACGCGTTCGGGGGTGCGCTCCTCGAGATGGATGGCGACCTGGGGATGGCGCCGGCGATACTCGTGGAGGAGACGGCCGAGGAAGGGTTGGGTGGGTGGGCCGATATAGCCGAGCCGAAGTTCGCCCACCTCGCCGGCGGCGGTCCGGCGGACGCGACGGAGGGATTCCTCCCATCGTTCCAGCAGAAGGGCGGCCTCGCGGAGGAGCACGGCGCCGGCCGGCGTGAGGCGGACATGATGGCGGGACCGTTCGAGTACGGCGGCCCCCAGGGTGCTTTCAACCTCCTTGATGGCGCGGCTGAGCGCGGGTTGGGCGACCCGGAGCCGACGGGCGGCCCGGGCGTAGCTCAATTCCTCCGCCACGGCTTGAAAATAGCGGAGATGGCGCAATTCCATGGCGATGCCGTGATACCAAACCGGCATCACCCTGATAACGAGCAATTATTTCCGTTGTCACCGGGGGGTGGTATCCACAGGGGAGCGTGAGCACCGTCCAACTGGCCGTTCAATTCTTCCTCCAGATCGCCATCATCCTGGCCTTCTGCCAGGTCGTCGGCCTGATCGCCAAACGACTGGGACAGCCCCAGGTCATGGCGGAGATGATCGCCGGTGTGTTGCTCGGGCCCTCCCTGTTGGGCCTGTTCTGGCCCGGGGTGTACGGGCACCTGTTCCCCCAGGACTCGATGAAGGTCCTGTTCCCCATCGCGCAATTGGGGTTGGCGGTTTACATGTTCGTGGTCGGCTTGGAATTCCGGATCGACATCGTCCGCCAACACCTCCGCAGCGCGATGGCGGTTTCGGTGGCCGGGATGATCGCCCCTTTTGTGATGGGGGCCGCCTTGGGTTGGGTCGTCTTCCACCAGACCCGGCTTTTCCCGGCGAAAACGTCCCTTTCGGAGGCGATGCTCTTCCTCGGGGCCTCGATGTGCATCACGGCGTTCCCGATGCTGGCCCGGATCATCCATTTCAAGAAACTGACCGGGACGACCATGGGGACGGTGGCGCTGGGGGCGGGGGCGATCAATGACACGGCGGCGTGGTGCCTGCTGGCGGTGGTGTTGGCGAAACTGGACGGTGATGTGGTGCACGCCTGGAAAAACATCGGGGCCGGGTTGGGCTATGTCGCGTTCACCCTGGGGTTGGTGCGCCCTTTGTTGGTGCGGTGGGGACGGTCGGTCGAGCGATCCGGGACGATGTCGGAGGGGGAGTTCGTCCGGTGCCTGGTGCTGCTGGCGCTGGGGGCCTGGTTCACCGACCTGATCGGCCTGCACGCCGTTTTCGGGGCGTTCGTCATGGGCACCGCGATGCCACGGGGATTTGTGGCGCGGACCTTGGTGCAGCGTTTGGAGCCATTGACCGTGGCCCTGCTGTTGCCGCTGTTCTTCACCTATTCGGGGTTGAACACCCAGATCGGCCTGTTGGATTCCTCCCGCCTGTGGTTGGCGGCGGGGATCGTGCTGGCGGCCGCCGTGGTCGGGAAGGGGGTGGCCTGCTGGCTCGCGGCGCGCGCCACTGGTCTCAGCAATCGCGAGTCGCTCGGAATCGGCACGCTGATGAACACCCGGGGGATGATGGAACTCATCATCATCAACATCGGACTCCAACGGGGAATCATTTCGCCCGAGTTGTTCGCGATCCTGGTGATCATGGCGGTGGCGACCACGCTGATGGCGTCGCCGCTCTTTGACTGGCTCGCGGGGCGGCACCCGCCGGAGCCCGAATCCGGAGTGGAGGCCCGGTCCGGCGTGACGG
>JANYCC010000364.1 GCA_025360495.1 Verrucomicrobiota bacterium | reverse complement strand
GGAGGAGGGATTGCGGGTGCTGGCGGCCAGGGGCCGGTTGCCCTTGCGGGATTACCTGCGGTGCCGGGTGCGGTATTTCAGCGATGGGTTCGTGTTCGGGGGCCGGGAGTTCGTGGAGGAGATCTTCCAGGCGGAACGGGCACGGTTCGGGGAGAAGAGGAAGGACGGGGCGCGCCGCCTGAAGGGCGTGGACGGGGAATTATATGCCCTGCGGGGCCTGCGCGTCGGGGTGTTCGGATGATCTTGATATAAATCCCAAGCTTAACCCCTGATGAACCCGGCATTTCATCGATCTCAAAGGGTGATCTGCGCCGGTCTGCTGTCTTTCTTGGCGACGGCTTCGGACTGGCCGCAGCTTCAGCGCGATGCCGGACGCACTGGCCGCACCTCCGATTCGGTCGCGCCACCTTACCGGGCCCGATGGGTGTGGTTGGGGCCTGACCAAACCCTTCGGAACCGGGAAAGCGCGCCGGGTTGGCCAGATGACCTGAAATCGCGCGAAAACCATACGTTCCCCAAACTGCCGGCCCGGGTCGGATTCACCATTGCCGACAGTGTGCAACCCGTGCTGGTCGGGGGCCGGCTCTATGTCGGCTCGATGGATGGCACCGCCTACTCCATCGATGCTGCGGACGGATCGACACTCTGGTCGGCGGGGATTCCCGGGGGGACCGTGGCGACAGCGGCAGTGTCCGGGGAGATCGTGATATTCAGCACCGTTTTGGGCGGGGTTGTCGGACTTCATCGGGGGGATGGCTCGGCGGCATGGACATTTGACTGCGGCAAATCCATCACGGGTGCGCCGTGCGGGGTCGGGAACACGGTGTTGGTGGCGACCCATGGCGGACGTGTCTTCGCCCTGAACACGCAGGATGGTGTCGAGGTTTGGCGTTCACCGAAATTGCCGGCTCCGGTTCACGGGGGGATTGCCTCCGACGGAACCCACGTTTTCGTGGGTGCCGAAAACATGGTCCTTTATTCGCTGAAGTTCTCCGATGGATCGATCACGGCCTCGCACGCCATGCGGGGGCAAAGTTTTCGCATGCTTTGGCCGGTGGTGGCCCATCACCGGGTCTGGGCGAACACGATCCCGACCCCGATCATCGGCAGTGAATACATCGGCGAGACCAATTCCGGAAGCCGCCTGTTCCTGGACGGCACCAGCCCGGCCGTGGAGGAGGAGAACCTCCTGCGCTGGCTGAAGGGCGACACCAACGGCGGCCGCTGGCCCGAGGCGAGTCCGGATTGGAAACATCTTTTTGTGTTGGATGCGGGTGATCTCAGCGAACCGTTCACCGTTCCCGCCGGGCCGGCCGAGGGCGTGGGGGTCGCATTGCATCCGGTGGTGCTGGATAATTCGGACCGGATCCTGACGTATTTCAAGACGCGGTTCCCCAAACTCACGGCCGACAATGGGGCGGTGTTTGGCACTCATTTCACCATCGACATCGCCGCCGTGAATGAGGTCACGGGAAGACGGGTGCCGATCGACCACGGTCATCTGGCGAATCTTTGGCCCTGGGAGACGGACAATCTTTATGGGTTGTCCGTGGGCGGCACCCGACTCTGGATGCGTCAGAATTTTCGCGGCACGATGATGCTCGACCTGGCCACCGGCACTTATCGCGGGGTGACCGCCCCGATCCGGCATCATGACGGGGGCAATTTCGGCTGGGACGTGGTCTATAAAGATCAGGGCCCACCGATCCGGACCTCTCAGCCACCGCTGATGGGGCGCACGGCCCCGATCATCGTCGGTGAGCGGGTTTACCTGGCGGAGAACTGGGGCATCACCTGTGTGGAGCACGCACCATGAGGACCCAACCCCGACGGCATTGGGGAACCGTTTTCTCCGTGGGGATCCGGCTTGGACTTGGAAACCCACTGCCCACCTTGGTCCTGTGGTCAGGGTTTCTCGGGGCATGGGGCGGCGTGGCGGCGGTGGATGTCGCACCTTATGCCTGGGAGTTTCCGGAAGTCACGGAATGCCGGGGCACCGACGACCTGGTCGCGGAATTACGGGATGAAGTGCAGCGGGTGCTGGATGGCGGGCGTCTGGCACCGCTTTATATCAGCTTCGCCGACCAGGAAAGCGTGGGTTACACCGTCTACCAGGAACCCGGGCGGATCGTCACCACCCTGGCCTGGGCCTACCCGCATCTGAAGGAGGTCCAGCAGGCGGCGGTGCGGGCCTATGTGAACGCCGAATTCAACAATCCCACCAATGCCCCGTGGGGGGTGACCGCGTACGGACGGGGTGGCAATTCCAATTACCCGCTGCCACACGGGTCCGGGACGCACCGTGAAGATCATCCGCGGGAACGGTGGTGGTACGAGCACGGGGATTTCGGCACTTCCAGGCCATTCCTCCACACCCTTTATGGCGTTTGGTTATATGGGCATCGCACCGGAGACTGGACGGCGGCATCCAATCATTGGACGGCGATCAAACGGGTCTATGAAAATCACGGCAGGGGGGATGGCACTGGATTATATGGGACGATGGGGGTCCCTATCGCCATGGCCCGGCTGGCGGACCGGTTTGGCGACACCCCGATGCGTTCCAACGCGCTGGAGAATCTCCGCCGCCGGTTGGAGCCGGGATTCGATTTCAACGCGGTGGAGACGATCGCGCGGGGAACGCCCGGTGCGGAGTCGCGTTCGCCTTATGGCAGTCCTCCCAACATGTATGATCCGCGGATGGATCACTCGACCTACCGGGGATGGATCTTCCTGAACCTGACGCCGGAGGTGGGCCGTTATCTTCACGATGCCGACCCGACGTTGCGCGCGCTGGTGCTGGCCCGTCATGCTTCCGGAAAGGAGACGTTCCCATTGTGGTGGCTGCCCAAGGCGAGCTATTTCAACCGCAGTTGGACCGGGGACGAAGGCAGCGGACTGGTGCCCGAGGTGGTGGGGATGATGGCGCCGGTCGAACGCTGGGTGGTGCAGGCGGATGCCGCCACCTTGCGTCGTCAAACCCGCGGCGCACCGAATGGCATCGGGGATTGTCACTGGCTGGAGATGCTGGTGCAGGCGATCGAGGCGACAGGGAAACTGGAGTGGCGTGATGTACGATAGTCCGTTTCAGACGATCCTCCGGAATCCGGGCAAACGTTTCGCGAGGTCGGCCACGGCGAAACTGGCGATCAGCCCGGTGACGGTGAGCAGGAGCATCCGGAGGAATGGGTTGGTCCCGAACGGGTGCAGGATCAGCGTGAGGGCCACCAATATCGGCGCGTGCAACACATAGACGGCGAACGCCCGGTCGGAAAGCCACGCGGCAAACCGGCCCGTGTGGTCAGCGTGCCGGTGAAACCAGGCCAGCAATCCCAGCCCGATCCCCAGTCCGGAGAGTTGTTCCCACGTGGCCAGACCGAACGCGGCCAGGTGCCAGCCGCCATCGTATTGGGTCGGGCCTTTTTCCGGGGGTGGACCGCCCATCCACGCGACTGTCGCCAGCAGGAGCGGTCCGCCGATGATTCCCAACCAACCCGCCACGCGCGCCGGTCGGGAGTCGGCCAGCGGGACCAGCCAACCCTTCCGGCCCGCCGCCACGCCGACGATGAAGGCGGCGATATACTGCGGGAAGAAGCAGAGTTGGAAATTGAGCACATTGGTGCCGATCGGTTGGGCCAGGCGGACCAGGAAGGTGCTGATCACCAGGAGCACGCCAAAGCCGAGGAGGTGAAAGGCATTCGGCGGGGCGGTGCCGGTGCCGGGGTCGCCGTCGGTTCCGGCGTTCCCCCGGAGGGTGCGCCATCCGGCGAGCACCGTGCAGAAAAAGAGCAATGACAGGGCGAACCAGAGCGGACCGTTGCCGCTGAGGACCCGTCCCGAGGTGATATAACGTCCATAAAGAACCAACAGGGAGGGTCGGTCGGGGATGTGGGGATATCCGAGGAGCACATGGACCATGAACGGGTGGATCACGACCATATAAAAGAGGGAGGGTAATCCGAGTCGCACGACGCGTTCGCGCAGGAACGGGCCGGATCCGCGTTTCCGGAGCGAGCGGTGGGCGAAGGCTCCGGCCAGGAAGAAGAGGAGCCCCATGAAGAAGGCCTGGAGATGGCCCTGCCAGAAAACGAAGGCGATCTTCACGGGCAGGGCCGGTTCCGGGTCCTCATTCACGTACCAGCCGCCCACATGGCTATAGGTCACACAGGCATGCATGTTGACCACCAGCACGATGATCAGGGTGCGGAGGTTATCGACCCAGGCGGATCGGGAGGGTGCGGAGGGCGGGGAGGGAATGGGTGGCATGGGAGCGAGGGAACGTGGTTCTGCGTGGGCCTCGATCGCGAACCCTTGGGGCGACCCTGGCGGGGGAGCGGTGATTTTGGCAAACCGATTTCCGGTTGGCGACGGGCCCCGCCGGGATAGGTTGGATGCACATGGAGCCCGATTCCTCCCCCGCCTTGCGCGCATTCCTCGAAGCGCTGGGCACGGGCTGTGATTTCTGCCAGGTGCAAGTCCGACCCCTGCCGCCAAGTTTCGAATTGCGGCATGTAACGGACCGCGGACGTCCATCGGAGGAATTGCGCCCGGTGCGGGTGACAGACCTGCGCGTGCTGGCCCAGACCACGGAATCGGGTGCCTACCGAGCCTTGAAAGCCGCCCCAAACCTGGTCTCGGGTTGGTGTTGCGTCGCCGGTTCCGGAAACGAATTGGAAGTGGCGCTCGGGCATCTCTATCCGGGGGCGTTGGCGGATTGGGCGGCGGTCCGGAAGGTGGCCGCGGCGGTGCCGGTGACCCATTTCCGCGAGTTCATGGGGCGACAGACCGGCATTTACCGTGGGGTGCGGCATTTGGATGAGGCCGGGGCTGCGGCGGTCATTGGTGCCACCTGTCATCCCCGGTTCTGCCTCAAGCGCCGATGGTGGACGGTGGACGGGTTGGCACCGGATGATCCGGGGGCGACGAGTGAACTGCCGTGTCTGGAGCCGTGCGCGGTGCTTTTGGACGGGGCGCGCCAAGCGACCCGGGGCGTGTAGGACACCCCAGTGGTGCGGACATGGGGCGTCAGATGTGCCAACCCTGCTGGTGGCGTGGGAGCGGGTTGCCGGGATTCTGACCGATTCCGCGCAGCGCGAGGGGGGATGTCGGCAACGTCCCCGCGGCGTTTCCAGTTGCTTCTGGAGAAGCTTCACCGGCAATTTCCCGAAGCGGTACCGCCGGGAAAACGGTAGCTCCCACGAACCTGCCCGTTTCTCCGAACAGCGGCCCGTCAACCCTGTCGTATCTTCGCATGACTCGTCGACTGATCCCATTTGTGGCCGCCGCGCTGATGCTCGCGTGTGTGCCGGCCGTGTCGCATGCCGCCGAGGCCCCGTCCAAGGCGGCCGCGGAGGTGAAGAAGAACCTGTTGCCCGACGATGCGGATGCCGCGTGGGCCGAGGTGGAGAAATCGATGAAGCCGCCCGCTCCGCCCAAGGAATGGAACGAGAAGGCGCCGACCGACCAGGAGCAGGCGGAGTTCCGCAAGAAAATGGCCATGCTGGCGGGGATCGCGGCGGACAAATCGAAGGAATTCTACACGCGTTTCCCGGACAACGCCCAAGCCGCGAAGGCCAAGGAAACAGAGCGTCGCATGTTGAGCGCGGCGGTGGGACTGGGGGATGAAACGCGCCAGGGTGCGCTGGCGGCGGCCGGGGGTCGGCCGGAACCGGAACCCGCCGCGCCCCAGGATGAGTTGCAGAAGAAACTGCAGGAGAGCGCCTCGGCGGCGATGAAGCGTCAATCGGAGGGATTGCCGGTCGTGTTTGGCGAGTTCGAGAAAGGCATCCGGGCCTTGCAGAAGGAATACCCCGACCGACCGGAGATTTTCGCGGCGTTGTTGGAGGTCGCCGACGGTCTTGGGCCCGAAAAGGCGATGGCGATCGCCAAGGAGATCGAGGCGGCGAAGACGGAACCCTCCCTCAAGGCGCAGGCGGTCGTGCTCCGGCAGAAACTGGAGCGGATGGGCCAACCGGTCCTGGTCGCCTTCACCGCGGTCGATGGCCGCAAGATCGACCTGTTGGAAATGAAGGGGAAAGTGGTGTTGATCGATTTCTGGGCGACGTGGTGCGGACCCTGTGTTCGCGAGCTTCCGAACGTGAAGGCCGCCTATGAGAAGCTTCACCCCAAGGGTTTTGAAATCGTCGGGATCAGCTTCGACCAGGAGAAGGAAGCCTTGGAAAAGTTCGTGAAGAAACAGGAAATGCCGTGGGCCCAGTATTTCGATGGCGAGGGTTGGGCCAACAAATACGGGAAGGAATTCGGCATCAGTTCGATCCCGACGATGTGGCTCGTCGACAAGCAGGGCAAACTGCGGGATGTGAATGCCCGGGAGGACCTGGTGGCCAAGGTCGAGAAGATGCTGGCGGAGAAATGACGCTTCCCCCGGTGCGGCGGCGCTGAAGCAGAGATTTGCCGGAAATTCCTTATACAGGCAGACGGCTTGGCGTGAGACGGCCCGGTTCTTTCTCCGCCGTCGGCCTAGCTTCTTCGGCCCTTGCCTTTGCCCTGGCCCGGTCTCTGGCCTTTTCGATGACGTTTGGGTCCGGGCTTGGATGGGGTCGATGCCGCGGTTGTCGATCCGGTTTTGGGCCCTGCAGGAACCCTCGGCGGAACGACCCGGGGCGGGGCATCGGAATGCAATCTGGGCGACGGGGGACGGGGCGGAGCGGAGGTCGGCCGAGGATGGAAAACTGGCCGTCCACGGATCGCCGGACGCGGACTCACCACGACGGCGGGTTGCTGTGGTTGGGGTGGGATGAGGGTGGTCAGGGTCGCCATCGGGACCAAGCCTGGGACCGGAACCGTGACGGACGCACCCGCCTTGGGTTTCTGGTTCGGACCGAAACCGAACCGTTCCAAGAAGGCCGTCCGCGGTGCCGTGATCTTCACCAACCGGCCGGTGAAGGGATCGCGATAGGTCAATCCGACGGCGCGCAGTGCCAGGCCTGCGGGGTCTGAATGCCCGTATAAGATGTCGCCCACCACGGGGCAGCCGGCGGCATGAAGATGGAGCCGGATCTGGTGGGTTCGGCCGGTATAAGGATGGGCCTCCACCAGCGACCGCGGGCCGCGGACTTCCAAGCGCTG
>JANYCC010000353.1 GCA_025360495.1 Verrucomicrobiota bacterium | reverse complement strand
CGGGACGGTGCATTGGAGCCAGAACGTCACCCTGTTTCCGGGCGCCAACAACATCACCGTCACTGCCAATGACCAGAGCGACGTGAAAAATGAGGCCAGCGTGACGATGACCCTCGTTTTCAAGCCCGCCGACTTGCTGGCGCCGATCCTCAACATCACCAGCCACACCAATGGCCAGACCGTCTTCACCAGCAACATTTTGCTGGCGGGGAATGCCACCGATGCCGGCCGCGGGGATCATGGCATCTCCTCCGTCAATATCCGGGGGATCCTGCCGGACGTCAGCGGCACGGGCACCCAACTCGTGAACTGGTCCCGGAGCGTCGAACTTTCCCCCGGCAAGAATTATATATTGGTGGAAGCCTCGGACCGGAGCGAGTTCCCCAATGTCGCCAGCCAGACCCTGACCCTCGTTTTTCAACCGGCGGACTCCCTCGGGCCGGACTTGGCCATCACCAGCCATGCCGACGGGCAGACGGTGACCACCAGCACCATCACCGTCTCGGGCACGGCCAGTGATGCCGGGCGCGGGGACAGCGGCATTTCGCAGGTCTATCTGCGCGGCCGGATTGACGGGGCCACCGCCGCCGGGGGAGGCCAGGTGAATTGGAGCCGCGTCGTGGAACTGACCCCGGGGAAGAATACCGTGACGGTCTCTGCCTATGACAACAGTCCGTTTCCAACCGGGACGGAGCGGACGATCACCCTGATCCTCCAACCCGCCGACCCGTCACCGCCGGCCCTGCAGATCACCAGCCACACCGACGGGCAGGTGATCCTGACGAATTATCTCACCCTGCGCGGCACCGCCAGTGATGCCGGGCGCGGGGACAGTGGCGTCACCGGGGTGAAGGTGAACTTTGTGCGGGCGGACAATGACACCGCGGTGGGCGCGGGTGTGGCGAATTGGAGCCGGACCTTCGCCTTGAACCCGGGACGGAACGTGATCTATGTCAGTGCCCAGGATGGCAGCCAGTTCGCGCAGGAAGCCAATGTGACCCTTTCGGTCGTCTATGAGAACGGCGATCTGATCCCTCCCAACCTGATCGTCAACCAACCCCGCAACGAGATCACCGTCAACACCCCGTCCATCGACTTCTCCGGGACCGTCACCGACCTGGGCAGCGGCGGCAACGGCGTGACCGGGGTGACCGTCAATGACGTGGCCGCGACCGGTGGCGTGGCGACCGGATCGGAATCGGTGGGTTGGAACCGCACCGTTCCGTTGGTCCGCGGTGCCAACGCCATCTCCATCGTGGCGAAGGATGGCAGCCCGAATCATAACAGCGTGGCCCAGTCGGTCACGGTGTACTATGAACCTGTCGAGGTGGACCCTCCCCTGCTCGCCATCACGAGCCATCGCAATGGGCAGACGGTCACCTCGAGTTCCATCACCCTCGCGGGGACGGCAACCGACGGCGGCCATGGCGACAGTGGCATCGTCTCCGTGACGGTCAGCGGCACGCGCGCGACCGGGGACACTGCGACCGGAGGGGCGACCGCGATCTGGACCCGGTTGCTCACCCTGAACCTGGGACCGAATGTGATTTCCGTCGTGGCCCGCGATGGGAAGAACAACGAGACGGTCCAAGCCGTCACCCTCATCTATGATCCCGCAGACACCACGCCACCGGATCTGGTGGTGACCAGCCATCACAAGGAACAGACCGTGTCGGTGGCGACCGTCATCCTGGCCGGCACCGCCTCCGACGCCCTCGAAGGGGCCAATGGGATCGCGGACGTCACGGTCAATGGGGCCCCGGCCACCGGCGGGAGTGTTGCCGGCGCCGGAACGGCCCAATGGACCCGGAGCGTGAACCTCCAAGTGGGACCCAACCTCATCTCCGTGGTGGCGCACGACAACAGTCCGAACCGAAATGCGGCGACGGCGACCCTGACCCTCACTTATGAACCGGTGGACCTGACACCGCCCGATGTGCAGATCACCAGCCATCACAACGGTCAAACGGTCCTGGGGGCCACGGTCACGCTGTCGGGCACGGCGACGGACTTGGATCGTGGGGACAACGGGGTTTCGTCGGTCACGGTGACGGGCTTGGCAGCCACCGGCGGCACGGTTTTGGGCGGAGCCACCGCGCATTGGAGCCGGACGATCACCCTGGCGCTGGGGGAGAACCAGATCTCGGTGGTGGCCCTGGACGGAAGCCCGCGCCAGAACAGCGCGGCCATCACCCTGAGCCTGATCTATGATCCCAAGCTGGCGGCCGCGCCCACGGACTTCTGCTGGGCGCTGGAGGGCGGAAGTTCCGGTTCCTCCACCGGCTATTCCGTCGCGCTGGATGCCGGGGGCAACAGTTATGTAACGGGCAGCTTTGAAGGCGGCGCGACGCTGGGGGGGACCAACCTGCTCAGTCGCGGCCAGGGGGATATCTTTGTGGCGAAGTATGACTCCGGGGGCCGACTGCTCTGGGCGCGACAGGCGGGCGGGACCAATGCCGACGCCGGCCTCGGGATCGCGGTGGACGGCGCGGGCGCCTGTTTCGTGACCGGGTACTTCAGCGGGTCGGCCGATTTTGACGGCCGGGTCCTGAAGACCACGGGTTCCTATGACCTGTTCCTGGCCAAATATGATTCGGACGGCAAACTGCTCTGGGCCACCAACACCGGCACCAGCGTCGGGGCGTTCGGCCGCAGCGTCTCGGTGGACCCGCAGGGCAATAGTTATCTCACCGGTGGGTTCCAATACCAGGCGCAGTTCGGGGACAACACCTTTGCCAACAATGAATTCACCGACATCTTCGTCGCCAAGTACGGCCCCAACGGCGACCTGGTCTGGGCGAATCAGATGGGGGGCGAAGCCGATGACCTGGGGACCGGCATCGGGGTCGATGGGCAGGGTGGTTGCTTCGTGACGGGGTATTTCACCGGTGACGCCTTCTTCGGAGCCGAACTGCTCACCAGTGCCGGCGACATCGACCTGTTCCTGGCACGGTTCGACACGGCTGGGAATCTGCAATGGGTCGGGCAGGCGGGCGACGTGGGGAAAACCCGCGCCACCGGCCTGAGCGTGGATCCGCAGGGGAATTGCCTGGTGACGGGTTGGTTCGACGTGCTGGCCACGTTCGGGTCCGACAGCCTTTTCGCCGCCAATTTCTATGACCTGTTCCTGGCCAAGTATGATCCGCAGGGGAAGGTCGTATGGGCCCGCAACACGGAAACCAGCAATGCCATCAGCGCGGACGGGGTGGCGACGGACGGCACGGGCAATTCCTATGTCACCGGGTCGTTCTATGGTCCGGCGCAATTCAAACAGGTCACCCTCACGAATGGTGCCTCGGCCCAGATCTTCATCAGCAAGTATGATGCGGATGGGAATTTCGTGTGGGCCAAGCAGGCGGGTGGTCCGGCTGATGACATAGCCTATGCGGTGGCTGCCGGCGCGGATGCCGGATGTGTGATCACCGGCACGACCCTGGGCTCGGCGAACTTCGGCAGCCTGCTCCTCGGCGGCGGGACACAGACCGATGTGGTGATCGCGAGCGTGGGCGGGCAAGGGGCGGGTTATCCGATCCAACTCAGCGTGCAGTTGCTGTCTCCCGAGGCGCTCCAGATTCAATTCAACATCGATCGTTGCACGCTGTATCGGCTTCAGGGATCGGTTGACCTGCTGCAGTGGGTAAACCTTCCCGCACCGGACGTCGCAGGCGGTGTCGCAAGCCATGTGGAAGACATCAGCGGTGTCGACACCTACCGTTATTTCCGCGTGATTTCGCCCTGACTTCGACGCCCGCCCCGGAGGGACGAGTCATACGAGTCCCCGATCAAAAGCCGGCGGATGTGGGACTCTCGGAGCTCGTCCCTCCGGGGGCGTGTGTCCGATCGGGGTGTCCGATCGGGGTTGTCCGGCATGCCCGTTGCCGATAGGCTCCGACCAGTGCTCCACCGCTGATGATTCCACGGCTCACACCCAACCCCGCCGTCCCTGTCGGGCGATGGCCAATCCTGCGGCTGTTGCTGCTGTTGATCGGGTTGGGGCTCACGCGAACGGCCGCCGCGGACGACGCCATCCCGGCCGGGACCGCGGGAACACGGCTCCCCTGGGCCTTCCGGCCGCGTCGGACGGCTCCCCTGCCCGCGGTCGGTGACAAGGCATGGCCCCAATCCCCGATCGATAATTATATCCTCGAAAGGCTCGAAATCCATCGGCTGAAACCGTCGGATCCGGCCGACCGTCGGACGTTGATCCGGCGGGCGAGCTATGACCTGACGGGGCTGCCTCCGACGCCCGAAGCGATCGGACAGTTTGTGGCCGACCGTTCACCGGACGCCTTTGCCCGGGTGGTGGATCGGTTGCTGGCCTCGCCGGCTTACGGGGAGCGATGGGGACGCCATTGGCTCGACGTGGTGCGTTATGCCGATGCCCGGGACCTGATCCAACTGCCGGCGGAAAGTGATTTCCGGGAGGCGTGGCGGTATCGGGACTGGGTGGTTCGCG
>JANYCC010000316.1 GCA_025360495.1 Verrucomicrobiota bacterium | reverse complement strand
GCCGGATGGCCCACCGCCACATCAAAGGATCCGACCTCGCTCGCCCCGGAAAGGAACGTCACCGAAAAACGGCCGTCCGCATCGGACACGGCCCCGAGCACCCGATCGATCCCGTCATGGAGGACGTGAACGGCGGCGATTTCGAAGGCGGCGGGTTCGTTCGAGCCGGTGCGAAGCAGACGCCCGTGAATGCCGACCGGTTGCCCACTGCCGCCGGTGACAACCTCCACGCCGACCTCCGTGGCGACATAGGCTGGCAACACGCGGATGGGTTGCGGGCTGACCCCTATATTATTGTCCTCGAGCGTTTCCTCGAAGACGTCGTCGGCGTCGGTGCGGACGATCACCCAATAGTACCCCGGTTCGGCCGGCAGGAAAATCGTCCGGACAAAGGTGAAGGACAGGTCGGGCGGCAATTCCCCGTCGAGCACCTGGTCGGCGATGACGGGATCATCGGAATCGAGGGTGGGGTCCTTGGAGAGGTGGACAATCTGGCGAAGCTTTCCCTTCGCGGTCGCAAGGCCCTGGTTGCGGACCTGCCAGCCGATGCTCGCGGACGCCTTCGTCAGCGCGGTTCCGGGTGCCGTGATTTGCGTGACCACCAAATCAGGCCGGTTGAGATCGCTGACGACGAGCGTGTCGGTGCCCGGGGAAAAGGCGGCGGCGGTCGCGGTGAACGTGACCTCGGTCCGCCCGCCCGGAACGGCGCCGGCAGGGGTTTCCACGGTCACTGCGGCACTCGCGACACCGGGTGGCAACGTGACGCTGGCCGGAAGCCTGGCGCGATCCGGGGCACTGCTGGACAGCGCGATCACCAGCGTCGAATTCGTGCCGTCGTTGCGCCCGATGGTGGCGGTGGTGGCGGGGGAAAGTCCGGGACCGGCGAGCTTTCGGGCGAGAGTCAGCGAGAGCGTCGGTCCGTCATCATCGGTCACCGCGAGCGTCTGGTTCACCGTCGGGCCGACGGGTTCGCCGGTCGTGGTATAAGTGGCAACGGCGGACAGCGTCACGGTCCGGGGTCCATTCACGAGGAGGTTGTCGATGGCACCGATTGCGAAAGTGGTTTGGGTCTGGCCGGCGGGAATCGTCACCGTCCCGGGCACCCGGATCGCGTTGGTGTTGCTGCTGGTGATCCGGACAACCAAGGGGGCATTGGTCTGGCCGTCGCGTTGGATCAGGGCCGTGGTCGCGAGCGGGCCCGCGCTCTCACTGACATGGGTCTTGGCGAGGGTGAACACGAGGAGCGGGAGATCGTCATCGAGAATCGTCAGGCTGGCTTCCGCCGTCGGAAACCCGGCCGCCCCCACCGAAGCGATTACGGTTTGGGCCGGTTCCAGGACGAGATTGTCGAGCGCAACGAAAACGAGGGTCGAATGGCTCACGCCCGGCGGGAGCACGACGTCGGCGGGTGCCAGGAGTCGGCCGGGCGAACTGCTGCCAAAATGGAGGGTCAGGGGTTGATCCAGGGATCCGTTGCGGGTGACTTGGGCCGGGGCGGTCTGGCCCTCCACCACCTTCCCGCCGGGAAAACTCAGGGTGAGGACCGGTCGATCGGTGTTCACCACAGTGATTTGGACGGTGGTGGCGCGGCGGCCCGCCGCACTGGCGCTGAGGGTCACCGACTGGTCCGGTGTCGCCAGGCCGTCAGGGAACACGCTCACCGAAAAAGGGACACTGGACTGTCCGGGCAGAAGGGTCAGAACCCCGGGGACTGAGAGTCGTGCGGGTTGGGAACTCGCCAGGTTCACCGCCAGGGATTGGGAGAGATCGCCATTCCGGATGACCTGTCCGATGAGGGTCCCGGGTACGGCGTTTTCGGCAATCGCATCTTGGGGTACGAACAAGGTCAGGCTCGCGGGCACCTCCGTCGGGACGGCTGCAGTCGCGGTGTTGTTGGTTTCATCAGTCTCCACCACGGCCTGATCGCGATCCACCGCGACCGAAAAATGCCAGTCGTTGCCCGGCATGAATCCGGCCGGAACCACCAATTCTAGGGTGCGCACCCGACTGCCACCCGGGGGAATCGTATCACCGGAGATCAGCACGGCCAGGGGGTTTGCCGGGGAGCCGGGTTGCGCCGCGGAGCCGATCCAGACGGCCTCCACCCATGGACCGGTGGCCGTGGCGGGGCCATGGTTTTCAATGACGTAGCGGACGGTGAGCACGTGTCCGGGGATGGCCTCCGTGGGCGCCGTCACCGCGACGACGGCCAGGTCGGCCAGGGGCGGATAGGCCAGCGTCAGCGGAACGGTGCGGTGGTTATTCGCCTCATTGGACTCGAATTGCACGTCACGACCATCGGCGCTGACGGCGACGAAATAATTCCCGGGTTTCAGCCTGCCCAGCAGCGGGGCGGTGACCGTGGCGTGATTGGTATAAGACTGTCCGGCGGCGAGCGCTTGGGGGGCCGGAAACGAACCGAGTGGGACGGCGTCGGAGAAATCAGTCGGGTTCGTCGACAACAGCAGCCAGTCTTCCCAGAGCGACGGAGCATTGGTGCCGCCCTGGTTTTTGACGACCCAAGTCACGGTGAAGGCGCTTCCAAACAAGGTGTCGGCCGCATCGGTTTTTGCATCGGTGACCACCAAATCGGGCGAGGACAATCCGATGGGCGCATCATCGACGAGGGAGTTGTCATCTTCCTGGGTTCCTTCATAGACCTCGAACCCGGCATCGACGGTGACGACGAACTGCCAGACGCCGGTGAGCCCGGCGGGAATGATGACGGTGTTGGTATAACGGCGCGAAGCTTGGGCCGGGAGGTCGTTCGAGACTTCCACGGTGCCAAAGTCGAAGTCCGGGCTCCCGGCCCGGCGGAGGGCCAGGCCATCGTGGCGGACCCCCGCCGCATTGTTCTGGGAGTCGTTTTTGACCTCCCAAATGAGGGTGACTGGTGCGCCGGCATCAGCGGCCGGAGGCGCGACAATGTCGGTGACGATCAGGTTTGCGGCGGGAGGGAAGACCGTCTTTCCCCCATTGGATGTGGTGAAAGTCGAGCCGCGGAGGTCCTGCACCCGGAACAAGCCGAGAGTGGCTGCGTCGAGGTAGACATTGGAACCGGTGAGGGTGACCAGTTGACCGACCGGAAACCCATTGCCGGGTCCCACGACCGTCAGGGAGCTGCGGTCGATGTGGAGGAGATTGGGAATATTCAGGGTGCCACCGTTGCGCACGTCAAAAGCCTTGAAGGTGGCGCTGGTGGCACCGGACAGGTCAATCCGGCTTCCGATCCCGTCCACGTGGAACGACGCGCTGCCGAAGTCGAGGTTGGGGGCGCCTCCCAAGGCAATGTTGCCGCCGGCGGTGGCCGAGGCATACACCCCGGAAAAATCGGCTCCGACACCGCGGAAGTCGGTGACCTGCGACAGGTCGAGAACACTGCCGACACCCGCGGCTTCGAGGGTATAGGAGGCGCGAACCGTCCCACCGTCATAGCGATGCACGTTGGGAAAGGCCAGGACCGCGCCCTCATAGGCGGCGAGCGAGGTGCGGCTGATCTCGGTGATTTGGGTGGTGGGAACGAAGGAAGCCGGTCCTTGGAGGGTCAACGCCGTGTTGGCCAGTTCCACGAGGTTCGGGCAGTTCGCCGTCCCGCCGTCCCGGACCAGCAGGCTGAAACCGAAAAGACTCCGAAGACCCGGCAAATCCAGGACGCTATGGGTCCCGTCCACCAGGAATCGGGCCGCGCCGTCGCCGAGTGAAACGATCCGGGGCATCCTCAGGGTGGACCCGCCGCCGGCCCGTAAATCCACCGAGCTGAAGGATGCCAGGGCCCCGACGAAACGGGTCAGCACCGGAAAGTCGAGGAGCGATCCGGCATCCACCGATTCGAGGAGCCAACTGCCCTGGTCCGTCCCAGTGTCATAAGCGGTGAGCACCGGGAAGGACAAAGTCGCACCGGCAAGGGCCGACAGGGAGGAGCGGCTGAGGGAGGTGATCCGCTCCGTGGGCAAAACCGAACCCGGACCCCTTTTGATCAGCGTCGTATTGAGCACCCCGGTGAGCTTCGGGCAGACAAAGGCACCGCCTCCGGACGCTTCGAATGTGGTGCCCAAAAGGGTGGTGAGGTTGGGAAATCCGAGGCTGCTGTTGGCGTCCACGCACGCGAAATACGTCACGCCTTCCCCCAGACTGGTGATCAATGGCAACTGGATACTGCCGCCGCGGGCTGTGCGAACGTCCGTCCGACGAAACCCGGCGCTCGTGCCGGCGAACCGGGTCAGCGCCGGGAAGAGGATCACCGACCCCGGGTTGTCCGACTCGATGGTCTGTCCGTCCAGGGTGCCGCCATCAAAGGCCGTGATGAGGGGCAAAGTGAGAAGGGCGCCGTCACTGGCGATCACCGAGCTTCCCGTGATATTGGTCAAGGTCGCCAGATCCAGCCGGGCCGTATCGCGTTGGATCAGGACCGAATAAAAAGTCTGCACCAACGCGGGGGTCCGGACCTGGCCGCCGTTCCTGGCTTCCAACTGTTGGCCTGCCAGCCGGGTGAGTCCGCTGCAGTCGATCCGGCTGCCCGTCCCCTCGGAGGTGGCGCGCAGGTAACCCTGCGTGATCTCCTGGAGGTTGGTCAGGTTGACCCGACCCCCGTTCCGGGCACTGATGTCCATGGCGGCGAACCGGCCGGTGGTGCCGACCAGGTTCGTGACGTTGGAAAGGTCGAGTCGCGAGCCGGCATCGTCGGCCCGGAACACGGGATTGGCTCCGAACAGATTCCCGCCGGAATAACTGTGGAGCGCCGGGAAGGCGAAGTTCGCACCACCCCGCACCCGGAGGGATGCACCCAGGGCCGACGTGATCTGATCCGTTGGCAACTCCGCAGTGTCCGACAGGCTGAGTGCAGAGTAGTCGACCAAGGCGAGGAGGGGGCACAGGATGGAACCCTGATTCCGGGCTTCCAGGCTCTGTCCCGTGAGGTTGATGAGACTTTCGAGATCGATGAGGCTGTCCGGTCCGTCCGCGACGAAGTTGACCGTCGGGCCGGCCAGATCGGTGATCAGGGGAAGGTTCACCGTGCCCCCGTTCAGCGCAGTGACGTCCAGGATTGAGAATCGGCCGGTCGGGCCACCGAAGTCGGTGACCCCGGAAAGATCGAGAAGGCTGCCGGCGCCCTCCGCCCGGACAACGTAGTGGGCCCCGAAGAGGTCCCCACCGCCATAACTTTGGAGTCCGTCCAGGGCGAGAGTGGCTCCTTGGAGGGCGGACAGGTTGGCCCCGACGACCATGACGTTGCCGCTCAGTGTGAAGCTGGTTCCCGGATTGTTCGCCGCCACCGTGCTGTTGGCGATCGATACCGGACCGGACAGATGACTGAAACCGGCGGTGACGGTCAGCGATGCCCCGCTGAGGTCGAAGGAGTTGGTGCCGGTGAGCCGGGCGACGGTGACGTCCAAGCCGGGCGTCAAGAGGACCCGCAGATCGCCGGGGACCGCGACCGTCACCTCAGCGCCCGGGCCGGGCACGGCGCCGGTGCTCCAATTGGCGGGCGTGTTCCAGGATTGGTCGCCGTGGGTCGGGCCGGTCCAGGTCACCGGGGCCGCCACCAAGACGGGGGAAAGGAGGCAGAACAATGCGGAAAGTTTCATTGCGCAGGCAGAGACTGGACCGGGTGCGACCTTGGGTCTTCACAAACGACACTGGGAAACCATTGTCGGGACCCTTGAAAAGGGAATTCCAATCCGGACCAAAGCACCCGGCCTGCCAAATCATCCGTGGGAGAACCGTCCCGATGGCCCCGGCCCCCTGGGAGGGCGGGTTTTCCCACCCGCCCCGCTTGCTCCATTGGCCCGGCTTCCCACGATGCCCAAATGCGCCCCGGGTGAACCACCTTTGGCAAAACCTGTTGCCTGGGTTCCGGGCTCCCAATAGTGTGAACCCAAACAAAATGTATTACCATAAACACATCGGTGCCCGACGGTGGAATGACGGACTCCGGACGGTCCTTCGATGCGGTGCCTTGGGGGCCGGGGTTGTGTTCTCCAGCGGTGTCCGGGCCGATCTGGCCGGGATCTCGGACACGCCCGGGGCGTCCCCGACGCTGGCGCTGGAACCGGAACGGGAATCCCTTTGGAATTTCCACGGGCAGGGCACGGTGATCGGACAGGGGCATCCCGGCATCGACTCGGATTACTCCGGCAAGAACAGCCTGCGGACCCACAGCGAATTCCGGGAGACGGTGTCCCTGGACCTCATGGTGGGCGGCCGGGTGTGGCGGGGCGGCGAGTTCTATGTGGACGGCCTGATGTGGCAGGGGTTCGGCATCAGCGATGCCGTGGGGGTGGCCGGGTTTCCGAATGGCGAGGCCTTCCGGCTGGGGACCAAGGTGCCCAACATCACGTTTTCCCGGGTGTATCTTCAGCAGACTTTCAATTTGGGAGGGGGGACGGAAGCGGTGCCGGATGACGCTTTGCAATTGGCGGGCAACCGGGATGTTTCGCGGGTGACGGTCCGCGTGGGAAAATTCAGCACCAAGGACGTCTTCGACCAGAATGCCTATGCGAACGACCCGCGGACCCAGTTCCTGAACTGGGCGCTCATGGCGAACGGGGCCTGGGATTTCCCCGCCGATGCCTTGGGATTTGTCCCGGGGCTGGCGGTCGATTGGAATCAGTCCCGGTGGTCGGAGCGTTATGGATTATTCGCCGTCCCGCGGAACCAGAACGGGGTGGCGATCGACATGGCGGGGGTGAAGGCCTGGTCCATGGTCTGGGAATTGGAGCGGCGCCACACCCTTGGGGATCATCCCGGCGCGGTCCGATTCCTGACCTATCTCACCCGCGCGCACATGGGCAGCTATGCGGACGCGGTGGCCCAGGCGGACCCGGCGGTCGACATCGAGTCCACCCGGGACTATCGCCTGAAATTCGGGTTTGGCGTGAATCTGCAACAGGAGATAGCGCGGGATCTCGGTGTCTTCCTGCGGGCAGGCTGGAACGACGGCCAGACCGAATCGTGGATGTTCACCGACATCGACCGCACGCTCTCACTCGGTCTCAGCCTGAAGGGTGCCGGTTGGAACCGTCCTGACGACACCGTGGGCCTGGCCGGGGTCGTGAACGGCCTTTCCGCCGAACACCGGGCGTTCCTGGAGTCGGGGGGGTACGGGATCACGGTCGGCGACGGACGATTAAGCCATGGGCCGGAGGAGATCCTGGAGACCTATTACGATTTCCAAGTGTGCCGGCAATTCCGGGCCGCCGTGGACTGTCAGTTTGTGAATCATCCCGCCTACAACCGGGACCGCGGCCCGGTCTGGGTGCTGGGCGCGCGGTTGCATTGCGGGTTCTGAAAATGGTCCGGCCCGGGCCGCCGTTGCTATTGGGTCTTCTCCTGGATCTTCTCTCCGGCCTTCTCCACGTCTTGGCCGAACCCGTTGGCGGTCTTGCAGCCGGCGCTCAGGCCGAGCAGGGAGAGGCTGATCAGGATGATCAATGCAGATTTCAGGTGGGATTTCATAGTCAGCAGGTCATGGGTTCAAGGTGGGGACGCGCGGCCATCGGGCCGTGCCTGTCTCCGTCGGACCGGACGCGGCACGGCGGTTTTCTCAGCAGCCGCGATAGGGATCGACATCCTGGATGGCCTTGACCACGGCGTCCTTGGTCTGGCCCGTCCGCTTTTGGATGCGTCCCAACAACTCGTCTTCCTGGCCTTCGACGAACTTCAGGTCATCATCGGTGAGGTTGGCCCACTTTTGTTTCAGCTTGCCCTTGGTGATGTTCCAATCGCCCTTGATCGTGAGTGTGTTCATATGGCTTCGTGGTTGAAGTGTTGAGGTGACAGTGTCCGCGAACCTCGCGGTGCAGCAGAGTCTGCAGGGGGCATGCCACGGCCGGTTCCATGCGGCGCGGGCACCTTCAAGGCGGGCGGCGGCGGCAGACCTTGGAAAACCCACCCAGCCAGGTTGCAGATTGCAATGTCCGGCCCGCCGCCCGATTGCAAATTGTCCGGGATGAAGCCGTATCCTGTCGGGCGATATTCCATGAATTACGGTGGAAAATGGATGGATGACCGGGCGTGCCGTTCTGGTACGCCACAGGCTGGCGGTCAGTTGTCTGCCACCGGTGCCCGCAGCGCGTCACGTCCTCGCGGCGGCTTCGGGGGTGGCTATTGAAAGGAACCCTTACATGCTTAACTGGGCCGTCACATTCCTCATCATCGCCATCATCGCCGGGGTGCTGGGCTTCGCCGGGATCGCGGGCGACGCGGCGTACATCGCCAAGATCCTGTTCATCGTTTTCCTGGTGTTGTTCCTCGTCTCGCTGATCCGGGGAAGGCGAACCTGAATCGTCATGCGTGATGACGCCCCATTTCGCCGGACGGGGGACGTCCCATGAATCAGGACCCCCCCCGGAATGGAGACGCGACCCTCGGTCCGCCCAATCCTTCCCAGGAGATCGCGGGTGGGTCACCCGGAGCGTCGTGCGGAGATTCCGCGGAGACGGAGGGTCCTGGCTCCCGTGCGGGTGCCCGTGGATTCCATCGGGGGATCGCCACCGTGACCCGTCTCGCACTGCTGGTGCTCGGGGTCACTGCCTTCCTTCACTGGGCGCGGCCGGTGGTCCTGCCCGTCGTCGTCGCGTGGGTGGTGGCGACGGGGTTGAACCCGCTGATGCGCGGGCTGAGGGCCTGGAGACTTCCCGGCCCCCTGGCCGCGATCCTGGTCATGGCCGTGGTTTTCATCCCCGTATCCTTTGCTTTCAGCCAGCTGTCGCGACCCATGGTCGAGTGGTTTGAAAAGGCGCCGGAGAATCTTGGACGACTCAAGGGACGTCTGAGGTCGGTCCTCAAACCCGCCCGTTACATCACTGAAGTTGCCTCCAACATGGGCAAGGCCGCCATCCAGGCGGAAAATCCCGGTGCCATCTCCCAGGTGGAAGTCCACGACCATGCCTTCGCGGGCACGGTGTTTTCCTGGACCGCCACCGCCTTGGTCGGCATGGGGGAGACCCTGGCGTTGATTTTTCTGCTGCTGTCCGCCGAAGACACTTTCATCCAGAAGCTGGTGAAGGTGATGCCGACGCTCCGTGACAAGCGGCGGGCGGTTGAGATCACGCGGGAAATCCGGCACAGCGTGTCGGGCTATCTGTTCACCGTGGGCCTGGTGAACCTGGGCCTGGGGGCGGTCCTGGCGATCGCTTTGCAACTGATCGGGATGCCGGAGCCCTTCATGTGGGGGGCCCTGGCCGCCCTGGCCAATTGCATCCCTTATTTCGGTCCGTTCTTAGGCATGGGGTTGGTCGCCATCGGTGGGCTCACCGCCTTCGAGACCGCCGGGCGTGGGCTCCTTCCGGCGGGGGTGTACCTCGGGTTGCACCTGCTGGAGGCCAACCTCGTGACCCCCCTGCTTCTCGGCCGCCAGTTCACCCTCAACCCGGTCATCGTTTTCGCTTCGCTGATCTTTTTCGTGTGGCTCTGGGGCGGGGTCGGCGCGCTGGTGGCGATGCCGGTGTTGGTCGCCACCAAGATTGTCTGCGACCGGGTGCCCCTCCTCGCGCCCGTGGGCGAAATCCTGTCCGACTGAGCCCCCAAGGCAGCGGTCGGCGCAGGCACCGTCTGCACCATGGGTCACCTTGAGGCTGCATGTTGCAACATTGCCTTGTCGCCTCTTGGCCGCTGATCGCGGACGGTGACGGCCCGGAGTGGCGGATTTCCTAACGATCCCCCACGGAGATTCAAAAACACCCGGTTGGCCCCATTGGTACGCCTGAGGCTAATCGTCGGGTGGTCGTCGGCGATTTCACGGAGCGCCACCAATCGGCGAAGGGATCCTGGCCGGCACCTGAAAGGCTCCTGTCACATGCTCAACTGGTCCCTCGCATTCCTGGTCATCGCGCTCATCGCCGGCGTGCTCGGCTTCGCCAGTATCGCGGGTGAGGCGGCGTATTTCGCCAAGGTCCTCTTTGTTATCTTTCTGGTCCTGTTCATCGCCTCGCTCTTCCGGGGAAGAAAGACCTGAATCCATCCCATCCCATCCCATCCATGGAAACTCATTTTCACGCCATGATCGCCCAGCGTCATTCCATCAGGGCGGCGGCCCTTCGCGATTCGATGGACAAGTCGGTCCCGTCGGACCGCCCGTCCGCCGGACGCCGCCCCCGCCGCCGCCATTGTCCGCCCCGCCGAAGGGCGTGGGATCCCGGGAGCCTGGCGGACCGGGAAGAGGGCATCGGCCGCCCGGACTGAGCGGGAGATGCGCGACAGCATTCGGACGTGTCGCCATCGCAAAAAAAATGCAGCGCGGGGATCCGCGCTGCACTGCGCTGTAATTAATCGGGCGGCCCGGGGTCAATGGCACACCCGCGAGGGGCTTTCCATGGCGAGTTCGGCAGTGGAGCCCCCCGAGATATTTATATCCTGGGCACTGCTGCGCCCAAAGATTCCCTTGGTGAAGTCCGCCTCGTCCGGGTCATCCGTGTGGACGGAGATGAAGATGCCACCGGCGCGCACCTGGCCCTCCAGGCGCTGGGCCTGATACCCGGGGACCCCCATGCCCACCAAGGCTCCGGCGATCCCGCCAAAGCCCCGACGGTTGAGGGCCGCCTTGATGGGACCCCCGGCGAGGAACGTGCCGGCATCGGGCACGGTCACGGGCCCGAGACCGACGAGCCACCCCAGGGAGCTGGACGCCACCTCCGGCGGGCCCGCATTGCCGGCGGCCCCCGAAAGGACCTTGGTTTCCCGGTCCACGGCAGAATCCCGGCGCCCGGTCTTCTCGGGAAACAGCAGGGAAATCTCATTATGGGTGAACCCGGCCACCTTGAGCCGCTCCACAATGGTGTCGGCCTGGGACAGGGTGGTGGCGATGCAGACGACGGATTGGTGGGACATCATATCGGTGGATTGTTGAGGTGACCGTGGACGCCGTCGTGAGATCGCGGACTGGCAGCCTCACTTGTTGACGCTGGATTGTTTGACCTCGATCCGGTTGTCGAGGTTGGACGGCTTCACATAGCGGGTGGCGATCTGTGCGATCGTGGTCCGTTCGTCAGCGTTGCCGACGGGGCCCCGCAGGGTGACGTGGCCGTCACGGGTGATGATCTTCACGTTCTTGGCGGTGATGGACAGGCCTTCCGCCTTCGAGATGGCGGAGCGGATGCTGCGCGTCGTCTCCATGTCCGACTCCGTCAGGCCTTGGTCCAACGGCGTGGGCGGCTTCACGCCGGCGGTGTCGAAGTAGGGGCGGACCTTGTAGTGGCGGTACACGTCGGCGACATAGCCGCCTTCGACCGCCTTGGACCATTCGCTCCGGGTGAACCGGGGCGCCAGTCCGAGTTCCTCTTTGCTCAGGTTCAGGACCAGTGCATTGCGGCCGGCATTATGCCCGAGGGTCTCCGGGGGAACCGGGTTCAACTCATCGCCGATCCCGAGGAAACCACCGGCTGCAACCACCACTTGGACGACCCGGCCGGCGGCAAGGTCCACGAGCAGGTTGTCGACCCGTCCCACGGTTTCTTCCTTCTGGTTCTTCACGTTCATGCCGATCAGGCGACTGGCCATCTCAATCTCGCCGATATGGACGGCACCCGGGTCGGGGGTCCGCGCGGGATCGGCGGAAAGGGTGAAGTAGGGGGTCACCTTATATTCACGATAGACCTGGGCAATCGCGTCGGCCCGGGTGTTTTCCTCCCATTTCGAGAGGTTGAATTCCGTCGAGGCCTTCAGGCTGGCCTTGTCCGCCTGGAGTTGCAGTTCCTGGTCCGCATCGAATTTGAGGGCGGCGGGCGGGAGGGCCACCAGTTTGTCACCCACGCCCAGGAAGCCCCCGACGGACAGGACGGCCAGGACGATGCGCCCGGATTGAAGGTCCACCCCCAGTTCCTGGATATGGCCCAGTTTCTCACCCTGGGGATTCTTCACCTTGGTCCCCAGCACCTGGCTGGCCTTGGTGAGTTGACCCAACGTTTCAAAGGTTCCGGGCTGGGCTCCGCGGACTGCGGTTTGCACCGCATCATAGGCGCGGCCCGGTGCCGGTTTCGGCTCTTCAGCCAGCGCCCGGGGCAGTGTGTTGGACAGCGCCAGGACGGCCGAGAAAAGGATGATGGTCGGTCTCATGTTAGCTCCATTGATATGTGATGTTGTTACCTGTCCCGGTCTTGGAAACGTCGTGCAGGAACGCCCCCTCGGGACAGGATCTTGGAAGCGACAGGGGTGCCAAGTGGGGCGGGAGCGCGTAAGCCGTTGCCTGGACGGGGTCGGTGGGCTGGGGCGGGATTGCCGGGGTGGGTCCGGCGTTGCGGCCTGCAACCGGCGGGCGGTGCGCCGTGCGCCGCCGGGGGTCGTCAGCCCGTCTTCACCAGGGCGTTGATCGCATCCCGTTTCACCACGGCCCGCGGTGACCGGACGTGGACGGTCACCTGGTGTTCCTGTTGGTCGTCGACCAACTGAAAGCGGCCGTCCGGCTGGGACTCCCCGTCCACCACCACGGACACGTCGGGGCCGGAGCCATCGTGACCCCGGTCGACGGTCAGGCGATAAAGGGTTTCGCGATGGCGGTACTGCAGCCGACACCCCGGCCAGGCCGCCGGCAAATGCGGCTCCAGTCGCAGCCAGTCGCCCTCCCGATGCAGGCCGAGGAGGGATTCGGTGATCAGCCGGTACATCCAGCCGGCGGCCCCGGTGTACCAGGTCCAACCACCCCGGCCGAGGTGCGGGTCCACCGCATAGACATCGGCCGCCATGACATAAGGTTCGACCTTATAAGTGGCGATGCCTTCGGGCGTGGCCCCGTGGCGGACCGGGTTGATCAGGTTCAACAGGTCCCAAGCGCGCTCGGAATCCCCCAACTCGGCCAGCGCCATGACGGCCCAGACGGCGGCATGGGTGTATTGGCCCCCGTTCTCGCGCACTCCCGGCACATAACCCCGGACGTAGCCCGGATCGGTTCCGGTTTGGTCGAAGGGGGGATCAAACAATTGGACGAGCCCCGGGTCCCAACGGACGAGCTGCCCCAGGACGGAGTCCATCGCCAACCGCGAACGGTCGGGATCGCCGGCGCCGCTGAGCACGGCCCAGCTCTGGGGGAGGGAATCGATCCGGCATTCGGGATTCACCTTCGATCCCAGGGGCGTGCCGTCATCAAACCAGGCCCGGAGATACCACTGGCCGTCCCAGGCGTGCCGGCCGAGGTTTTTCCGGAGTTCTGCCGCCTCCCGGAGACAACGTTCGGCGAAGGCATCATCCCCGTGACGGCGTGCCACCTCCGCGAAGTCCTTCAACACCGCATGGAGGAAGAAGCCCAGCCAGACGCTCTCGCCGCGGCCTTGGGCGCCGACCCGGTTGAAGCCGTCGTTCCAATCACCCGTTCCGATGAGCGGCAGCCCGTGTTCCCCGAGTCGGAGCCCGTGTTCGATGGCCCGGGTGCAGTGTTCATAGAGGGTGCCGGCTTGTTCGGCCCGGTGGGGGAGGTCGTAATACGATTCTTCGTCCGACCGGAGCGCCCGGCCCTGCAGATAAGGCACCGGCTCGTCGAGGACGGCGGCGTCCCCTCCGGTCCGGAGGTGCCGGGCGACGGCATAGGGTAGCCAGAGATAATCGTCGGAGATGCGGGTCCGGACGCCGCGTCCGCCGGGGGGATGCCACCAGTGCTGGACATCGCCCTCGGTGAATTGGCGGCTGGCGGCGCGGAGGAGTTGTTCGCGCAGGATGCCGGGGTCGGCGTGGACGAAAGCCATCGCGTCCTGCAATTGGTCGCGGAAACCGAAGGCACCGCCGGATTGATAGAAACCGGTGCGGCCCCACAACCGGGCGCTGAGGGCCTGATAGAGCAGCCAGCCGTTGACCAGGACGTTGAGGGCGGGATCCGGCGTCTCCCACTGCACCGCCCCCAGGATCCGGTTCCAACTGGTGCCGACGGCCTCGAGGATCGAGCGGCCGGAGTGCGGACGACGGAATCGCTGCACCAGGTACTGGACCTCGGCCAGGGTGCGTCCGGCCCCGATCCGGAAGGTGACCTCCCGTTCCTCACCTGGTCCGAGTTCCAAGGCCACCTGCAGGGCGCCGCAAGGATCATGTCGGGGACCCGTCCGTCCGGAGAGACGGACGCGTCGGAGGGCCGCGGGATTGGCCAGGGTCCGGTTGCGGCCGATGAATTCCCGACGATCACCGGTCAGGCTCCGGTCGGGGTGATCCGTGTCCACAAACGCGACCCGGTCGGCAAATTCCGGGTGGAAAGGATTCCGGACGAGGAGGGCGCCGCTCTTGGGATCGAGCCAGGTCTGGACGTGCAGGGCGGTGCGGGTCCGGGATTCGCCCAGCACCCATTCCCAATACCCGGTGAGGGTGAGCCGGCGGGTGCGGCCCGAGACATTCCTCACCCGGAGGAGGTTGATCTTGACCGGGGCGTCCGGGGCCACGCAGACGGTCAGTTCGGTCTGCAATCCCTGTTCCTTATGTTCAAAAACCGTCTGGCCGAAGCCGTGCCGCACGACATAGGGCGTCGTTCCCCGGGCGGGCAGGGGCGTGGGGGACCAGTACACGCCGGTTTCCTCGTCGCGCACATAGAACGCCTCGCCCGGAGGGTCGCTCACCGGGTCATTATGCCAGGGTGTCAGGCGGAACTCGTGACAGTTCTCCAGCCAGCTATAGGCACTGCCACTTTCCGAGATGACGGTGCCGAAGTAGGGGTTCGCCAGTACGTTGACCCATGGGGCCGGGGTCATGGCGGCCACCGTTGCGCCCGGTCCGGGTTCCGCGGGGGTCGGCTCCCTACGGCCGGACCACCACGGATTGAGGTTTCCGAAACGGGCCGGACGCAGGGGTTCGCGAGCCCGCGGGATCCCCGGCAGGGTGATGACATATTCACGGCCGTCCGGAGTGAATCCACCAATTCCATTATATAATGTAAGGTTGCGTTTCGGCAGGGGCGCCGGAGGTTCCGGATCGGGCAGGCGCCGGGGTTGGAGCGGGGCCACGGGGGGCTCGGGGATCGCCGGGGCCTGCACCTGGTCGGAGAAGCTCCCGTTCTCATCCGAGAGCACCACCCGGGCCACGGCTTGGAACAGGGTGCGGTCCTCCAGCGGGATCTGTTCCGATCGCCGGACAAAGATGCCGCCGGGTTTGTCGAGCATCGCCATTTCCAGACCGACGGAGATCATCCCGACGATCTGTTCGTGAAGCGTCTGCCGGTAGACCGAGGAATCCTCGTTGAGGATCACCAGGTCCACCGTGAGGCCCTTGATGCGCCAATAGGAATGGGCCCGGACCACACGTCGCACCAGGTCCATCCGGCCGGGGTCGGCGATGCGGAGCAGGACGATGGGATGGTCGCCGGAGATCCCATAACTCCAGAGGCCGTGCTGTCCGCGGCGGTTGGCCAGGAGCAGGGAGGCGGCGGCCCGGCGGGCCGGATCGGCCTGTACCAGCGCACCCGCCAGGCGGCCGAATTCCTGAGCCTCGGCCTCGGTGCAGTCCAGTTGGCGAAGGGTCACCTGGCTCCCGGTCCACGCGAGGTCAAACAGGCGGTCGGCGAGCCGCGGTTGATTGTATTTCACCGCGAGTCCCAAGGCTCCCGCACGGTCGGCGGCGACCCCGGTGATCTGTTCCAATCGCACCGACTCGTCCGGTCCGATGGTGACGGTGCGGCGCAGGGAAACGATCGGGTCCAGAACCGAGCCGGTCGTGCCCGACAACGGCCCCTGCAGTGCCGCGGGATCCGCCGGGGTGCGGCCCCGGCCGAGGAACCGGGCCCGGTCGGTCTCATAGGAAACGGTGCCTGGAACTTCGGGCTCGACCCGGAGCAGATGCACCAGCCACGGGGACGGGGCATTGTCCGAACGGGATCGGCGGGTGCAAAGCAGCGCCTGCTGGGTCGGCTCGAATTCGGTCTGGACGAACAGGTTGCTGAAAACCGGATGCGCGGCATCGTCGGCGGCGGGGGCCAGGACCACCTCGGCATAGGTCGTCAACTCCAGCGTCCGGGTCCCCGGCCCGTGATTGGTCAGGGTCAGGCGCCGCAATTCGACGTCGTCCTCGGGGGAGACGCCGATCTCCTCATGGAATTCCAGGTGACCGTGCCGCTGGCGGAATTCGGCGCGGCCCTCGGTGAAGATGGCCTCATAGCGTTCCCCCAACCGGAGCATCGGCTGGAAGGTCGTCGACCAGCACTGGTCCGTGCCGGTGTCCCGAACGTAACAAAAATTTCCCCAGGAATCCCGGGTGGGATCCTCGTGCCAGCGGGTCACTGCGAGGTCGCCCCAACGGCTATAGCCTCCACCGGCCTGGCTGATCATCACCTGATAGCGCCCGTTGGAAAGCAGGTGGACCTCGGGTTGGGGGGTGTGCGGGGTGTCATAGACCCGCAGTGTTGCCACCGGCGCCGCCAGACCCGGTCGGTGCGCCGGAACCCCCTCCCTGTTGATCTGGATATGCGTCCCCGTCCGGGGAATCCGTTCCTGCAGCAGCAACTCCGTCGCCCGGAACCCGGGCTGCGTCAGGAACCGGCGTTGCATCGGGCGATCCAACAGGACCTGCGCCAGGGCGAGCAGGGCCATGCCCTGGTGATGGGCCATGAAGGAGCGGACCGTCGCGCTGGTCTGGTCGGGTGGCAGGCGCGATTCGGTGTAATCCACGGCTTCATAGAATCCGAACTCACCAATCCGGCCTTCGCGGTCGAGGCGTTCGAGATTCCGGCACGCGGCCGCCGGGCACACCATGAGGGCCAGCAAGGAGGCATAGGGGGCGATGACGAGATCCTCGGCGAGACCGCGCTGGAAGCCGAGGCGGGGGACCCCGAACGCGCGATATTGGTAATTGGATTGCGCATCGGTCGCCAGGTAGCCCGATTCCGAAATCCCCCACGGGACGCCCCGGGAGCGGCCGTACCGGATCTGTTCATCCACCACGACCCGGCAGGTGCGATCCAGCAGGGAATTGTCATAATTGGGCATGACCAGCAGGGGCATCAGGTACTCGAACATGGAGCCGCTCCAGGAGAGCAGCGCCGTTTCGTTCCCCACCTGGCCGAGGAGCCGGCCCAGGGTGAACCAATGCTCCTGCGGCACCTGGCCCTGCGCGATCGCGACAAAACTGCACAGGCGGGCCTCGGACGCCAGCAGGTCATAATAACTCGCATCGCGGCGCCGTTCGGAAACATTATATCCGATGGTGAAGAGACGGCGGGCGGGATCGTACAGGAAAGCGAAGTCCATCGCCGCAAGGCGGGAGCATTGGAGGGCGAGGTTTTCGAGTTGACGCAACAATTCGGCCGCCGTGGCGGAGGCGGGATCCGGCGGATCCTGCGGGTTGGCTCCCGAGCGGGCCAGTTGCCGCAGGGTGGGATTCCGCAACGACACCCGGGTTCCGTTGGGACCCGGAACCTCGGCCGGCGACCCGGTGCCCTCCAGCAGGGTTCGCAATTCCGCGGCGTGTTCCTGGCATTCCGCGTGGAACCGCTCCAGCCAGACGCGCGCCGACGGGGTCACGGTGGGTTCCAGGAATTCGGCGGCCTGCCGGATCTGGTCGAGGCGCGCCACCGCCCCGGCCGGCATTTGGGGAAGGGGCGCCTGCAACGCGAGCAGCGCCTCCGGGAAAGCCCGGTTCGGAAACGCCAGGCCGAGGGTGTCGCGCAACCCCGCGAAAAGGGCGGTCTGGTACACCGGCCGGTCGCACAACCCGAGGAGCCCGGCCCCCAGGGTCAGCAGATGCCCCGCGAGGTTGCCACTGTCCACCGTCGATACATACAGCGGCGGCAGCGGTTTCAGGGTGCGGGTGTCGTACCAGTTATAAAAATGGCCCCGGTGCCGCTCGAGCCGTTCCATGGTCGCGAGGGTGTCGGTCGTCCGACGGACCAGCTGCCGAAGACTTATATAACCAAAGTCCCGCGCGGCGAGATTGGCCAGCAGCGCCAGGCCCAGGTTGGTCGGGGACGTCCGGCCGGCGACCACCGGCCGGGGGGTCTCCTGGAGATTGTCGGGCGGCAGCCAGTGTTCCCCGGCGGTCACCAAGGTCTCAAAGAAACCCCAGGTCTGCCGGGCCGTGCGCCGGAGGAACCTCCGTTGGCGCGCGGTCAATCCCGGGTGCTCCGGTTCGAGCGGGCGGCTGATCCACCAGGCGGAAGCCGGCGCCGTGAGCCAGAGCACGACGAAGGGGGCGGCGGACATCAGCTGGTCCGGGTGCACGGCTCCCAAGACCCCCAGCGTGACCGCCGCCACCGCCGGCGCGATCCACATCGTCCGGTAGAAGGATTCCAGATCGGTGCGGGCGGTCTGTTCGACGCTCACCGAGGTCTTCCATTCCAGAAGGCGGCGGCGCGTCCAAAGCAGCCGTCCCAGGGTTCGCAGCACCGCATCCAGGCTGACCCAGGCGTCATAGGGAAGGAACGCCAACGTCAGCCCCACCTGGGCCAATTGACGTCCGGCCGAGGTGACCAATGAACCGCAATGCAATCCCAGCGGCCAATCCGACGGCTTTCTCAACGCGTCGACCAACAGGGACAGGACGACGGGCAGGAGGATCACGGACACCACCACCAGGGGACCGAAGCCGGACGCCGTCGGAGACAGCATCCAATCGCCCCAGAGCACCAGCAGGAGTGCGGTCGGGACGAGGCTGCGCCGCAGGTTGTCGAAGAGCTTCCATCGCGACAGGCCGGACAGCGGATTCGCAATCCAGCGGGCGTCCGCCCCGGGGACGCGGGGCAGGAGCCAGGGCGCAATCTGCCAATCACCCCGGATCCAGCGGTGCCGCCGGCTGACATCCACATTATAATGGGACGGGTGTTCCTCATAGAGCTCCACGTCGCTGACCAGCGCCGAGCGGGCATGGGCGGATTCGATCAGGTCATGGCTGAGGATGGTGTTTTCGGGAAACCGTCCGGCCACCGCCCGTTCAAAGGCGTCCACGTCATAGATCCCCTTGCCGATGAAAGACCCTTCGTTGAAGACGTCCTGGTAAACATCGGAGACGGCCCGCGTATAGGGATCGATTCCCGCGTCCCCGGCGAAAAGACGCACAAACCAGGATCTTCCGGCACTGGGAAGACTGATCCCGATGCGTGGTTGCAGGATCCCATAGCCCTGAGTGACGATCCCCGTCTCCGGGTCGTTGATGGGCCGGTTCAGCGGATGGGCGATCGTGCCGACCAGACGCCGGGCAGTGTCACGGGGCAGTTGGGTGTCGGTGTCGAGCGTGATCACGAACCGGACCCCGGTCAGGATGGAAAGGTCCCCGATGAGCGTGGAGAACAGTTCCCGACCCCGACCGCGCAGGAGTCCATTGAATTCGAGAAGCTTCCCGCGCTTGCGCTCGTAACCCATCCAGACCCCTTCGGCGGGATTCCAACGACGCGGCCGGTGCAGCAGGAAGAAGCGGTCGGACCCGTAGGTCCCGTTCAGGCGTTCGATCCCGGCCCGGACTTGGTCCACCAACTCCGGGTCCTCCGGTTGTGTTTCCGCCGGGGCATCGGTGAAATCCGTCAGCAACGCGAAATGCAGGTGATGGTCGAGGTTGCCGAGGTGATGGATTTCCAGGAATTCCAAGAGGCGTTCGATGCCTGGGCCATCGGTGAGGAGCGTGGGGATCACGACCATGGTCCGGCAGTCGGCGGGCAATCCGGCCGAGAAATCGAGCCGGGGCAGCAACCGGGGGCCGACCAGCAGCGGGACCAGCCAGTTCATCAGCGCCACGCCTAGCTGGCTGGCACCCAGCAGAAGGACCATGCCCAGGAAATACAACGGGGCGCCCTGGATCCCGATCTGCTGCGCCCAGCGGACCAAGCTGACGGTGACGATCAGCGTGATCGCCAGGATACCCCCCAAGTAAAATGGCGACGGATGACGACGGACCCATCGTTCGGGCCGGGCGCGGAGAGGGCAACGCATGGCGACCGCCTGCTCCAATCCATCGCGTCCGGCGTCAATGAGATGAAAGCCGACATGCGCTTTCCGATCGTCCGTTCCGTGGGAGTCGGCTTCATCGTGGGCCCGGGCGACGGCGAATTCCGCGATCTCGATTTCCGACCACTGGCTGTGGCGGGCGATGGACTCGACGACGTGACGGTATTGATCGCGGGTGGCGAAATCCATCCGCCCATAGACTCCGGCCGGATCCTGCTGCAGGGCCTGGTCCACCAGGCTGAGGGTCTCGACAAACTCGCGCCAGTCGAGGGTGCCGATCCGACGGAGGCTGGCGATGCTATGGCTGACGGAGACCTGTTCGGCGGCCTGTCTTTGGCTGTCGAGCAGGACATAATGTTCGATGGAGCGGCCCTCGCTGGCGAGGCACTGTTCGAGCCAACTGCGGGCGAGTTGGGCGGTCGGGCCGAGACGGGAGATCCGGTGGCTGAATTCGGAGATGAAGGCGCTGGATTGGGGCATCCCGGCGCGCGCGAGATCGGCGACGACCCCGATCAGTTCGGTCGGTTTGTCGGTGAGGACGGCTTCCAGTTGGTCCACCCAATGGTCGGCGACATTGCGGCTGGCCCGGTCCTCGGTGAGCCGGAGGGTGATGCGGCGCAGATTTTCCAGCAGGCCGAGCCGGAGCATGATCGGGACGGCCCAAAGTTCACCGAGCGTCAGGGGTGCGATCCCTTGGTAACCCGCGACCAGGGCGGTGAGCGAATCCAACTCCAACTGGGCATCCACGTGGGAGATGAACTCGAGCATCAGGTCGTACACCCGGGGCAATCCCGCGGAGGGTCCGTCCGCCAAACGCAGCAATTCCCGACTGTAACCGCCAGGCAGGTGGCGGCGTGCCATCAGGATCTGCTCGTCAATGAGGTAAGCGTTGTCGAGCAGCCATTCCGCGGCCGGGGTGACCTGACGGATCTGGCGGTCGATGGCCCGGGTGTTCCCATTGAAGGCATGGAGGACGGCGGCATTCTCGTCCAACCGTGCGAGCAGGCGATTGGGCCCGCCCCGCAGGAGGACCTGATGCCGCTCGACGAGACTTTGGCCGAAGGGACCCAATTGCGGGGGACTGAGGACTTCCGCCCCCAAGGGCCGCTCCCCAGGTTCATCGCCGGGATCGCCCGGGTTCGGGCCACGCCGCCACCAGTGAAATAAGGACGAATTCATCACCTTGAAGCATCGTTAGCCGTCCCGTCCCGCAGGCGACCCACCTGGACCGGAACGCGCGAATGCACCCCGCGGGGAGCCCAGACACCGGGCCGACCCGATTCGTATCCAGTGGTGGGTCACCGCCCGGCGCCTAGGACAAGGGGTCGGCAGCGACCGGACCCGCTGCCTGAAGCCAGGCGCGCTCCTCCAAGAGGTGGGAAAAGTCGTGGCCCACCTCCGCCCTTTGGCTCAGGTATGCCTGATAGGCCAGGTCAGCCCCCTCTTCGGTGCAAACGGGCACATCAAAATAATCCGCGGCGGAAGCTGGCAGGGCATTCGATTTCATACCGGCCGACGGGTGCAGGGTCCGTGCCTTGCTGAAATCCCGGGAAATCCGTGGCAAAACCCATGAAAGCCCGCGTCCATGGGCCCGTGGGTGTCGCGCGGCGGAGGGGTGGCATTGCGATCTGCAACATCCGGGGTGATGGGCGTGCAGGGCGCAATAGGGGCGGATCGTGGGTGCCGATGGAATTCGGAAGGGCCGGGAGGGGCACCGGGCGCCTCTGGGCATCGTGGGAAGCCGGGGCATCGGAGAAACGGGGCGGGAAGGAAAACCCGCCTTCCCAGGGCGGTCGCGACAGCACCGGGGGGGCGGGTTTTCCTACCCGCCTTCCCACGATGCCCAGATGCGCCCAGGGGCACCTTGCCTCAAGGCGGGTGCGACCGTAGCGTCGCCGCATCCGTCATGTGGCAGGCCCTCAAAGAATTCCTCCTGTTCCTCCGCCAGGAGAAGAAGTGGTGGCTCGTGCCGCTCGTGGTGGTTCTCCTGTTGTTGGGCCTCCTGATCGTGTTCAGCTCCAGTTCGGCCCTGGCTCCGTTCATGTATCCCTTCGCCTAGGCCTGCATGCGCCATCTGCTCGGCATCTCGGCCTTCTACCACGATTCGGCAGCCGCCCTGTTACGCGATGGGGAAATTGTGGCGGCCGCGCAGGAGGAACGTTTCAGCCGTCGCAAGAACGATGACGCCTTCCCGACCCAGGCCGCCGCGTGGTGTCTGCGCCAGGCCGGCCTGCGCGCGGACCAACTGGATGCGGTGGTGTTCTATGACAAACCGTTGCCGAAGTTCGCCCGGTTCCTGGAGACGTGCCTGGCCATTGCGCCGGCCGGGTTGAAAACGTTCGTCCACTTCGCGCCATCCTGGCTGGCTGAGAAGCTCAACCTGCGCGCCACGTTGCGGGAGGATCTGGACGGATTGCCGGCGGGGGTGCCCGTGCTGTTCACCGAACACCACCAGGCCCACGCCGCCAGCGCCTTCTTCCCGTCGCCGTTCCTGCGGGCCGCGGTGCTGACCGTGGACGGGGTGGGGGAATATGCGACGACCACGATCGGGCGCGGGGACGGACACCGGTTGGAGATGCTCCGGGAACTGCGTTTCCCGCATTCCCTGGGATTGCTCTACTCGGCGTTCACCGTCCACTGCGGGTTCCGGGTCAACTCCGGCGAGTATAAGCTGATGGGCCTGGCGCCGTTCGGTGAACCCCGGTTCGCCGGGATCATCCGCGACGAATTGCTCGACCTGAAGGAGGACGGCTCGTTCTGGCTCAACCCCGAATACTTCGATTTCCTGCGGGGTTTCCGGCTCACCAATGCGCGGTTCGACGCCCTGTTCGGCGGGCCGCCCCGGGCGCCGGAGGGACGGATTGAGCGACGGCATTGCGATGTGGCGCGATCCATCCAGGCGGTGACCGAGGAGGTGATGCTGCGATTGGCGCGACAGGCGCACGCGGTGACGGGGGAGGACCGGCTCTGCCTGGCGGGGGGCGTGGCCTTGAATTGCGTGGCCAACGGCCGGCTGTTGCGGGAGGGCCCGTTCCGCGAATTATGGATCCAACCTGCGGCCGGTGACGCCGGTGGATCGCTCGGCGCGGCCTTGGCCGTTTGGCACGATCACGCCGCACGGACCGGAGCCCCGGCGCGTCCGCCCCGGGACCGCATGCAGGGCGCGCGCTTGGGACCGGGCTTCACGGAGGCGGAATCCGAGACAACGCTCAAGGCCCATGGCGCGGTCTATGAACGGCTCGGCGAGGAGGCGCTGCTCGACCGGGTGGTGGCGTGGCTCGCGGCGGGAGAGATTGTCGGTTGGTTCGAAGGAAGGATGGAATTCGGCCCGCGCGCACTGGGCGGACGCTCGATCCTGGGCGACCCGCGTTCACCGCGGATGCAGTCGGTGATGAACCTGAAGGTCAAATTCCGGGAATCGTTCCGGCCGTTTGCACCCGTGGTTCGCCGGAGCCGTGCGGCCGCGTATTTCGACCTGGAGGTGGATTCGCCCTATATGCTGCTGGTGGCCCCGGTGCGACGCGAGTTGTTGCGGGCCGAGGTCGGGCCGGACCCGGGCGACGACCTGGTCGCGCGGGTGAACCGGGTGCGGTCCACGCTGCCGGCGGTGACCCATGTGGACGGCTCGGCACGGGTCCAGACGGTGACGGCGGAGGATCATCCGCGACTGGACGCCCTGTTGCGGCGCTGGGAGGCGGCGACGGGTTGCGCGGTCCTGGTGAACACGTCCTTCAACGTGCGCGGCGAACCGATTGTGTGCTCGCCGGACGACGCCTATCGGTGCTTCGTCAACACGGCGATGGACCATCTGGTGGTGGGCGACCTGGTGCTGGATCGGGACCGACAGCCGGGCAAACCGCGGCAGGTTTTTGAAAAGGTCGCGGATTGAGCCGCAAAGGAACACAAGGAGCAACGAATGCGACTCAGACTGAGCGAGAAGCCCGCTGAATGGCGCAAGTTCACGTGGTCCAGCGCCGCGGCAGTGACGTTGTTCACCGTGCTGGCGTGGTGGCGCGGACGGGTTTCGGCGGCGGTTCCGCTGGGGATTGCCCCGGCGGCACTGGCACTGGCGTTGGGGGCCTGGCGGCGACCGGGATGGTTCCGCGGTTTCTATCGGGCGGGCCGCACCGTGGGACATTGGATCGGGCGGGTCGTGGGGACCGTGTTGCTGGCCGTGCTGTTCTGCGTCGTGCTGGTTCCGCTGGGATTGGCGATGCGGATGGCGGGACAGGATCCGCTCCGGCTCAAGCGGGATCCCGGGGCCAGGAGTTATTGGCTCACCGCGCGTCCGCCGGGGGATTTCAACCGCATGTTTTGAGGCAGTCCGTGCGTCTCATTGTCCTATTTGGCTCTGAACTGCACATCGGCGCGGCCCGAGAAATGAGTGTCCTGGGTCCAGACCGTCGCGCCATGCTTTCTCGCGATCGCGTAGATCACGGAATCGGCAAATGCCAGTTTCTCCTCAAGACCCATGGCGGCCGCTTCCATGGCGAGTTCACAGTCCAGATCGATGAGGACCCCTTGCCGCATGACCGCGACGGCCTGAAACGCGTCGTCCTCACCCCGCTCACGCAGAACCACCTTGAACACTTCGTAAATGCAGACCGATGGAACCAGCAATAGCTCGGTGTCCTCGATGGCCCCGGCAAAGAAGCCGGCGTTCTTTTCGCCGGCGAAGTAGGCGAGCCATGCGGACGAATCCACGACATTCATACCCGGTCACCCTCGCGGGCGAACGAGGTGTCGATGCCTTTGAGATAACCCCGCAGCTTGCGGACATCCCGGACCGGGATGATTTCGATCCGATTGCGGTACGGGATGACATGGGCCTTCTCTCCCGATCGAAGCCCCATGGCCTCGCGAACACGCCGGGGGATGACCACTTGGAATTTGGGCGAGATGGTGACCGTTTCCATACCGTTCAACGATGGATCGATCGATGTCCGTGTCAACCCGTGTTTCGGCCGCCCGCAATCCGGTCATCCGGAAAGGACCGCCGAAGGGTCACACTGCCTTGCACACCGGCTTCTGCACTCTTCCGCCTCGCCGGGGTCTGTGGGAGTCTCGGCCGCACCATGCGGAAACAGATGCTCTTCCTGGTGCGAATCCTGGCCGCCCTGGCCTGCGGTGCGGCGGCGGTCGGCGTGCGGGCCCAGGGTTCCAAGGCGGATTACGAGCGGGCGGCCTCCCTGGCGCAGCGCACCGAAAACAAAGTGTTCCGGGCGCGCGTCCGATCCCACTGGCTGACGGGTGGCACGAGGTTCTGGTATGAAATCGAGACCGGCCCCGGCACCCGCGAATGGATCGTGGTGGATGCGGAATCCGGCCGACGCGGGCCGCTTTTCGACGCCTCCCAGGTCGCACGCCTGCTGGGCGCGGAACTGAAGCAGGAGCTGAAGCCGGAGGCACTGCCCCTCGACCGATTCGACCTCGATGCCGAGGGAAGGGCCGCACTGTTCCGGGCCGGGGGCAAAAGGTGGCGCCTGGAAATGGACCCACTGGCGTTGAAGGTGTCGGATCAGCCCGAGGCCGCGCTCCGTCCCCGGACAGTCGCCAGCCAACCGGAACGTTCCCGCAATTCGGCCGAGGAAACCGAGTTGACCTTTGTGAACCAGACCCGTGACGACGTGGAATTATATTGGGTCGACACGGAGGGGGTGCGGAAGAGCTATGGGCGGCTGCGCGCCGGTCAGGAAAGGAAACAGCACACCTTTGTCGGACACCTGTGGCTGGTCACCGACAAAGTCGGGGCGAAGCTGGCGGTGTTCGAGGCGGAGACCTCGGGGCGCGCGGTGGTGGGGGAAGGACAGGCCGATCCGACCCCGTCCGAACCCGCGAAACCGGAGTCACGCGTGGAGGGCACCTCGCCCGACGGCCGCTGGGTGGCGACCCTGAAGGATCATAATTTATATCTTCGGCCCGGTGCGGGCGGGGAGGGCGTGGCGTTGAGCCGGGATGGGACGCCGGAGGAGGCTTATAGTCCGGACATTTCGTGGGCGCCCGATTCGTCGGTGGTGGTCGCGCGTCGGGTGCGCCGCGGGCAGGAACACCGGGTGACGCTGATCGAGGCGGCCCCGCGCGACCAGTTGCAGCCGAAACTCCATTCGCATTCCTATCTCAAACCGGGCGACACCCTGCCCAAGCCGTTGTGGAGGGTCTTCCGAGTCGCCGACCACCGGCAATTCAATGTCGAGGATCCGCTCTATGACAACCCGTTCACGGAATCGGGGGACCTCGAATTGCGGTGGGCCAGGGATGGGAGGTCCTTCACGTTCCCTTATAACCAACGGGGACATCAGGTGTACCGGATCCTGGAAGTCGGGACGGCGTCGTTACCGACGGACGGGCCGGCGGACGCACCGGGAATGATCCAACCCCGCATCGTGGTGGAGGAAGCGTCGAAGACCTTTGTCGATTGGACGGGGAAGACGTGGTCGCACTGGCTGGACCGGACGGGGGAATTGCTCTGGATGTCCGAGCGTGATGGCTGGTGTCACCTTTGGCTCTATGACGTGAAGTCGGGTCGTGTGAAAAACCAGGTGACGCACGGGGAATGGGTGGTGCGGAAAGTGGAACGGGTGGACGAGGAGCGGCGCCAGGTGTGGTTTTATGCGGGCGGCGTCCGACCGGGACAGGACCCGTACCATCAGCATCTGTGCCGGGTGAACCTCGACGGCACGGAGTTGACGGTGCTCACCGAAGGCGACGGCACGCACCAGGTGGAGTTTTCACCCGATCGCCGGTGGATGGTGGACACGTGGTCACGGGTGGATGAACCGTCGGTCACTGAATTGCGGCGGGCGGCGGACGGCGTGTTGGTGTGCGGTTTGGAGCGGGCGGACGCGTCGGGGTTGCGGGCGGCCGGATGGACGTTGCCCGAGCGATTTGTGGCCAAGGGACGCGACGGCACCACGGACATCTTTGGCATCATCATAACCCCGTCCCATTTCGATGCCTCGAAACGGTATCCGGTGATCGAGGAGATTTATGCCGGGCCGCAGGGTGCGTTTGTGCCGAAGGAATTCGGGCGTCTGACGCGCCAGCATTCCCTGGCGGAACTCGGGTTCGTGGTGGTGCAGATCGACGGGATGGGGACGAGCCAACGGTCGAAGGCATTCCATGACGTGTGTTGGAAGAACCTCGGGGATTCCGGTTTCCCCGACCGGATCGCGTGGATGCGGGCGGCGGCCGCAGGGAGGGCGTGGATGGATCTCGACCGGGTGGGGATTTATGGCGGGAGTGCGGGCGGGCAGAGTTCAACGCGGGCCTTGCTGGCGTACGGGGATTTCTACCGGGTGGCGGCCAGCGATTGTGGGTGCCATGACAACCGGATGGACAAGATCTGGTGGAACGAACAGTGGATGGGCTGGCCGATCGGGCCGCATTATGCCGAGCAATCGAACGTGACCCAGGCGAAGAACCTGAAGGGGAAGCTGCTGCTGACCGTGGGTGAACTGGACACCAACGTGGACCCGGCGAGCACGATGCAATTGGCGGCGGCGTTGATCCGGGCGGACAAAGATTTCGACCTGTTGATCATTCCGGGCGCCAACCACGGGTCGGGCGAGCAACCGTATGGGGCGCGGCGACGGATGGATCATTTTGTCCGGTACCTGCTGCACCGGGAACCCCGGTGGGAATAGGGCGGGGCAAGGGATAAGGATGAAGGATGAAGGATGAAGGTTGAACGTTGAAGAGTTGGTTCCCCTTGCTTCCGGAGGAGCCTTGGCCCGCCCTCTTCTTGACCGTCGGACCGCCATGCCTAGGCTCCGCGCCATGTTTCGTCCCGAGAGTCTCGTCCGCATTCTGGCGGTGGTGGCCCTGACGGCGGGTGCGGGGATGGCCCGCGCCGCCGACCGTCCCGCCGGACTCAAACTGTCGGTCACCGCCGGCGCGAACACGGACCAAAGTGAATGGCCGAACGTCCAGTTATATGTGGCCTCGGGTGAATCGGCGTCACCCTTCGTCCCGACGGGACCCTTCACCGCCATCTGGACCGGTTTCGTCGCATCGGAATTGCGGGCGGAATACACGTTTGAGGCCGAGGCCCAGGGCGAGGTGAAGCTGGAGGTGAACGGGACTGCGGTCTTCAGCGGGACGGGCGACGGCGTGCATCCGGTGACCGGTCCGGTGGTCAAGCTCAACAAGGGTGCGAATGCCTTGAAGGTCGAGTTCAAGGCGCCGGCACAGGGCGACGCCTTCATCCGGTTGCTCTGGTCCAACAAGGAGACGCCGCGCAATCCCGTGCCGGTTGCATCGCTCAGCCACGATGTCACCCCCGAATTGCTGGCGGCGATCGGGCTGCACGCCGGTCGCGATCTGTGGGCGGAGGCCCGGTGCGTGAAGTGCCATGCCGCGCCGGGCGGGATGCCGGAACTGGCGATGGACGCCCCGGTGCTGACCGGGATCGGGGAGCGTCGTCAGGAGGCATGGCTGGCCCGGTGGATCGAGGATCCGCAGTCGATGCGCGCGGGCACCCCGATGCCGCGGGTGTTCACCGGGCCGGAGGCGAAGGCCAATGCCGGCGCGGTGGCGGCTTATCTGGGTTCGCTCAAGACCGGGGTGAAGCCCGAGGGGAAGGACGGCGACCGGGAACTCGGGCGGGTGTTATATGACAAGTTGCTTTGTGTCGCCTGCCATAATCCGCCCGACACCGCGGCGGCCGAACCCGGCAAGATTTCCCAGAAAGGGGTGAAGGGCAAATTCACGCCGGGGGCGTTGAATGAGTTTCTATTGCGACCCGAGCAGCATTTCGCCTGGATCCGGATGCCGAACTTCCGCCTGACCGCAGAGGAGGCCGGGAATCTGGCAGCGTATCTGAATGCGTCGGCTGATGCGCGTTTCGAGGCCCCGGCGGTGGCCACTCCCGACCTCATCGCGAAGGGCCGTGGTTTGGTTGAGGCGTCGGGCTGCGTCAATTGCCACGTGCTGGAGGGCGTGAAGTCGTCGGTGGTGGCCAAATCGCTCGCGGAGTTGGGTTCGGATCGGTGGACGGCGGGCTGTCTGGCGGATTCAGTGCCGGACGGTGCGAAGGCGCCGCGGTATGCGTTCGCAGCGGGGCAACGGGAGTCCTTGCGGGCGTTCGCGGCGACCGACCGGGCGTCCTTGGCGCGGCCCACGTCGGCAGATTTCCTGATGCGGCAATCGGCCCATCTCAACTGCACGGAATGCCACGGAAAACATGAGGGTTTCCCCACGTGGGAATTGCTGGCGGGCAAGCTGAAGCCGGAATGGGCGGTCCGGTTTATCGGCGGGACGGAGACGTGGAAGCCGCGCACCTGGCTGGAGAACCGGATGCCGTCTTTTCCGGCCTACGCGGCGGGTCTGGGAGAGGGATTGTCGACGCGTCACGGATGGCCGGCAAAAACTCCGGCGGAAGTCCCGGGCTCGGCCGAGGATGCGGAGAATGGGCGGAAACTGATGCGTCAGAGTGGAGGGTTGTCGTGTGTCACCTGCCACAGTGTCGGGGATTTTGCGGCGACGGCGGTGTTCGAAGCGCCGGGTCTCAATCTGGCGCACAGCTTCGAGCGGTTGCAGCAGGACTATTTCCGCCGCTGGGTGCGGAGTCCGATGAGTTTGGATCCGACCACAAAAATGCCGGTGTATTTCGATGACGAGGGGAAGAGCCCGCTGGCCGAATTCTATGGGGGCGACGGTCCGAAGACGATCGGGGCGATGTGGGAATACCTGAGGTTGGGGGCGAAGATGCCGAAGCCGGAGTAGCCCGGGACTCGGATTTCACGGATCTGATGCCGGCCGGGGAGGGATGGCCGCGAAAGAACGCCCGGCTCAACCTTTCTGGCCGAGCCAAAGAAGGAGGACAGGGATGCCGATCCCCAGGACCAGGGCGACGGCGACGGGCCAGATCTGGCGCACGGTCCGAAAAGCCAGGAACACCCCGATGAAAGTGGTGATGGCGAGCGCGGCGGACATCACGGTCACCAGCACCTGGAAGGCCTTCGGGGATGAGGGCCGGCTCCGTTCGCGGTTGGTGGGATAGATCTGGTCGGTATGCACCACGCGGAATTTCTGGCCGAGCGTCTCGGCATCCCCGGGGGATTTGAGTCGGTCGGGATTGGTCGTCTGATACCAACCGGTGCCCAGAAAGAAGAGGAGCAGCGGCGTGAAGAAGACCCCGAGATACAAATGGGAGCGGCGGAGAAACTTCATATTAACCAATGGGGCGTGACGCGGATTTCACAGGTTAACACGGATGATCCACGTGACGGAGAACGGGTCCTGTGAAGGAAGTTGAGCCCCATCGATCCGTGAAAATCCGTGCCATCCGTGTCGTCAGTGTTTCCCGGGGTGCCTGAGCCTCACTTCACGGCCGGGATGCGGATCGTGTCGCCGACCCGCAGGCGTTTGGGATCCTTGAGCTTCGGGTTGGCCTTGAGCACGTGCTCGATGCGGACTTTGAGCCCATTCTGCTTGTTATAGGCCTGGATGATGGCGCCGAGGGTGTCGCCTTCCGCGACCTTGTGCTCATAATATTCCGTGGGCAGGTCGGGTCCGGGGTCGGCCGGTTTTTCCGGCTTGTCCGCGGGCTTGTCCGCCACCTTGTCGGAAGCCTTGTCCGGCTTGTCCGCGGGTTTGTCGGCGACCTTCGGTGTCGGCGTCGGCGTCGGTTTGGGCGGATCGGGGATCACGACCGGCGGCAGCACCTTGAGTTTCTCGATCGCCTCGAGGATCTGTTCCTTGTCCTTGACCCGGTTTTTCTCGACGTCCCGCACCTGGTCGGTCAACCGCGTCAACTGTTCCTGGGTGGCGAGATTCTTCACATTGCCGAGCTGGCTGCGAAGGGTCTCGTTGTCAGAGCGCAACCTGGCGATTTCATCGCGCAGGTTGCGCAGGGAGACGCGGAAGGTCTCGATGCTTTCGTCCTGGGCATTGACCCGGCCTTGGAGGTGGTTGAAGTCCTCGGTGTCGATTTCGGCGGCCCGGAGCGGGGCGAGCGCAAGGATTCCGGAGAATAACAGGAGCGGCAGAGGGCGCATGGCTGGGACGGGTTGGGGAGGAAGGCGGGTCGCGCAGGATGGGAAAAGGGGACGGATGAGGGCCTCGTTATTGGGGGGGAGGGACGACCTTTTTCGCAACGGTTTTCGGCTGCTTTTTCGGCGGGGCCTTAGGAAGAGTCCGGGCCGGGACCGGGGCCAGAGTCTTCAGGTGGTCGAGGGCATCGAGAACCTGTTGTTTGTCGTGGGTTCGATTGCGTTCGACCTCCTGGACCTGCTGGGCAAGGCGGCTCAGTTGCTCTTGGGAAACGGCGTTGCGCGCGGCATTGGCCTGGGTGCGCAGGGCGGCGTTTTCGGAGCGCAGCCGGATCAGTTCATCGCGCAGGCTTTGGATCGAGGTCCGGTAGACGGCGAGGGCTTCGTCGAAGGCGGCGACACGGCTTTTGAGCTGGCGGTAGTCTTCGGCATCCACGTCGGCAGCGTGGAGCAACGGGGTGGGAGCGACGGCGGCCATCAGGCCGGCGAGGCACAGGGGGCGGAGCAGGCGCATCACAAGGACAAGGCTAGGAACGAAGCGGACGGTGGGCAAGTCGGGGTTGGGGAGTGGGACGATGGGGACGAAGGGCGGAGCCACAGGGGGTGGAACCTCGGGAATCAGAGCCTCAGAGCCTCAGGGGACGGAGCTTCAGCGGTCAGAACTCAGCGGTCAGAGTCTCCTCCGTCGTCTCCTCCGAACGGGGCGATCCGGTCCGCTCAGGCCTCTGCCGCTCCGAAGCTCTGTGGCTCCCGAAGCTCTGCCGTTCCGGCCCTTCCGAAGCAAAAGGGCCGGAACCCGCAGATTGAAGTCCAGTCGTGCGCCGTGGTGCAAGGAGGAGGAGCCAGTTAGATTGAGCGCGGCACCGAGGCGGGCGCAGCAGGGAACGGGACGACGGGTTCCGGCCGGTCTTGTGTACGCCGGCCGTGGAAGTCCGCACGGCCGGCGTTATATGGAGGAACTGATGGACTTCACCCACCTGCTACAACGACCGGTCCGGATGGTTACCGGGGTGGCTCGTGATTCGTGATTTGTGAGACGTGAGACGTGAGGCGTGACACGTGAGGCGTCATTCGCCATTCGTCATTCGTCATTGCCTCACCCCAACACGGCCTTCACGACCTCGCCGTGGACGTCGGTCAGGCGGCGACTGGCGCCGTTGTGCCGGACGGTGAGGCGTTCGTGGTTGATCCCGAGCAGGTGCAGGACGGTGGCATGAAAATCGTACGTGCTCACGGGGTCGTGGGCTGCTTTCCAGGACCATTCATCGCTTTCCCCGACGGTCACACCGGGCTTCACACCGCCACCCGCCATCCAGCCGACAAAGGTTCCGCCGTTGTGATCGCGCCCCTCGCCGCTTTGGGAAAATGGCATCCGACCGAACTCCGTGTTCCACAGCACGAGGGTGTCGTCGAGCATGCCGCGCCCGTGAAGGTCGTGGAGCAACGCCGCGATGGGTTGATCGGTGGCGGCGCACATCGGCGGCAGTTCCCGGGTGATGCTGTTGTGATTGTCCCAATTCGCCGTCGGACCGCCGGCACCGCTCCACACCTGCACAAACCGGACCCCGCGCTCGATCAATCGCCGCGCCAGCAGGCACCGGCGGCCATATTCGGCGGTCACCGGGTGCTCGAGACCGTAAAGGCGCCGGGTGGCCGGACTTTCCCGATCGACATCGAAGGCTTCCGGGGCCGCCAGTTGCATCCGGGCGGCGAGTTCGTAGGACTCGATGCGGGCGTCCAGACGGGAGTCGCCGGGTCGGGAATCGCGATGGGATTCGTTGAGCCGGCGCAGAAGGTCGAGTCCGTCATGCTCGGATTCGGGGGTGAGGAACCGGGTGCCGGCGGGCGGTTGGAGGTTCGCGATGGGGGCCGGTCCGGCCGACGGGATCACGGTCCCCTGGTTGGCGGCGGGGAGGAATCCGGCGCTGAAATTGCCCTTTTGATTATAGGGCAGCCCCTTGGTGTCGGGCAGGACGATGAACCCCGGAAGATTGTCGCATTCGCGGCCCAAGGCATAGCTCACCCACGCCCCGGCACACGGGAATCCGGGCAGGAGGAACCCGGTGTTCATCAGGTAACTGCCCGGCCCATGGACATTGGTGCGCGAGACCATCGCGGAGAGGAACGCCAATTGGTCCACACATTGCGCGAGGTGCGGGAGAAGGTCGCTCACCCACCGTCCGCAGGCGCCGTGTTGTTGGAATCCATAGGGCGGCTTCAGGATCTTGCCCGGTTCGCTGGTCGGCGCCTCCACCCGACGACCCGGTCCGGGATCGAATCTCTCACCGTGGCGCCGGAACAGTTCGGGCTTGTGGTCGAACAGGTCCATCTGGCTCGCACCCCCGTTCATGAACAGTTGGATCACGCGTCGGGCGCGGGCCGGATGGTGCAATCCCCCGCGCAGCACGCCTCCGGACAAGGGAACCGCTCCGTCCGCCCGAAGAGCGTCAGACGCCAGCAGGGGCGCCAGCGCTGCCGTGCCCAAGCCGCCTCCCAAGCGGGCCAGGAATTCGCGGCGGGTTCCGGAGATGTGTCGGGAAGGGTTCATGGGTTTCCTCCGATTCAATCCACGAACAGGAATTCGCTGCTGTTGAAGAGCAGGCGCCCGACATTGGCCCAACCGTGTCGCAGGGCGTATTCCGTCAGTTCACGCTCTTCCTCCGGCAGGGGCGGACGGCCCCAGACCCACTCACACGCCGCACGGACCCGACGCAACGGGGTGGGTCCGGACCGTTCGATCCGTTCCCCAAAGTGTTCTGCCTCCCGCAGCATGAACGGGTGGTTCCAGAGCGAGAGTGCCTGCTGCACCGACACCGAATCATCCCGCACGCCGATGGTCTGGTCGCCCGCCGGGCAGTCGAGTGCGTCCATGAAGGGATCGGGGAGGGTCCGGAAAAGGAACCGATACACACTGCGCCGGGCCCCCGCCACGTCGTCCGGATCGAACCGGGTGTAATCCACGCGCGGCGTGACATGGATTCCGGGTTGGAGATCGAACTGGTGATCGCCCGGGCCGCCCATGCGGAAATCGAGACGCCCGGCGATCTGGAGAACCGCGTCGCGAACGCATTCGGCTTCGAGCCGGTGACGACTCATATGGGCGAGCCAACGGTTGTCCGGATCCGTTGCCAAACCCTCGGGCGTGGTCAGCGTTGAACGCCGGTAAGCCTGGCTGGTAACGATCAGCCGATGCAGGGCCTTGAGGGAACCTTGCGCATCGTCCCGGAACCAGACGGCCAGCCAGTCGAGGAGTCCGGGATGCGACGGCGCACCCCCCATGCGCCCGAGGTCGTTCGGGGTGTTGGCCAGGCCCCGTCCGAAATGGTGATGCCACACGCGGTTAACGATGGTCCGCCAGGTGAGCACATTTGCCGGGTCGGTCAGCCACCGGGCCAGGGCGGCCCGGCGCGGACCTTCATCGTCGGGACCGGAATCGGGAAATCTTGCGTCCAACCCTGCAAGGCACGCCAAAGCTCCCGGTCGGGCCGTGGCGCCGGGCTTGGTGATTTCGCCCCGGTTCAGCACCTGGATCACCCGGGGACGCAGGACCGGATGCAATCCGCCATCGGGTGCAAAATCCGCCGCGGCCGCGTACACCTTCCGGGGCGTGGGCAGTTGCGACAAAGCGCGTTCCGTGGTCTCGCGCACGACGTGAACCGCAAGCGTGCGTCGTTCAGCCGGGGTGAGGGATTCCGCGGGCCGGGCGACCAGGGACGCCAGCGGCTCGGGTAGCAGGACCGCGCGTCCGGCCGGGTCGCCCGTGACCGCGAGTCGCACGCGACCCAGCAAATGTCCGCGGCCGTGGAGTTGTTTCAGGGTGACCACCCATTCGCTGCCCGTCGGCACCAAGAGCGGTTCGCGCAATTCAAGCACCGCCACGTGCGGAGTCCCTTCGCGGGGATGGATTCCCCAGGCCGTCGCTTCGTCGCGGTCGAGGGTGCGCGCCACGTCCCAGCCATCCTGGTCGAAATCGGCCGTCGCGCGGGACACCGGCACTTCGCGGGCCGGGCCGACATCGGGCGGCGCCACTTCGAGCAGGAATTCGGACAGGTGAAGGTTGCCATTTTCCGCCCGGCCCGGCCCGCCCTCCGGAAGGCTGGGATCGGTGAGGGCCTCCAATCGCACCGCGGTGAGGGCGCTCCCCGTTCCCGTCCCGCGAAAAACATAGGTGTCTTTCTCCGGCCGCGGTCCGGTCGCGAGGAATGATCCGTCGGTTTGGGCCAGGAGCGTCGTGCCGGCTGATGTCGTGACCAGTTGGGGGGCGAGGACTTGCCAATGGACCGGGGTGGCATTGCGGGCGGCCACCCAAGCGGCCACCCGGGCCTGGACCTCCGGGCTTTCCAACCAGACGGTGTCACCGCGGTCCGCCCGGCGTCGGTCACTCATCAATTGCTGTCGGCGCCGGTGCACGGACGGGTCGGCGTCCCACACCCGGTCAGCCCGTTCCACCCCGGCAAACACGGCCTGCAACGCATAATAATCCACCTGCGGCACCGGGTCGAACTTGTGGTCGTGGCACCGGGCGCATTGCACGGTCGTCCCCGTCACCACGTTCATCACGGTGGCCACCATGTCGTCGCGGTCAAGATACCGGCCGGCCTGCCGGTCGAGCGTGTCCTCCCGGATATCGCGCAGGGAGCTTTCGTCCCACGGGCCGGCGGCGAGGAAACCCAAGCCCAGCGTGGCCTCCGGGTCATCCGGGAAAAGAAGGTCGCCGGCAATCTGTTCGGCAATGAACCGGGCGTAAGGTTGGTCGGCATTCAACCGGGCGACCAGATGATCCCGATAAGGCCAGGCATTGGTCCGGATCCGATCCTGGTCGTGGCCGTGACTCTCGGCGTAATGGGCCGCATCCAGCCAATGCCGGGCCCAACGTTCCCCATAATGTGGGGAAGCCAGCAGGCGGTCGATCACCCGCGTTTCCGCCTCGGCACGCCGGTCGCCCACGAACGCCCGGGATTCCTCCGGAGTGGGTGGCAGACCGGTGAGGTCAAAGGTCACGCGGCGCAGCCAGGCCCGGCGACCGGCCGGGGGTGCGGGAACCAACCCGGCGTCGGCGAGGGCGGTGTCGAGGAAGCGGTCGATCGGGTTCGCCGCGGGGGCGTCCGACCCGGCCCCTGCGCGAAGGGAGGGGCGGATCAGCGGCCGGAGCGACCAATGGTTGGTGGGTGTCGGGGCGCTCCCCAGCGGGCCGGCGGCATGGGCCGCGAGCAGGCAGAGAGAGGGGAGGAGGGCGCGCCACATGGGATCGCACCTTTGTGACCCAGGAACCGCGGGTCTTCAAGCGGCTTGGTGCGGAAGGGAGGTGACCCCCCGGATTTCGCATTGCCCGGCTCCGGGGGATTCATAGGCTCGGGGCATGTTCTACACGCCCCCCGACCTGTTCGACCTTGGCCAGACGGAACATGCGGTTTTGTTTGAGGGGGTCGAGTATCCGTGGGACGCGCTGACACGGCTCGCCGACTATGTGAGGGGTCATGTCCGTCCGGCGCAACACCACCGGGCGATCGGGCATGTCCATATCGGGAACGACGTCTCCATCGGCGAAGGCACGGTGGTGGAGCATGGCGCCATGATCCTGGGCCCGGCCATCATCGGTCGGAACTGCCAGATCCGGCATAACGCCTACATCCGGGAGAATGTGGTGATCGGCGACAACTGTGTGGTGGGCAATGCCTGTGAAGTGAAGCACACCCTGTTGTTCAATGGGGCCCAGGTGCCGCACTTCAATTACGTCGGCGACTCCATTCTTGGCCACAAAGCCCATCTCGGGGCCGGCGCCATCGTCTCCAATCTCAAATTGAACGGGGAAACCATCTGGCTCGAGATGGACGGCCGCTGCATCGACACCAATCTCCGCAAATTCGGGGCCTTGATCGCCGATTTTGCCGACGTCGGATGCAATGCCGTGCTCAACCCCGGATCGATCATCGGAAGGCGGGCATTGGTGTACCCGAACACCTCGTGGCGGGGCATCCTGCCCGACAATATGATCGCCAAAAACCGTTCGCCCCAGGATGTCACAATCCGGCGCCCGCGTGGCCCGGTGACGGATTGAACCGTCGTCCGCCTGTTCCGAGCCCCCCATGATCCGGTTCTTATCCCGCGGGTCGCTGATCCTTTGGATCGCCGTCCTGGCCGCGGTGTCCGTCCATGCCGAACGCTTCCAGATCCGGCACGATGACCAGGCGGTCATCATCACCGCCCCCGATGGGGTCGAGGCGGTGCGGTACCAACTCGTCCGCCCCAAGGGCTCGTCGTTGTCGGTCGATTCCGCCTGCTACTTCCACCCTTTCCGCACCCCGGCCGGGACGGTGGTGACCGAGGTTGCGCCGCCGGATCATCGTCAGCACCGGGGCATTTTCCTGGCGTGGGTGGAGATGCACGGGTCGCGGGATGGCGATTTCTGGGGGTGGGGCGAAACGGCACCAATCACCAACCGGGTGGTGGTCAACCGCGGCCTTCGAAACATGACCTCCACGATCCATGGGGCGCGGTTCATCGCTGACAACGAATGGCTCGCGGATGGCGTCGTGGTGATGCGGGAACGGTTGGATGCACGGGTTTCCCGCCAGGGTGCGGCCAACATCCTCGATCTTTCCTACCAACTGATCCCGGCGACCGACACCACCTTGTCGCGTTGGGCGTTCAGCGGTTTTTCCGTCCGGGGTCGAAAGGATGGTTCCGTCACCGCCCTGGCTCCGGAAGGGCCCGTCCATTTTCCGCCGCCAAAAACCAGGGAACCGGACTCCAACTGGCCGGCGCGTCCGTGGTATGCCTACCGGTTCGGGCTTCCCGAGGGCGTCGTGGCCACGGTCGCACTCCGGTGTGGCCCGGAGAACCCACCGGCCACCTGGCATAATCTGGTCGACATCGGGTTGCTCAATCCCGCGATCACCGCGCCGGCCGCGGTGCAACTGAAGCAGGGACGCCCCTTTGAATTGCATTATCGGGTCGTGGCCGCCGACGGTGAAGTCCCGGCCCGCCTCCTCGACTGAGGACGTTCAGGCCACGTGGGCATAATCATAAGGGGCCCGCTGCGCCCGCGAGACCCATCCGTTGGCCTCCGCGTCGGTCGGGAACCGCTCCCGCACAGGGTCCCAGCGGAGCGTCCGACCCAGACGCAGCGAGATCGCACCGAGGTGGCAGACGCTCACGCTGCGATGACCGATCTCGACCGGGGCCACGGGATCTTTCCGGGACCGCACGCAGTCGAAGAAATTCTGCATGTGATTGTCGCTCACCGGGAGGATGACCTTCCGCTTGGTCAGGGGCTCTTGGAGAATCCCGGGGTCGCTGGCCTCGATCTTGAGGCGGGAAACGAAGATCCAGCCTTGGGTGCCGAGGAACTTCACGCCGTTGGGGAGTTCTCCGGGCAGTATCGGTTCGGTCAGCACGTTGCCTCCCGGGCCTTCGGTCACCACGGTCTGGCAGGTGTGGGTCACACCGTTGGCATAGGTGTATTCGACGCGATAGAGCGACGGGAACGAAAACCCGCCGGGGATCGGGGCCAATAACGGCACCGCTTGCGCCGTCACCGGGCCGCTGTGTTCGAGACCCATTCCCCAAAGGGCGATGTCATTGTGATGCGCCCCCCAATCGGTGAGTGTCCCCTCGCTATAATCCCACCAATAACGGAAGGAACCATGGCATCGTTCGGGCACATAATCGAGCGCCGGGGTCTGACCCTGCCAGCGATCCCAGTCCAATCCGGCGGGCACCGGCGCGGAGACGAACGGTCCGCCCTGCCGACCGGACGGGAGGGAGGTGATGACGTGTTGCAACCGGCCGATCCGGCCGTTGCGCACCAATTCGCAGGCGAGCCGGAACCGACGATCGCTGCGTTGCTGGCTGCCCGTCTGGAGGATGCGTTTCGCCGACCGCACGGCATGCACCAGGCGGCGGCCTTCGTCGAGGGTGAGGGTCAGGGGCTTTTCGCTATAAATGTCGCACCCCGCCTTCAGGGCCGCGAGGTTGACGAGGGTGTGCCAATGATCGGGCGTGGCATTGATCACCACGTCGGTTCCCGCGGTGCGCACGGCTTCACGAAAGTCGGCGAAACGGCGGGCCTTCGGATAAAGCTGTGACGTCTTTTCGAGCCGGGCGGCATCCACGTCGCACAGGCCGACCACGTCCCCGAACTTGGCGGCAAGGCTGAGATCGTGGGTGCCCATGCCGCCGCAACCGACAAGCAGGATGCCGGGGCGGTCATTCGGCGAAAGTGGACCGGTGGAGACGGGATTGGGGTCGGCCGCTCCGGCCGTGAACCAGGACGGGAGGGCGCTTCCGGCGGCGATGACAGCGGCGGCGCGGAGGACATCGCGACGCGACAGGTACGGGGCGGGCATGGCGAAGGATGGCGCCGGGAGGGGTGGTTTTACAACCAAGGGTGCCGAAACCCCTCAGATGGTTCCCACCACGCCGTCAGGTCGGACCAAAGAGGCGCTGGAAATTCGCGGCCATCTGTCCCGCAAACTCGTCGGCAGGCACACCCAGGTGTTCCGCCAGATAGCTTTGGATCGCGCCCAGGTTCGCCGGGTGGTTCAGCTCGTGTCCCGGATTCCCGCCGGTCAACGGATGGCGGATCAGGGTCTCCGGCGGAAGTTGATCGGGGGCGTCCGTCTCCACCAACAATCGGTCGGGCGGGACTCGGCGGAAGGTTTCCCGTTGGCGGACTTTGCGATCGTGCGCGCAGGATCCCGGAAAACTGAAATAGGCCCCCAGTTTCACGAAGCCATCCACCATCTCCACCGGGCCGCCAAAGCTGTGCAGCAGGAATCCCGCATCGGGCCGCGCGTGGGTGCGCAGCAGGTCGTGCAACCGGCCCCAGGCGTGGAGGCAATGGATCGTCACCGGCAGGTTGCGCTCGGCCGCCAATCGCAATTGCCACAGGAATGTCTCCTCCTGCGCCATCAACGTCGCCGGTTCGTCCGTCGCCAGGGAGGCACAGAACTTCGACCGAACCCCCGCCGGCTGTTCGAGGATCCAACGGTCCAACCCGATCTCACCCAACACCGCATCGGGATGTCCCGCCAGCCAGCCTTCCAGCGTTTCATGCCAGCCACGGCTCCGTTCGTGCACGTGCCATGGATGGTATCCGAAAGCCGGCAACACCGTGTCCGGATGCGCCTCGGCAAGGGCCGCGACCAACGCCCAATCGTCCTCGCACGTACCGTTCACGACCATGCGCCGCACCCCGGCCGCACGGGCCTCGATGAGCAAGGGTTCCTGGCGTCCACCAAAGCGTCGGTCTTGGAGGTGGTTGTGCGCATCGAAGAATTCCATGGGTGGCGGGATCCGCTCAAGGGGGTTCAATGGGACACTCCGGAGCTCCGGTTGGGCCGGTGGACGAAACGGGTTGGTCAGACGCTTGCAGGGCGAAATCCCGGATCATCCCCGCCACGCGACGGACGGTGGCGCGTCGGCTTTCGGCAAGTTGACGGAGCAAGCCGAGACGGTCGAGAAACTCCGTCGATTGGGCCAGCACTTCAGACGGGGTGAGTCCGGAATACAGGTCGCACAGAAGGCCGATCAGCGCCTTGAGGGTGACGGCGTCGGAATCGGTGGCGAACTGGCAACGGCCGTCGTGAAATTGGGCGACGAACCACAGCCGCACCTGGCAACCGGCGACGCGATGGACATCCGATCGGAAACGGTCGGGAAGCGGGAGGCGCTGCCGCGCGAGCTCGATGGCTAGTTGGAGACGGGCTTGGGGATCGCGCAGTCGTTCAAACCGTGCCAGCACCGCCGCGGGATTCAGCGGAATCGCGGGGGTGTTATCGGACCCCTCCACCACGGCGGTGACGTCGTGGGCTCGCGTGATTTCGAAATCGGAATCCATCCGGTGACTGACCGGGGTGCACCCCACCCGTCGGACCGGTCGGTCGTAACGTTCGGAGGGAGGGGTGTCGATCGGGATCTTCCAAGGCCGCCTCGTACCTCGTCGGACGGGCTTGGGAAATGGGATGCCTCTGGATTCGCAACGCGGAATCAGAAAGGATGCAGGTCGCTGATCGGATCCGTTTCATGTCCGTTCTGACCCTTCTCCAGCGCCATCCTTTCCCGGTGGTCGCCCGATTCGACCGCGTGGTGGCGGTGTCGTTCGCGTTTCCGGAGGCCGCCCTGCAGCCGCTGGTGCCGGCGGGCTTGGAGATGGATTCCCACCAAGGGTTGGGCTTTGTGACGGTGGCCTTGGTGTGGACCCGGGAATTGCGGCCGGCGGGTTTCCCCGCGTTCCTGGGGCAGGACTTCTCAAATGGCGGGAGGACGCGGCGCGATTGAGCCCGGTGAACGCCTCGATCTTTCACGTTCACATGGTCTTCATCTGCATTGTCCTGGTGATGATGGGGCTGCCCTGCCTGCTGGATCCGCGGGTATTCTTGGAACGGTCCCGGGCTGGAGCGTGGCTGGCGGGATCGTTCGCAGGCTTTTGGGCGATCCGATTATACTTCCAATGGTTTGTTTATCCCGCCGACCTGTGGCGTGGCAAGCCGGTGATTGGAGCAACGGGATCACAGGGAACTATCTCTTCCACTGCCGGTCCGCGAAGTTGAGATATTGTTCCCAATCATAGGCGGTGAGCGCGTGTTTCCCCGTACGGATATGATAACCGAGGGTGCCCCCGACGGGCGTGCCCACCGGTGGCATGTCCGTGACGCCGAGGCCCGGTTTTCCGAGCAGTTGATAAACCGGTTCGGCGTGCTTCGTGGCTAGGAATTCGCCCCGGGGGTCGGCCCAGAGATCCTCCTCCGCGCTCGCCACATAAACCGGGCGCGGCGCACTGAGGGCGATGAGTTCGTGCTGGTCCACGGGGAGTGCCGGGACATTCTGATTATAGTCCTTATACCGGCCGCAAAACCAGTGCGGGAAGCTCGTGTTGATGCGCCACACCGTCTCGCCAAACCACCGCCGCGCCAGCGCCGCACCGCCTTCACCGGACTCATTGGCGATGACCAGGGCGAATCGCGTGTCCTGGGCACCGGCCCAGAGCGATGTTTTGCCGAGGCGTGAGTGGCCGATGACCGCAACGTGTCGGGCGTCCACGGCTGCCTCGGACTCCAGGTGATCGAGCGCGCGGCTCAGGCCCCAGGCCCAGGCACCGATGGCGCCCCACTCTTCGGCGGCAAAGACGTGATTCGTGCCGTCCTTGGCGACGGCGCCGCGTAGCCCCTGCCTCCATCCGCCGTCGAAGTCGGGTTCGACATCGCCGTAATAGATCGTCGCCAGCGCATAACCGCGCGAAAGGATGCGCTCGACGGGCCAGGCGGACGAATCCTTGTCGCGTGAATGCCCGTTGGCGACGTGATTGGTGATGTCTGATTCCCGGTCGTTGGGGACCCAGCCGCGGGCCAGCGGAATCTGCGGATCCGCAGTGAGGGTGTGGTTCCCGTTGAAATTATATCCGACAAAGGCGGGCACGGATTTGGTCGCGCCATTGGGCACATAAAGCAACATCTCCATCGACAGTCCCCCGGCATCCTTTGTGAGGGGCACACGGATCAGCTTGCGGGTGGCCAGACCGCCCAAGGCGTGCGCATCCACGGAAACGACCGTGGCTTTTTTTCGCGGCAATCCCTTGGGGGTGTGCCCATAGACATGGGACCGATAGAGTTCGAGGATCTCGGCGCGACGTCGGGTCCACCCGGCGGCGTCCTTCACCGGCGTGCCGTCAGCGAAAACGAGCGGGTCGGGCAACGTATAGGACGGGACTTTGCTTTCGTCCTGGTTGATCGGGATCGTATCTGCCGCGGAATGGGACAAGGGGAGTAGGATGACGCCAAGGAGTGCGATTCCAAGCCGGGGATTCATGGGCGCAGGCTGGGAGAAAAGAAGCCACCGGTCAAACAGCGTGCTTGGGGGTGTCCGGCCGGCTGAAGCCCGGGACTACGAACCTCATTTCAGCTCGCCCGCCGTCCATGCCGTCGTCCGTGCCCGGGTCTCAGCCCGCAAGCGACCCACGAGGACCGCGGTCACCGGACCGGATTTCCCGCCGAAGGTCTCCCGCACGTAGCTGAGAACGTCCGCAATCTGGGCGTCCGCCAATCCTTCCATCGCCGGCATCGGAACCGCGTCGCCGCCGCCGAAATCGCGGTCGGCCACCCGCACCGGCCCGGACAACCCGTGGAGCACGATTTTCACGAGGCGTTCAGCGTCGCCCCGGACCCATTCGCTACCGGCCAGCGGCGGATAAACCCCGGGCAATCCCTTGCCCTCGGGTTGGTGGCACGGCAGGCACGCCATTTCATAGACCCCCTGTCCGGGATGCTCCACCGCGCGCGGCGTGCCCACCAGCTTTCGGAGGTACTCGGCCTGCACCGCGCTTCCGGCCAGCTGAAGCCGTCCCGCCGCAAACGCCGCCATCCACCTCGGCTGCAGGGCGCGCACACTTTGGCGGATGGCATAATCCAGAAACGGGTCGCGTCCGGATTCCAAAGCCTGGGTCGCAATCTCGACGGCATTCTCACCGGGCAGATAAGTCGCCGCGACCACCGCTTCCAAGCGCACGCGTGGATGCGGGTCGCGGACTGCGCGGTCGAGCAATTCCCGGGCATTGGGGATCCGGTCCGCCCACCCGCCCACCGCCCGCGCCCCATAAGCCCGCACCCGGGGGTCCGGCGACTTGAAAAGTCGTTCCAACAACTCCGGTCGCGCCGTTTCGTGGGCCTCATAAACACCCGTCACTTCCACCAACAAACGCCCGGTCTCCGGGGTCTCAGCGCCCAAGGCCGCCACCCAGCGGTCCGCCGCCGCCAGCACCTTCGCCCGGGGTGCATCGGACAACAGCCGCTTGGACTGTTGCCGGACCCATCGCTCGGGCGAACGCAACTGCTCCAGCAACCCCGCTGGATCCATGGACGCGAGATCCGGCGCCCGCACCGGTGGCCGGCCCTTCGCCGTCACCCGCCAGATACGGCCGTGCGTGCGGTCCCGGTGCGGATCCGCATAGCTCGCCTGGTAATGCCCGATCACCGGGTTGAACCAATCCGCGGCATAGATCGCTCCGTCCGGACCCACGCCCACGTCCACAGGCCGGAACGAGGGCGTCGAGGATTTCAACAGCTTTGGCAATTGCGTCGTCTTGAAACCCGAGCCTGCATCCTCGAACCGATGCAACTCCAACACCGCGCCGAAATAGCCCCCGATCAGGGCGCAACCCTGGATGTCGTCCGGCAACGCGCGCGTGCCGATGATGTCGAGCGACGTGGTCTTCGGCGACGAATCGAACAGCGCCCCCACGGGATGGTATTGCTCGGGCGAATTCGCATAAGAGGCGTCGGCGGAGGTGGAGGAACCGCCGCCGAGCGGACTGGCCCCGCGCACCATGCCCGGCACGGTCCAGTAACCTTGCGGACGGTCGCCGGACTTGTGGAACACCTGGCCGTAGTCATCGAAGGCCACGCCCCAGCAGTTGGCGCCCGCCATTCCCCCGCCGAAGAATCCCTCGAGCCGCAGCGTCCGTGGTCGCATCCGCCACACCGCGGCGCGATCCAGCCGCGCGATTCCCCACGGCGTCTCCACGCGCGAGAACGCGTGCAACCCCTGGGTGAACCACAGGCTGCCGTCGGGCCCGTGTGCGATGGAATTCACCAATTGATGCGTGTCCCCGATTCCAAACCCACTGAACACCACCCGCCGTTCGTCCGCCTTGCCGTCCCCGTCGGTGTCCCGCAGGTGGACGATCTGGTCGAAGTCACACACATATAACCCGCCGTCGCCCGGTTCCACCCCTTGCACCATCGTCAGCCCTTCCGCGAATCTCACCACCCGGTCGGCTTTCCCGTCCCCGTCGGTGTCCTCGAGTCGCAGGATATAATCGCCCGGCGGCGCGCTCGCCCGGCTTTGCGGGTACGTCGGGGAACAGGCCACGTATAAGCGCCCCCGCTCGTCCCACGCCATCTGCGTCGGCTTCACCACCCCGTCGCGTTCCGAGGCGAACAGGTTCACCGCGTAACCCTCCGCCGGGGTGAACGTCGCCAACTCCTCCTCGGGCGTCATTGCCGGCGCCTCCACCGCAGCCGCGACGGTCTCCGGTGCGGCCGGCGTCGGCACGGCCACCGATTCGCCGCGCGCCAAGGTCTGGATGCGCGCGTCCGCCGCCTCGATGCGCGGGCGATGCCGTTCCAACGCCTCCTTCAGCGACGGTTCATCCCCGGTGCCCTTGCCGAACGGTTGTGAGACGCGGTCGCCGTACGCGAACGACCAATTCGCCGGCCGCCAGCAGTCGTACCAAAGCCGGTTCTTCTCCACGATGGCCCGACGCAATTCGCCCATCGGAATTCCGGCCCGCGACGTCATTCCCAATTGCCCCGCCACGACTTCGGTCACCACGGCCAGGCCCTGCGGCGTGAGGTGGATTCCGTCCTCCGTCAATCGCGGGGATCCGGGAGGCCGGCCCGACAGGGGTCCCATCAGGTCGACGAACGCCGCACCGCGTTGCCCGGCCACCCCGCGGACCGCAGCGGCGTAGGTGGCCACGTCCGCATTATGCCGCGTCAGATCCGGTGCGTCGGGAGCCAGCGGCCGTTCGAATGGCATGGGTGACAGCAACAGCAACCGTCGGGTCCGGGTCGCGAACTGGTCGGCCAGGCGATGATAGGCCGCCACGAATTCCGGCAGGCGAGCCGGGCCATCGAGCGATTCCATCTGTCCGAATTGCGCGATCACCACCGTCGCACCGGCCCGTTCCAGTTGGGGTCCCCAAGCCCCGAAATTCAGGTCGCGCCATTGTTCGTATACGGTGTCGGCTTCCCACGCCATCGAACGGAACCGCGGCTTGCGGTCCGCGAACGCCACCGCCAACACCGACTCCAGCGTGCCCGCCTTCTGGTCGCGCACGAGGTTCTCCTGTCCCACGAACACCACGAGCTCATCCGGGCCCAAGGCGAAAGTCCGGTTGGGAAACGGGGGTGCCGGGGTTTTCGGCTGTCCATCGCCGAACCGACCAAGGATCTCGGCCTCCGGCGGCACCCCCGGTTCGGGCAGGTCCTCGATCTCGATGTTCCGATACGAGATCTCGGCCTTGCTGCCGCCATGGATTTGCAGCGCGATCACCCCGGTCCGGGCGATCGCATCGTCCTGCTCGACCCAGACCGCGGTGCGCTGTCCGTTGAGGGCGAGCACCACCTGCCGTCCGACCGCCTCGATCTCGTACACGTTCCAATCGCCCGGTTTCTCGAGGCGGGCCACGAGGTTGGTGTCGGCCATCACCAACACGCGGTTCCGGCGCGATTCGTCGTAGAGACAGCCGGAAAACCCTGCGCCGATGTCTGCCTGGAATCCGGAGACCTCATTGGGCGGATTGGCGACGCGCTGGCTGCGGAACTGCACGCCGCCATTGACGAATCCCTCGCTGCCCACGAGGCGGTACTCGAGGCGCAATCGGAAACTGCCGTGCGGCCGGGTGGTGGCCAGGAACTCATTGCGCGGATTTCCGGACAACGAACCGCCCACGATCGCGCCGTCGCGGATGCGCCAGACCGAGTTGGTGGCGCCTTCCCAACCATTGAAGCTGGTGCCGTCGAAGAGGCGCAACGGGGCGGCCCCGAGCCAGCCGGCGAACGCCGCGACGAGCCAGGGCAGAAGGAGACGTTTCATGGAGGCCGCCAGTCTACGACGCAGGGGGGCGGGCGGGCAATGCGCGCCCGAGCCGCTGGCGCAGCCTTGCCTCCCGGCCTGCCTCCCGCCTCCAAGTTGGCTGGAGTGGCTCCGATGGAACCTCACCCCATCCAAGCTTCGCCACCTGCCCATATGCTTAGGGGGAAGAACATCACGCTTGAATGCTTGAGTATTGTGGCATTCGAGGCATCCATCGGAAGAACTCCCCGGTGCTCAGGATGTCCCGGAGAGCCTCAATCCACCACGCCATGAAGAGAGCCATAGAACTCACCGGCCGGATGTCCGGAATCGTTTCCGATGACGAAATCATCTTTCCCAACGTGCAGACCTGTGTCGCGCTGGTCGCCGTGATCAACGGCACTTTGGTGGGGGCACACCTGACTCTCGCCAACCGGAGGAACCTGGCCGAAGTCGCCGCCAAGATTCGGTCGGGTTTTCCGGGGGCGATCACTGATCTTTATGTCGTCGGGCCGGTTGTGGGCGGACCTGGCGGGGACTACAACCCGTCTTCCTTCGCCAATTTCGGCGGTCGGATCCACATGTGCCTGACCGAGTGTGTCCCCCTTGGCATCGACATCCGGGCCGTCATCAACGGGGGAACGGTTGAAATTTCCCGGCGACCGAAAGCCGAGGGGGATTGGGCCTCCAATTGGAGCGTCATCCCGCCCGGAGATTTCGTCGGTTGAACGGAGTGAACTAAGGACCTGTCCTCTGTCGGAATCCTGTTGGTGACTGCCATCATTCTTTGGCGTGTGCCGGCAGCGTTTTGGGCAGGAGTTTCAGGCCGGCCTTGTGCGCCACGGCCCGCTGGCGCACATCGAGTGAGGCAAAGGCATCGGCATCCAGTTCCAAGGCGGCGGCAACGCCGATGGTCGGGGTTGCCAGCGGGGTTCGATCGGGCTGTACTGCGGCGGTCGCGGACGGCGTTCCCACGGGCCCATAGCTCAGCGGTTAGAGCAGGGGACTCATAATCCCTTGGTCGCAGGTTCAAATCCTGCTGGGCCCACCAATTCCAGAAAACGCGCGGTGCCCGACCTGTTTGGGGGACGGGCCTTCCCCGATTCACCGGTTCGCGGAGGCTTGGTCGCCACCGATCTGGGTGATCAGGGCGATCAGCGGCAGGAACAAGGCGATGACAATCGAACCCACGATCACCGCGAGGAACACAATCATGATCGGCTCCAGGAGCGAGGTCATCGCGGCGACCGCGTTGTCGACATCGTCATCATATTTGTTGGCGATCCGGAGCAACATCTCGGGGAGCGCGCCCGTTTGTTCACCGACATCGACCATCGAGATGACCATGGGCGGGAACACGGCGGATTTTTCCAGCGGGGCGGTGATGGTCTCGCCTTCCTTGACGCTTTCATAGATGTCACCGACGGCACCGGCGATCACCAGGTTGCCCGCGGTTTCCTTCACAATGGTGAGGGCCTGGAGGATGGGCACACCGGAACTGACCAGCGTGCCCAGGGTCCGGGCAAAGCGGGCGATGGCGACTTTGGAAACCACCTTGCCGAGCACCGGGGCCTTGAGTTTGGACTTGTCCCAGGCGTATCGGCCCTTCCGCGTCCGGAGCATCACCTTGAAGGCGAGGACCAGAAGGGCGACGCCCCAGATGACCGGGCCAGGAAGCGGAAAGCCGGCGGCCCACTCGGGAAACATAATGGTATAAGTCTTCAGGGCGTCGGAGATCGACAGCACCATGTCGGTGAAGGGGGGCATGTGGTCATTGCCCAGCATATCGGCAAAGATGAGTTTGAATTTCGGCACAATCAGGACCATGAGGAGAACGAGGATACTGACGGCCACGATCATCACCGCTGAAGGATAGAACATCGCGGCGACGACCTTGCCTTTGATCTTCTGCGCCTTTTCCATGAACTCAGCCAGGCGGTTGAGAACGACCTCGAGCACGCCGCCGATCTCGCCAGCCTTGACCATGTTGACGAAGAGTCGGTTGAAGACCTTGGGGTGCCGGGCGAGACCTTCGGAGAACGTGCTGCCGCCCTCGATCGCCGCTGCCAGGTCGAGGATGATGCGCTTGAGCGCAGGGTTGTGCTCCTGCTTATGGAGGACCCGCAGGCCGCGGAGCAACGGGAGACCGGCTTCCACCAAGGTCGCCAATTCACGGGTGAAATCGGTCAGCACCGCCGGCTTCACCCCGCTCCCCAAGCCGGGAATCCGGAGGTTGAAATCGAGTTTGAAACCGTTGCCAGGCTGGCCTGTTCCCGGGGCGTCGGCTGCCTTCTTTCTCCCGGGCCTGGAATCCTTCGACCTCCCGGTCTCCCGCAATTGGGTCGGGAAGAATCCCATGTCCTTGATCCGGCTGATCGCATCGGACTGGCTGGCGACCTCCAGCATTCCCTGGGTCTCCTTGCCACGGGAATCCAGTGCGACATAATCATATTTGGCCATAAGGTTTCCGATCTCTCTGCGTCTGCCCCGCGTGATTTCATAGGTCAGAGGGAGCACGAAGAGGGTGATCACGGAGAATTCTCGCATTTCCGTCCGCACCCGCATCCTTGGGGCAAGGTTGAACCCCTATATCACCACGACTGCCAGTGGCTTCGGGGGTTGGCGACCTGTGCGTGAAATCCCTGCTGAACAGTCACTGGCTCGGGTGGAACCTCGCCCTACCAAGACCGACCACGCCGGTGGGCGCTTCGAATCGGTACGGCGAGGCTTCCGAAGC
>JANYCC010000283.1 GCA_025360495.1 Verrucomicrobiota bacterium | reverse complement strand
AGACATTCGAGGAGGTGCCGGTGATTCCGGGCGGCCACCGGCGAAAGGGGATGGCGGCAGAGTTGTTCCAGGGCTTGGAGAACCGGCAGGCCGGCCCCCAACAAGGTGGCCAACTGGGTATAAAAATGCGCCCGCTGGCCGGGACCAGCGGGCGCAGAAGAAAGGGGCATGACCGGAGGCCGGTCGGACCGGGGTTATTTCAACGCGGCATCGAGCGTCTGCTTGAGGGCGCCCTTGGGTTTGAGCCCGATGGTCTGTCCGATCACCTGCCCCCCCTTGAAGAGCAGCAGGGTGGGGATGGACTTGATGCCGTACTGCACGGCGAGATCCTGATGATCATCAATGTTCACCTTGCCGACGCGGGCCTTGCCATCGTACTCGGCGGCGAGCTCTTCGAGCACCGGGCCCAGCATTTTGCACGGCCCGCACCATTCGGCCCAAAAATCGACCAGAACGGGTTGGGTGGACTTGAGGACCTCATCGCTGAAGTTTTGCGATCCGAGGGTGACGATGTTCTTGGCAGCCATGGCGAAGACAGATAAGCGAAGAAGACCCGATGGGCAATCAGTAGCGTGCCGGCAGATTCAGGATTGATTCCGGGTTTCCCACGGCTTCAAGGCCCTGACATCACGCCGGAACCGATGTGGAATCAAAAAGGTGTCGCCGGAATCCCCCAAAAAAAAGCGCGCTTCCAAGCCGCATTGCCCGGGGGCGTCACAGCGGATGGGCGACAAACCATTGGTAGGCGACGGCGGCGATGCCCAGAAGGGCGACGGCAAACCCCAAGCCGACATCCAGACCGCTGGGGCCGGCAGCAATGGCGCCGGACGGGCGGGAGGGAACGGCGGTGGGCCGGGGCGTTGGTGTCGCCGCGGCCGCCGGAGCCGCGGGTCGGGAAATCGTACTCGGTCCCGTCGCCGGAGCCGCGGGTCGGCTGACCGGGGCCGCGGGCGCGGAGGTCGGTATGGCCGGCATCGTGGACACCGGGGCCGCAGGCGCGGTTGCGGGCGCGGCAGCGGGAATCCGGATCGAAGGGCCGCCGCTCGGCTTCGGCGGCAGACTGATCCGAACCGTCTGCTTCTTTTGGGTCGCGTCAGTCGCCTTGGGGGGCTCAGACGACGAAGGGGAACTGGGGACGGGATTGATGTCGGACATATGACAGGTGCTTCACCGACACGCTATGGAAGCATGCGTGGCGGTGTCAAACGGTTTGACAGAGCGGTCGAGGGTTCGGCACGCGACCGGCCGGTGACGACTTTGGGTGGGATTCAGATTCAATAACGTTCCCGGCGCGGACCGCGTTCTTCACCCCGGCCGCCGCGCCAACCGCCTCCACCACCACCACCACCACCACCGCCGCCCCGGTCTCCGCCCCCGCCGCGATACCCGCCGCCCCCACCGCCGCGGAATCCTCCCCCCCCCCCACCGCCGCTTCCACCGCCGCGGAATCCGCCGCCTCCGGCCCCGGCTTCACGGGCGGGGCGTTCTTCCCGGGGTCGGGCGATGTTGACCGTGAGGGCGCGTCCACCGAGGTCTTTCCCATGATACATATCCACGGCCCTTTGGGCTTCTTCGGACGTGGCGAATTCGACAAATGCGAATCCCCGGGAACGGCCGGTGAATTTGTCGAGCATCAGGTTGACGTTGAGCACCACCCCGGCGCCGGCGAAGTGGTCTTGGAGGTCGCGCTCCATCGTCTGGTAGGACAGGTTGCCCACGAAGAGACGATTCTGATTTTCCATAACACGAACGCCGCTTCAAACACCGCGTGGGATTCTGCCCGGGCAGAACTCAGAATGAGGGCTGCATCCTAGTCACTCAGCAACCACCGCAAACCGTCCTCGTGACGCCGACACTGCATGCTGAAACCGGTCGGGTCGGAGGCAATCACATCTCCCGCGGTCGGTCAAATGTGATTTCCCAAGCGCCCTTTGTCGTTTCCCCGTTCCCCTTTCCGAAGGGTTTCGCCTACGCTCCACGCCCCTATGGAACGTCTGCCCGGATTTCGGGATTTCTACCCGGAACCCCTCCCTGCCAACGAGACGTGGAGTTGCGATCTCCGCCAGCACATCTTCGCCCGGTGGCGCGAAACCGCCCGTCGCTATGGCTTTCGTGAATTTGACGGCCCGCCCTTGGAACCGCTCGAGCTCTACACCAACAAGTCCGGCACGGAGATTGTCGCCCAATTGTTCAATTTCACGGACAAAGGCGGTCGGGAGGTGTCGCTTCGCCCCGAAATGACACCGACGGTCGCCCGCATGGTCGCCCACGCGGAGCGGGCCTACAAAAAGCCGATCAAATGGTTCTCGATCCCCCAGTTGTTCCGTTACGAGAAACAGCAGAAAGGGCGGCTCCGGGAGCATTTCCAGCTGAACTGCGACCTCTTTGGCGAAACCGATGCCGCGGCCGACGCCGAGGTGCTCGCGCTCCTGATTGACACGCTCCGGGCCCTTGGTCTGACCGCGGCGGACTTCGTGATCCGGTTGAGCAGTCGCCAGGCCTGGCAGGGATTCTTCGCGGATCGGCAGGGGGACCCCGCCCGCGCCTATGAATTCTACCAGGTGGTGGACAAATTGGAGCGGGAGAAGGAGGACGTCAGCCGCGAACGCCTCGCCGCCTTGGGGATCGACCTGGCGGCGGTCAACTCCTTCATCGCCGCGAGCGAACCGACCCCGGAGTTGGCGGCGGTCCTGGCGAACCTTTCGGCCCGGGGACTCCGGGACTTCGTCCAGGTCGATTACGGCGTGATCCGGGGTCTGGCCTATTACACCGGGGTGGTGTTCGAGGCCTTCGACCGAAAAGGGGAATTCCGGGCCATCGCCGGCGGAGGGCGTTATGACAACCTGGTCCATTTGGTGAGCGGCGGGAAAGTCAACCTCCCGGCCCTGGGCTTTGGCATGGGGGATGTCGTGCTCGCGGAGTTGATGAAAGCCCGGGGCCTCGTGCCGAAATCGTTTCATCCGGTGGATTTGGTCGTGCTGGTCGAGGACGAGACGCTGCGGTCCGAGTCTTTGGGGCTGGTGCAGCGGTTGCGCGATGCGGGTCGGGCCGTGGATTATGGCCTGACCCCGGCGAAAGGGGATCGCCAGTTTCGACGGGCGTTGGAATTGGGGGCGGAACGCATCGTCCGGTTGGAACGCGACCCGGCCGGAGCCCTGATCGCCTGGGTCAAGGTGTTGGCTGATCGCAGCGAGCGGAGGATGCCATTGGAGGAGGTGGTGGCGGCGTGCGGGGGATGAGGCGGGGAATCCCCAAATTCGGGGACCAGACAAAGGTTGAGGTTGTGACGACTTCGCCGTTGCCAGACCGGGGAGCTTGGGACATGGTCCCGGTGCCACACCTCTACGTTCCGTTGCCATGCCGAAAAACTGCACCTCCCCCGCCGCCCGTCGCGGATTCACACTGATCGAACTGCTGGTGGTGATCGCCATCATCGCGATTCTCGCCGGCATGCTCTTGCCGGCGCTCGCCAAGGCGAAGCAAAAGGCCACCGGCATCTCGTGTCTGAACAACACCAAGCAGTTGATGACGGCTGCCTTGGTGTACGGCACGGACTACGCGGACGCCTTGGTCCCCAACGGGGCGGGGACTTCCACGTTGACCTTGGATGCGAATGGGAATCCACCGGCCAGCTTCCAGGCCAACCTCTGGGTCGAAGGCCGCGAACAAAGTCAATTGGTCGAGGCGAACGCGTCCAAATACCTCACCTCCCCCAAAGTGTCGCTCCTCGCCACCTTCATGGGATCCAAGGGGAGTTTCCGTTGTCCGGGTGATCAACGCCGGATCGTGAACGATGCTGGAAAGAAGGAGATTGTGGCCCGGAGCTATGGGCTGAATTCCTTCGTCGGTTGGCGGGGCGATTATGGTGCGCCCGGCACCATTTCCTACAGTGGTCAGGGCGATCCTTCGGGAGCCTATCGGATCTTCCACAAATCGAGTGATATCTCCAGCCCGTCCACCATCTACAGTTTTGTGGACATGCATCCCTTCAGCGTTTGCCGTCCGTTCTTCGGCATCAACATGACGGGCACGGCCGTCTACCACGTGCCCAACGACATTCACGGCAAGAACTCGAACTTCTCTTTCGTCGATGGCCATGCCGAATCCCACCGCTGGGCGAATGAATTGTTCACCAAGCGCAGCATTCCGGAGGCGGGCCCCTGGCACGATCACCATGGCGGCGTGCCGGAAGTCAGCAAGGTCGACCACCAATGGCTCCGCGATCACGCCACCGAACTGAAGTGACCTCTGGGTGACGGCTGGGTGACCGGTCGGTCGGATCAGGCGGATCAGGCGGATCCGACGACCGAGCAGTGATTTCCTGCGCAAAACTGGGCCGGCCTTCAGCCGGCCGGTGTGCGGATCAGGGCCAGGGATCCATCGTGCGTCCCGGCCAGGACGGTCCGGTCGTCGGCTGACCAAGCCAGGGCCGTCACCGCGGAATCCAGGCGGATTTGCCGCAGGGCCTGCAACGATTTCCCCACATTCCAAACAAGGACTTGTCCATCCTCGGCGGAACTCGCGAGAAGGTGGCCCGATCGTTGATACGCCAGGCACGTGATCCGGGCCGCATGCCCTTCAAGCAGGCGCGGACTGGTCCCCGACGGTCCGGCTCCGCTGCAGTCCCAAGCCATGATTGTTTCGCCACCGCCGGTCGCGAGGTAACGGGATGAGGGGTGCCAGGCGAGTTCGCGAACCTTCGCGGGATAACCGGACATCGCCAGTTCGTTGCCCGGTTTGAAGGGTTGTTCCCAGACCTGCACCGCTTGGTCTTGGGTCCCCCCCACCACCCAACGTCCGTCGGGCGACCAGGCCAGGGACAGGATCGAGGTCTTCCACGGGAGGACGTCCACGGATTGTCCGCTGGCACAATCATATACATGGGCCCCGCCGTAGCAGGCGACGGCGAGGCGAGCCCCATCCCGCCTCCAAGCCAGGGCGGAAAGGGTGCTGCGATGATCCCGGTGGGTGTGCACGACCCCGCGGCCCGGTTGCCAGAGCGTCAGCACCCGGCCGGCCCCACTCGCGAGCCAGTCGCCCGCCGGAGACCAGTCGAGTTGCTCGACCCAGGCGCCACCCGCGGGGAATTCGCCGGCGGCCTGTCCGTCCTGCGGATTCCAAAATCGCACGTGCCCATCCTGTCCGGCGCTGGCGATCAGGTTTTCCTTCGGATGCCAGAGGGCCCGGAAGGCCCCGCCATTGTGGCCGGCCAATTCCCGGACCACCCGCCCGGAATCATCCAGGATCCATAATCGGCCCCCGACGCCCGCCACCACGGCCAACCGGGAATCCGGAGCCCATGAAACACTCGCGACCGCGTCCGGAATGCGGACGATGCATTCTGGCGTGCGGAGGGGAATCGACAGTGCGGACGCCATGGCGGGGGTCACGCCAGGCAGCGGCGAAATCCGGCGTTGAGCGCTTCGCGGTCCAAGTTGCGGCCGATGAAAACCAGTTGGCTCCGGCGTAGTTCACCCGCCTGCCAGGGACGGTCCGCCTTGCCTTCAAAGAGCATGTGAACCCCTTGGAACACGAAGCGGTTCGCCGAGCCTTTGAGATGAAGGATCCCTTTCATGCGGAAGATGTCCTGTCCTTTGGTCTGGAGCAGTTCACTCAACCATGCATTGAGCTTCTTCGAGTCCAGTTCGCGGGCCTCTTCGATTCCCACACTGGTCACGGTTTCGTCGTGGGTGTGGTCATGCCCATGGCCGCCATGGGTGTGAACATGATCCGGTTCGATGACTTTCCCATCGCGCAACAGGGCTCCATCGAATTCATGCATCCCATGTTGGGTGAACAGGGCGTAATGCCCCGCAACCGCGATTGGCACCCGGAATTCCGAACGATCCGGACCCAGGATGAGCTTCTGGGCGTTCGGACCGGGCTTGAGGGCGCCGCCCGGTCGGACGCTCATGGCGATCTGTCCGAAGGCCTGCGCTGCGGTCCCTTCGGCCTCGTGCAACACTTCGTGGATTCCCCCTTCACAGTCTTCGCCATGAGCGTGGTCGTGCTCCGGTTCCGGTTCAGGGGCATGTCCCTCTTCGTGCGTGCGCCCGGGAGCGTGGCCGTGGTCGTGGTCGTGGTCGTGGTCGTGGTCGTGATCATGCTCATGATCATGGCCGCAGGGGGTGGGCGGCGGGGATTTCAGGGGGAGAAGCACCACGCCCATCACCGGGTCCGGACCCGATTCGAAGCGAAGCACATACTGACCCGCCTCCAGTTGATAGGCCCCACTCCATTCAAAGGGCAGATCGCGCTCCAGGAAGCCCGGTTCAAGCGACAGTTTATGGTCGAGGTCAAAGGCGTGGATGTTGATGACCTGGTCCACGCTGAGGTCGCTCTGGGTCGTCCGGTGGATTTCGGCCACCGCGTTCATCGAGCGGATCCGGTGTTCCAGCCGATGCAATTCATCCGGGCTCGCCAGGTCCACCTTGTTGAGCAGGATCCGGTCGGCAAAGGCGATCTGTTCCCGCGCTTCCGCCGCGTCGTCCAGATGCAGGCTGATGTGCTTCGCATCAATGACCGTCACGATGCCATCCAACCGGAAGCTCGCCTTGAGTTCGTCGTCGGTGAAAAGCGTCTGGGCGACCGGACCCGGGTCGGCCAGGCCGGTGGTTTCGACGAGGATATAATCGAACTTTTCGCGTCGTTTCAGCAGTTGGCCCAGGATCCGGATGAGGTCGCCCCGAACGGTGCAGCAGAGGCAACCGTTGTTCATCTCGAAGATTTCCTCGTCGGCATTGATGACCAGGGCATTGTCGATGCCGATCTCGCCGAATTCATTCTCGATGACGGCGATGCGCTTGCCGTGGTTGGCGGTCAGGATGCGGTTGAGCAGGGTGGTCTTCCCGGCGCCCAAAAAGCCCGTGAGAACGGTGACCGGAATGCGCGTGTCAGTGGTGGCCATAGTGCCGCGAGGCCGGACACACTATCGGTTGCCGGGTTCCGATGCAAACGGCGGCTCGGAACTTCAGGAGTCCGGGGCGCATCTCCGGGTTGCGGGCGGGGCGACCGCCGGGATTTTGAACAACAAAGGGCGCAAAGGGCGCGAAAACGGCTCCTCAATGAAAAAAACCTCCTCGATCGCCGGAATGAGAGTCTCCCATTGACTTTCATCCCCCGGAAGCGGACCAACTGCCCGAACACCGGATCGAGAGGGACGCTGGAGAAAGGCGTGGGGAATGACCGATTGCAAAACCTGTGGGGGAACCGAAGGCATGCACTCAGCGGGGTGCACGGCCGGCAATGAAGTGACGGGAGCCGGGTCGTCGCGCAAGAATCGCGAAACACCCCCTTCCTCGTATGTCCTGCTGGCCCTCAGCGGTCTTTCACTGCTGGTGCCCGCCGTGCTGGGGGCCACCGTTTACCGACTGTGCACCCGCGGAGAGCACCAATCATCCGGCCTGCTTCCGGCGGTCTTCATCGCCTGGAGCGTCCTGATCGCGAGCGTGTGCCTCTACCCCAGTCGGATGCGGCCCCGGCGGCATCGCCGGCGACTCGATGGCCTCGGCATGAAGCTCGCCGTGGGTTCGATCACCGCCCTCTTTGTGGAACTGGCGATCCTGGTGGCGTTCGGGAGCTGAAAGAATCAATCCCGCACGGCGGCGGAGACCATTTCCAGCACCCGGCGCAGTCCGTCGTCGCCGCCCAGACTGCCCTCGTGGAACGGGCCCCGCGGAATCGGTTGCCAGGTGTCCCGCGAGGTGTCGGGTGGCGGCGGTTGCGGAATCCCGGTGAGCGCCGGGTCATATTGGTTGGATCGCCCTCCCAGTTTATAGATCACCAGGTCGAGGGAGGGGACGACGAACAGGCCGAAACCCCCGGCCCCGGACTTATAATAGGCGTCGCGTGGGGCACCGGCGACATGCCTGTCGGAGTTATTCTCGAACATCAGCGAATACGGGCTGTGGGGATTGAAGGGTGAAGGACGCCCACAAGCCGCGACATAATCCGCCGGCACCAACTGGCGGCCTTCCCATCGTCCCTGATGCAGCAGGCAATAGCCGAAGCGCAGGGCGTCCGTGGCGTGGACCGCGATGCTCCCGGCCCCGTTGGCATGCGGGATCGTGAAGTCACCGTGGTGCAGGCAATAGCCCCATGCACCCCAGCCCATCGGCTTGGCCAGGCGTTCGTCAATGTATTGCTGCAGGTCCTGGCCCGTGATCCGTCGCAACACCACCGAGGCGATATGCGGGGCCGGGGAGGAATAGGAGTAACCGGCGCCGGCATTGGTCCATAACGGGGTCCGGATCGAGGAACCGTCGAGATCGTGGATGTCCTGTCCGGGCGCGGGAGTCAGCGGGATGACGCGGCCGAGGACCATTCCCGGACTGGAACCTTCGCCGTGATAACCGGCGCTCATGCAAAGCAATTGGCCGAGGGTGATTTCGGCCTTGCGGGGGTCATCCAAGGGGAAGGCCCCGGGCAGGTATTGCGGCGTGAACACCGGTTGCCCCAGACCCAGGGGGAAGGCCTTTGGGAATTCATGGAGCATGATCCCGCAGGCCACGCTGGTGTAAGCCTTGCCCGTCGAGGCCATGTCCGGATTGGCATCGCGTTGGGCCCGGCCGAAATAACGTTCGAACACGAGGTATCCATGGCGGACCACCAGCAGGCCGCCGTTCTGGGTCGAGCGTTGCGTGAGATCAAACGCCTGCTCCAGTCGCGCGGCATCCATCCCGGCCTTCTTCCGGATCTGGCCCGGGTCGCTGAGGGTGCGCCAACCGCCCATCCGGTCCGGAGGCGGGAAGTATTCGGCCGCCGGTGCCCAGAAGCCGATGGTGAGCAGGGACATCCAGAACGAGATCCATCGGATGGGGGCGGACGCAGAACGACGATGGGGACAGGGCATGCGCGGATGGAGCCACAGGCCCGGGAAAAAGGGAATCCGTCCGTCACATTCGCGGTTGTCTTTGGACGCCGCGGGTGGGACTTGTTCCCGATGCAACGAAAACTTCTCTGTCTGGCCGTGCTATTATCGTCCCTGGTGCGGGTCGCAGCGGCCGACAACATGTTGACCCCCGCGGAAAAGGCCGCCGGCTGGGTCCTGCTCTTCAACGGGACCAATTTTGACGGCTGGCATAATTTCAAGAGCACCGGGGTCAAGCCCGGCTGGCAGGTCAAGGACGGCACCCTGGCGTGCGAGGATCCCCACAATGCCAGTGACCTGGTTTCGGAAGGCCAGTTCGAATGGTTTGAGCTCGAGCTGGATTACAAGATCTCGGAGGGCGGCAACAGCGGCATCATGTACCGGGTGAGCGATGACGGGCAGGCGCCGTGGGCCAGTGGTCCGGAGTTCCAACTCGAGGACAATGCCAAGGCGACCGATCCGCAGCGTTGCGGTTGGCTCTATGCGTTGTACCAGCCGCCGAACGATCCCAAGACGGGCAAGCCGCTCGACGCGACCAAGCCGGCGGGGGAATGGAACCACGTCCGGTTGGTCATCGGGCAGGACCAGTGCGTGCACGAGATCAACGGCGTGAAGTATTTCGATTACGTCCTGGGCAGTGACGACTTCAAGGCGCGGGTGGCCAAGAGCAAGTTTGCCTCAATGCCCCTGTTCGCGAAGGCCGCCAAGGGCCGGATCGCGCTCCAAGGGGACCATGGCAAAGTGGCGTTCCGCAACGTGAAGATCCATCCGCTGGCCGCCCGGTGAGCAGGGAGGGGATTCGGAGATCGGAGATCGGGTGTGTGCGGTCTGGGTGGGAAGATGCAGAAGAACCGGTTCTTTTCACGCCAAGAACGCCAAGAACGCCAAGGCAGGACCGGTCGTCGCCCTGGGGCAGGCATTCGGCCAACAATGAGTGACAGCAGGGCCATGAACACCTCGGGCAGCCGGTCTCCTGGCGGGCTTGGCGGCCTTTGCGTGAAATCTCTGCTGCGGGGTTTCTGCTTGGCGCCGCTCCAAGGTCGGATTTGCCACCCGGCGCCCGCTTCCTTTCGGCCGGAACAGATTTTCCGAGATTCACCTGTTGACGCGAGACACAACTTTGATACAAATCACGTTCCTTTTGTTTGGGAATTCGATGAAGACGTTTTTGCCGAAGATTGATGTGCAGCGGCGCAGTTGGCGCGTGTTTGACGCTGACGGTGCCATCCTGGGCCGTTTGGCGGTTCAAGTTGCGGACGCCTTGCGTGGCAAGGATAAGCCGGTGTTCGCCCCGCATCTCGATGCCGGGGATTTCGTGGTGGTGATCAACGCCGAAAAGGTGGTGCTCTCCGGCAAGAAGGAAGACGCCAAGGAGTACATGTCCTATTCCGGTTGGAAGGGCGGCGAACGGTACCGTTCGGTGACCGAGATCCGCGAGAAGCATCCGGAGCGGTTGTTGATGCACGCCGTGAAGGGCATGCTCCCCAAGAACCGTCTCGGCGACAAATTGCTCACCAAGCTCAAGGTTTATGCCGGTCCCGAGCATCCGCACGTGGCCCAGCAACCGGCCGTGACCGCCTATCAGGGCTGATCCGCAGATTGATCCACCGAAATCATCCGCAGTAATCCTTTCGTTTCCCTCGTCCCTTTCGTCCCGACTATATGGCCCAGACTCCCGACTCCATTGGCACCGGCCGACGCAAGACGGCTTCGGCCCGCGTCCGCCTTTCACCCGGCACCGGAAAAATCCTCGTCAACGGTCGCGCGTTCGAGGTGTATTTCCCGTTGGAATCCCAACGCATGGCGGTGGTCCAACCGTTCGTCGTCACGGCGATGACGGGCAAGTATGACGTGCGGATCAATGTCATCGGGGGCGGTCCTTCCGGCCAGGCCGGTGCGGTCCGTCACGGGATCGCCCGCGCGCTGCTGGAGGTCGATGCGAACCTGCGGCCCCTGCTCAAGGCCGAGGGTCTGCTCACCCGCGATCCGCGCATGAAGGAACGCAAGAAGTACGGCCAACCCGGCGCCCGCAAGCGCTTCCAGTTCTCGAAACGCTGAGCCATCCGGCCTGATCTCACTCCCCGCTGGCGGTCGCCGGCGGGGAGTTTTTTGTTTATCATCCACCCATGAAACAGCGCGCCGCCATCATCGGGGCCTCGGGTTACTCCGGGGAGGAACTCGTTCGCATCCTCCTGAACCATCCCCACGTCGGGTTGGCCGCGGTCACTTCGCGCCAGAATGCCGGGCAGGCCCTCTCCCAGGTGTTCCCCCGGTTTGCCAGCCATCCGACCGCCCGGACCCTGCGCTTCAGCGATCCCGATGCCGCCGCCCTCGCCGGGAAGGCGGATGTCGTCTTCCTGGCCCTGCCCCATGGATTGGCGGCCGAATATGCCGTTCCGTTGATGGCCGCCGGTTGCATCGTGATCGATCTCAGCGCGGATTTCCGGCTGCATTCGACCGCGACCTACCGCGAGTTCTATGGACAGGATCACCCGGCGCCCCAGTTGCTCTCCCAAGCGGTGTACGGCCTGCCGGAAGTGCATCGGGAACAAATCCGGAAGAGCCGGCTGATCGCCGCACCCGGTTGTTATCCGACCAGCATCCTGTTGCCGGTGATCCCCTTGTTGCGGGCCGGATTGGTGCGTTCGACGGGCATCATCGCCGACTCCCTCAGCGGGGTGAGCGGGGCGGGGCGCAAGGCGGAGGCGGACTACCTGTTCTGCGAATGCAATGAGAGTGTGCGGCCCTACGGGGTTCCCAAGCACCGTCATCTGTCGGAGATCGAGGAGCAATTGGCGCTCGCCGCCGGGGTGCCGGTGACGATCCAGTTCACCCCCCATCTGATTCCGGTCAACCGGGGGATCCTGACGACCCTGTACCTGGCGCCGACCGATTCGTTTTCATCGCCTGAGGAAGCGGCGGCACTGGGGGTGCGGATCACGGCGTGTTATGCGGCAGCCTACGGGACGGAACCGTTCGTGCGGTTGTTGGAGGGGCGGGCCCTGCCGGACACCAAGAACGTCGTCGGAACCAATATCCTGGAGCTGGCCTGGCGTCTGGATTCACGAACCGGACGGTTGATCGTGATGAGTGCCGAGGACAATCTGATCAAGGGAGCCAGCGGACAGGCTGTGCAAAGCATGAACCTGCTCTGCGGCTTCCCCGAAACCGCCGGCCTGTAGCGGCGCCTGGGAAGAGGATGGAAAACCGTGGTGTGTGATCGGCGCGGCTATTGCCCGGCCCGGATGGGTTGACTAGCTTGGCGCGCCTTTGAAATGGAATTTCTGGAAGCCTATGAGCAATGAGACAATACCGGCGGCTGCCGATGGCGGGGCTGCGGGATCGGAGAACCTGACCCCGGAACAAGTGGCTGAACTGCGCGCCGCAGCGGTGAAAGGGGTGGATGCCCAAGAGCGTTTTGTGCGCCTGTACGCCGACTTCGAGAATTATAAAAAACGGGCCCAACGCGAACGCGACGAGACCCGCAAAGGCACCATCGAATCCGTCGCCACCCGCCTGTTGCCCACCCTCGACAACTTTGAGGCGGCCCTGAACGCGGCCCAACAGCCCGGCACCACCCTCGAAACCTTGCGCGCCGGTGTCGCCATGATCCTGGGGCAATTCCGGGGCGTTTTCACCGAGTTGGGCATCGAGGAGATCGAATCCGTGGGCCTGCTGTTCGACCCGTCGCTCCATGACGCGGTGTCGCAACAGGAGACCCTCGAGGTCGAGGAAGGCCGGATTGTGCAGCAGTTGCGCAAGGGTTACCGCACCCGCGAACGTCTGCTCCGCCCCGCCAGTGTGGTGGTGGCCCGTCCCCCGGCCCCCGACCCGGCTGCTGATTCAACGTTCTCCTGACGCGAACATGCCCGCCACCAAGCGCGATTTTTACGAAGTCCTCGAGGTCGCCAAGAACGCTTCCGACGAGGAGATCAAGAAGGCCTACCGCAAGCTGGCGGTGAAGCATCACCCGGACAAGAACCCGGGCGTGAAGACGGCGGAGGAAAAGTTCAAGGAGCTCGGCGAAGCTTATGCCGTCTTGAGCGACCCCCAGAAACGGGCCGCCTATGATCAGTTCGGGCACCAGGCCTTCGATCCCCGTTCCCGGGCCGGCGGCGGCCGCCCCGCACCGGGCCAGGATCCCTTCGATGTGTTCCGCCAGGCCTTCGGCAATTCCGACATCTTCGACGCCTTTTTCGGGGGTGCGGGCGGCGGGGGTGGCGAGGACCGGGACCATGGCGGCCCGGCCCACGGCGAAGACCTGCGCTACGACCTCGAAATCACGCTGGAGGAAGCCGTCGCCGGTTGCGAACGGGAGATCAAGTTCACCAAGCCGGTGAAGTGCGAGACCTGCGCCGGGGCGGGTGCGGAAAAAGGTTCACGCATCCTCAAATGCACCCAATGCAACGGGCGCGGGCGGGTCGTGATGTCCCGCGGGATCTTCAGCATCCAGCAAGCCTGCCCCAAGTGCCAGGGTGCCGGTCAGGTCGTGGAAAAACCCTGCCGCACCTGCAACGGTGAAGGGCGCGCCAACCAGGCCACCTCGGTGCGCATCCGCATCCCGGGAGGGGTCGACACCGACTCCCGCCTCCGTTCCAGCGGCAACGGGTCGGCCGGATTCCGGGGCGGTCCGGCGGGCGATCTCTATGTGGTGATCCGCGTGCGGCCGCATGACATTTTCCAACGGGATGGCGACGACCTGTTGTGCGAGGTGCCGATCAGCTTTGTGCAGGCGACCCTGGGTGGCGAAGTGGACGTGCCGACGCTGAGCGGCAAGGCCCGGATCCATCTCCCGGCCGGGACCCAGAACGGTGCGCTGTTCCGGTTGAAAGGCCGGGGGGTGAAGAATCTCCAGGATTCCAGCCACGGCGATCTCCATGTGCGGATGTCGGTCGAGGTGCCCACCCGGCTCAATGCGGAGCAACGGGCCAAGCTGGAGGAGTTCGCCCATCTTTGTGACGAGAATGTGAACCCGCAATCCAAGAGCTTCCTCGAGCGCGCCAAGGGTTTCTTCCGGTGAGCCGACGCGCCCCCCAGCGTGGTCTGGTTTGGTAGGGCGAGGTTCCAACCGAGCCGTCCGGGAGACCGTGGCGGGGGCACTGCCAGGATGCGCCCGGGCATGGGTTGTCAAGGTTGTCAAAGTTGACAATCGAATTCACCCGGGCCACGTTGCTTCCGGCATGTCAGCAACACTTGCGAAGCGGGGTGGCAGGGCGGGGTTGCCGTCGGAGGAGCGGGCGGTGGTGGAGGCATTCTCCGGCGTCATCCGCCAGCATCGCGACCAGGATTCCGCCACCCTCGCCCGGTTGCTGAATCTCGCCTTCGACCTTTCCCTCGGATCCAGGGGAGCACGGTCGGATAAACTCGCCCGCGCGGTCGTGCGGGGGATGGAGGTCCGCGAACAATTGGCGGAGGCGGAGGGGGGAAGCCTGTCGTCGGAGGAGGCGGCCCGGTTGCTGGGGATCTCCAAGACTGCCGTGCTGAAAAGACTGGAGGCCGGCCGGTTGCTGGCGTGGCGGGAGGAACGGTTGCAGGCCGCCCGCTTTCCGCGCTGGCAGTTCGATGAACAGGGCCGGGTGGTGGCCGGTTTGACTGAGGTTTTGGAAATCCTCAACCAGGATCAGCGTCTCGATGCTTGGGGCAAGGTCCTCTTCTTCCTCCAAGTCAAAGCCGGCTTGGGCGGCCGGCGGCCCTTGGATCTGCTCCGTCTCGGGAAGGTGAAGGAGGTCTGTCTCGCGGCCCAATCCTATGCCGAGTGATCCCCAGTCGGCACGGATCCTCCTGAGACCCGGTGCGGATCTCGATTCTCGGCAGATTCCGCTGACCCGCCAACCGCAGCGCATCTGGTTCCGGGTCCATCGATCGGGGGCGTCAGCAGTCCGGTTTGGGAATCTTCCGCACCACCGTTTTTCCCATCCGGACTGCCCATTCCCTCTTCTATACTTGGGGTCCACCGTTCCAACGTGCCTTTGGGAGTACTTCGGCGATGATGTGTTTCAAGGGAAGCGCGCCATCCCTGCTGGAAAGTGGCACGGATGCACCCTCAGCCACATTGTCGTACCGGAACTCAAAGTTTGCGCGCTCAACTTGGAGCGGACCCGGGACGCCCTAAGTGTGGACAAGGCCAGCCTCCTGGCGGCAGACCTCAGCATACCGCAGGAGTGGGGCAGGGCGTTGCAGGGACACCCGGCGGGTTTTGAGGCGATCAAGTATTCGAGCCGGTTTCTGGATCAGCCCTGCCTGGCGTTGTTTGACCGCGGAAGACTCCGTTCCCGGCTTAAAGTCAGGGAGTTGGGGGCGTTACCTGACCTCGATACGGCCGTCAATTGGCTGGATGAGCGCAAGGTGGCGCTGATTTGAAGGGTCCCCCCATGAACCGTTTCTTCGTCCGTCCCGAGGATTGCCTCACCGATCGGGTGCTGTTGCCCGCATCCGAGTGTCATCATGCCGCCGTCGTCTTGCGGTTGGAGCCGGGCGCCGCGGTGGAGTTGCTCGACGGTGCCGGGGGACGCCATTCCGCGGTCATTGAGGAGGCCTCCAAGCGACAGGTCACCGTCCGGATCACCGTTCGGCATCCGGTCCTCGGGCGGACGGCCGAAGTGTGGCTGTTGATGGCGCTCACGAAGGGCAAGTCTTGGGATTGGATGCTGCAAAAGGCCACCGAACTCGGCGTGGCAAAGATCATCCCGCTCCGGTGCGAACGCAGTGTGGTGCGATTGGGCGACGGCGAATCCGAGGCCAAACTCGCCGATTGGCGGCGCACGGCGGCCGAGGCGGCGAAACAGTGCGGAACCCCGTGGCTCCCGGAAATCCACGAATCGATCACGGTCGCACGGGCCTTGGAAACGGGGCGTCGTCCGGACCTGGCATTGGTCGCCGCGTTTGGAAACGAGGCCCGTGAATTGGGAGTGTGGATGGCGGGGATGCGGCCCGCGACGGTCGCCGTGGCGGTGGGACCGGAAGGCGACTTCACGCCCACCGAATTGGATCTGTTGGCGGCGGGGGGATTCCGACCCCTGACCCTTGGGCCATTGGTGTTGCGGGCCGAGACCGCGGCCCTGGCAGCGGCCGCGCTGGTTCAATACGCGCTGCGGACCGGCGGAGGCTGAAACGGGCTCCCAGCAGGGCACGAGCCCCGATATTCTGCCGCAAAAGAACTCGAAGGAACACAAAGGACAGAAGCGGGGAACTGCCGGCTTGCAGAGGTGCTCTTTTGCGATCCTTGCGTTCTTTTACGGCAAAACATCCGGGCCGGCAGTTTCTCGTGGCAGGCCGGCATCCCCCCAGCGTCGCGCAGCTTCAGAACGCCTCGCCGATGCCGACATAGAACAGGTGTTCATCCCGGCCCACGCCCGCGACCCAGAGCCGACTCTCTCCCCACTCGTTCCTCGCGGGGCGAGAGGGTCCGGTAAGACACCGTTCACCGCCCACGGTTCACCGTCTCACGCATCATTCGTCATTCGTCATTTAGTCATTAGTCATTCCCCCGCCTTCACACACCGGAAACCGAGGTGGTTGCTGGCGGTGCGCACCTCACCCTTCCCCCGCGTCCCCACCAGGTAGCGGGTGCAATACTGGTCCGTGCACAGGAACGATCCACCACGGTGCACCCGCTTCTTTTCCGTGGGTTCGGAGGGGTCATAGGGGGTTTCCGGGCCCTGCGGGTTCCGGGCCACGCCGCCGACCCGGTCCAAACGCTCATAAGTGTCGGGACGATACCAGTCGCTCACCCATTCCCAGACGTTTCCAGCGACGTCATAAAGCCCATAGGCGTTGGCAGGGTATTCCGCCACGGGTGCGATGCCTTTGAATCCGTCCTCACCCGTGTCGCCGCCTTCCACCGGGAACCGGCCTTGATAAATGTTCGCTTGGAATTTGCCGCCGGGCTTCAGTTCATCCCCCCAGGCGTACAGCTTGCCGGCGACGCCGCCCCGAGCCGCGAATTCCCATTCCGCCTCCGTGGGCAACCGTTTGCCCGCCCATTTCGCATAGGCCGCCGCGTCGTCGTAGGCGATGTGCACCACCGGGTGTTTCTCGCGCCTCTTCAGATCGCTGCCCGGCCCGCCGGGATGACGCCAGTCCGCGCCGGCCACATAACTCCACCACTGGAAATAACTGTTTAAGGCGACGGGTTGGGGCGTGGGCGTGAAGACGGCGGAACCCGCCACCAGATTCTCCGGCGGTGCGGTGGGAAACTCTTCCTTCGTCGGTTTCACCTCCGCGATGGTGACGTATCCGGTGGCCTTGACGAACTTTTCAAACTGTTCGTTGGTCACCTCCGTCGCGTCCATCCAGAAGGCATCGACATACACGCGATGGATGGGCAACGCATCCCGCGTCACACCCGGCAGCCCGCACAATGATTCGCTGGCCGCGTCGCTGCCCATCGAGAATTCGCCGCCAGGAATCCACACCATGCCCTCCGGCGCGGGTGAGGGAGCGGGGATCTTGTTTGCAAGGGTCGGACCGAAGGGAGAGGCCGCCGTCGTGGGGCCGGCGACGGTCTGGATGGATTCGGCAACCACGGGCGCGGCGGGTGAGGTCCGGAACTTGAGATAGCCCGCGAGGCCCCCGGCCAGGACCACGGCGGCCACCACCCTGGGCATCGGACCGGTTCGTGCCGGGGGCGTCGGGTTTCTTGATTTCGGTGTCTTCAACCTGAATTATTCTGACGAGGCTGCCCGGAGGGCGCCGTCACGCAACCGTTGATTTGAATCACGGTGGCGGCGGGCTTCCAGCCCCGCCGCGACTCAGGTCTTCGTCGGCCACGGGTGTCCGCCTCAATAAATCCATTGGATGCCGCGAATCATCAACCGCGTGGCCCGGGCCTCCCATTGGTCTTTCTGGCTGCCCACCTGCCCGACGCTGTCGCGATCCTGGTTGAACGCCGTGTAATCCGCGGGCAACACCACCCCCACCCTTGAGCGTGATCCAGCGCTCCTTGATCTGCGTCTGCTCCACCCGCGAATGCGGAACGTCGGGCATGAAATACGGCTCTTCCGGCGGGGGCAACGGCTCGGCCTCATACTGTCCACGCGCCGGAACCGGGTCGGATTCCTCCGAGTGCGCCCAGGCATGCGGCGCGAAGCTCAGGCCCGCCACCATCCCGCAGGCAAGGATCCTCCGGTGTCCGGGTTCTTTGCGGGCCTGTCGGCCCTGGCGTGAAGTCTCCCCGGAAGGGTCATGGGCGGCTTGCCTGGTCCGCTTTCGGGGTGCGGATTGACAGCGGGAAGTCCGGGTGGGACGATCCCACCATGATTGTGACACTGGACGGCAAGCGCCGCGTCAGCATCCCGGCGTCGCTGGCGCCCACCGCTCCCGGCGACCGGTTTGAAGCCAGCTTCGACGCGGAGGAGGACATCGTCCTCCTCCGCCGGTTGAAGCGGAAGCCGAACTGGCTGGAGGTTTGGAAACAATGCCCGGTCGCCATGGATGACCTTCCGGCGCGAAGTCGGGAAATGCCCAAGCGACCCAAGCCATGAGCTGGCTTTTGGATGCGGACGTGCTCAGCCAACCGGCCAAGACGAAGGGAAACCGCGCGGTGATCGAATGGTTGGGGCGGGAACAGGACCATTGCTACACGAGTACGGTTGTGATCGCCCAGATCGCCTACTGGGTCCGCACGAAGGAAGGTCGCACGCGGACACGATTACAGGAATGGCTGGGCCGGAGTGTCGAGGCCCTCGAGGGCAGAATCCTCAGCTTCAATGTGGCCACGGCACATGTCTGGGCGGACCAGAAGTTCCTGCTGGACGAAGCCGGCCAACCGATGCCGGTCGAGGACAGTTATATCGCGGCGACGGCCCGCCGCCACGATCTGACGATTGTGACGGGCAATGACCAGGATTTCCGGAGGGAGGGTTTGAAGGTGTTCAACCCGTTCAAGGAAGGGGGCGGTAAACAGTAAACAGTGGTCAGGGGTCAGGGGTCAGTGGTCAGTGGTCAGCGGTCAGTGATCGGTGGCACTTCAATCCGGTCCCTCTTTTCTCCCTGCGAGGAACGGGTGGGGGATAAGTCCCCATTTCTGCGCCTTATCCCGTTTGTCGCAACATTATGATCACCACGCATCGACGCCTCCATCCTGGACGGGTGGCAGGCCGAGGGACGAGCGTGATCAGCGGACCCCAAAGAGCGAACACGGACCACAGTGTGTACCGTCCCAAGCATCCCGTGCGACCCCGGATCAAACCCGTGCCGGCACCTCGAACCCCTTGCTATATTCCCGGGTGAGCAGGTGATTGGCCTGACGGTTTCCGATGAACCTTTCCGAATGCGGATCCATTTTGAGGAACTCCCCCAGCACGGCCGGATTCCCCGCCAGATCCACACCGTTGGCCGCCAGATGCTCGGCCAACCGCCCGAAGGTCTCCTCGGCACCGGGCTTGTCCTTCAACCGGTCCCGGATGGCTTCCGGTCCGAGTTTCTTGCCCAGTTGATAACTGATGTTGCCCGTGTGGCACAAAGCACTGCTCAGATGCCCTTCCTCGATCTCCGCATTCAGATCGGTCGGTTTCCGGCTGTGGACCGCCGCGATGAAGTTGGCATAGTGATCGGCCCCTTCCTTCCAGCGTTTGACCTCCCGGCCCGCCGTGTCATAAGCGATTGCCGAATCATAGCTGGGGATGACCATGTGACCCCCTTCGCAATCGACCACCACGCCGATCTGGGCGCCCTTGTAATCGGGCATGTTTTTCGTCCAGGTCGTGTTCTGGAACTCCTTGGATTTCGGCAACCCGCGCACCTCGAAAATCAACGGCGCCTTGCGGTACCCGTGATACACAAACTGGCTGTTGGGTGTGTTGCCATCGTCCTGATAACCGAACCGGCCGCCCACGCTGAAGACGGCCGGTGAAATCGCGTGTTCCCCGCTGACCCAGCGCGCAATGTCCATCTGGTGGATCCCCTGGTTGCCGAGGTCGCCGTTGCCCGTGACAAACTGCCAATGCCAGTCGTAATGGAGCTTCTCGCGCATCAACGGTTGGTGGGGCGACGGGCCGCACCAGAGATCATAATCTATGTGCGGTGGGATCGGGGTCGGGGCCGTGACATGCCCGATGCTCTGGCGGGGTTTATAACACAGGCCGCGGACCAGCTTGATCCGGCCGAGGTTGCCAGCCTGCACCCAGGCGACCGCCTCGCGCAGGCCGGGATTGGAACGGCTCTGGGTCCCGGTCTGCACAATCCGCCCATATTTGCGCGCCGCCTTGACGATCTGGCGTCCCTCCCAGGCATTGTGGGAAACGGGTTTCTCCACATAGACATCCTTGCCCGCCTGGCACGCCCAGATCGCGATCAGGGCGTGCCAGTGGTTCGGCGTCGCCGTTGAAATGCAGTCGATGTCGTCGCTTTCCAAAAGCTTTCGGACGTCCGTATAGGTCCGGACCGTCTCCCCCAATCCGGCGGCCCGTTGGGCCTCGGCGTCGAGCACGTGGCGGTCCACGTCACACAACGCCACCACCTTGACGCCGGGCAGTTTCCGGAAGCCCGCGAGATGGTCCTGGCCCCGGCTGTTGAAGCCGATGACCGCGACCCGGATGGTGTCATTCGGGCCGATCCGTCGGCTTCGGGACGTGAAGGCGGGGGTGGTGGACGTCGCGCAACCGGGAACCACGAGGGCACCGGCCGCGAGGACGGAACTGGCAAGGAAGGTACGGCGATTCATGACGGGACTGGGGCTTTGCGAAGGGTGGGAGGGCGGGCCGACCGGGTTCATTTCTCCGGGACGACCTGGATGTCACCGCGATCATTGGGGCCGGGTCGGAAAGTGACCTTGTAATTGACCCGGTCGGCACCCCGGAGGACGGTCCAACGCTCGACAAATTCCGAGTAAGTCGGTCCTCCGACGTCCCGATTCACCGGGAAAGCGCCCGAGTTGACCTGGTTGGCGTCGGGAAGGGCGTGGGTATAGGTGGTGTCGTAGGGGGTCGCCCGGACTTTCGGTTCGGTGACGACCTCGGTGCCCACGACCTTTCGGCTGGTGGCATCCGGGGCCGCGGCCTTGTCGGCGGCGAGGACCTTTTCCTCAGCGGATCGGTAGAGGGCGCCCGTGGCGATGCCGTGGTGGGCTCCGAGTCCGAGTTGGTTTTCAGCGCAGCCGGCCAGCAGACCGGCCCAAAGGGTGAGAGACAGCAGTTGTCGTTTCATTTTTTACCTTTCACTTCCTGCAGGTACTCCGCGAAACGCTGGGCGATGCGCGCCTGGTGCGTATCGCCGGCATGCAGGATCACCCGGTAATGGAACGTTATCGATCCATTGGCCGGGATTTTCAGGTCGCCTGCACCCTTTTCGCGTTTCTCAAAGTCGTGCCATCCGAAGGGATTCGCAGCAAACAGGCCATAATCACGCGCGTGCCACCACGTCGGATAACGCGGGTTCCGGGGATCATCCAATATCGCGATCCCCATCGTATGACCCTCCACCGGCCCCGTGTAATCGACCCATTCGGCCCGTTTCCCCCAGATTTCCCCATCCTTGTCCCCGCGCGAACTCAGCATGTGGCCTTGCCCGGGCACGTTCTTCGGTTGCATCACCCGCATCGATTCCGCTATCCGGATTGCGAAAGTCCCCTCCTTGGTGTCGCCCAACACCATTTCCCCCTGCGACGCAAAGATCGTGAACGAGCAGTCCAACACCCGTTCGGAACCGGTCGGCCGATGGAAGGTGAAGGTCCGTTCATCGTGCCCCAGCAACTTCCCGTCCTTCGCCCGCCACTCATTGCGGGTCGCCAGCACGCCGGTGTCCGCCCCGGATTTCTGCTCCAGGAAATACTGGTGGACCGTCCGTCCGGCCTTCTCGGATTCCGACCACAGATCCACGCCGTTGACATCCCCGTGGGCAAACCAGAGCGAATGGTGATGCGGATGATCGTGTTCCTCATCCGGCGCCTCTTCCTGCGGCCAATGCCGGGTCAGGGCTTCCCCACCGGGTCCCAACAATGGATACAAAAACGGACGGGTGACATCGCGGAAGTGGTACTCGGTGAAGAGCTTTCCATCCAATTCGACCCGGATCACGTTGTTGGTCTCGAACAGATGGACGCCGTTCGCGGGGGTGCCGGAGCGAGAAGTGGCGCATCCGGCGGCGAAAACCAGCGCCACGAATGCGGCCGCAATCGACCCATACGGGAATCGGGGGGGCATGCTGCTTTCCACATAGCGCCCGACACCGGGCCGGGGCAACGGATTTCTTTCCCGCTCAGGCGCGGGGATGGGCATCGTCATAGGCCTGTTTGAGCCGTTCGATGCTCACGTGCGTATAGATTTCGGTGGTCTTGAGGTGCGCGTGT
>JANYCC010000270.1 GCA_025360495.1 Verrucomicrobiota bacterium | reverse complement strand
CAGCGGAGGTTGTCGTCGAGTCGGTCGTGGTTCTGGCGGCGGCTGATGAGTTGTTCGACCGTGGGGTTGAAGGTCTGGATGCCGACCTCGAACTGGAGGGCGCCGGGCGGGAAACGGGCGATGATCTCGCGCAGTTCGGCGGGAAGACGGTCGGGCACCATCTCGAAGTGGACGAAGAGGCCCGGGGTCCAGCGTTCGAGGAAGAACGTGAGGATGCGTCGGGCGACGGCCAGGTGAAGGTTGAAGGTGCGGTCGACGAACTTGAACTGGCGCACGCCGCGATCCAGCAGGCGTTGCAGGGCGGCGAGGAACGGTTCCAATGGCACGGCGCGGACGGGGACCTCGAGTGCGGAAAGGCAGAACTCGCAGGTGAACGGGCACCCGCGCGAGGCCTCGACATAGATCACGCGATGGGCGCAGTCGGTTTCGTCATAAAGATCGTAGGGAAGGGTGATCCGGGACAGGTCCGGGGGTTCGGAATGGATCACGCGCGCCACCGGTGGCTGACCGGCGAGGAGATTGCGGCAGAGTTCTGCGAACGTGAGATCGGCCTCGCCGGTGATCACGTAATCGGCGAGGCGCACGATTTCCTGGCCTTCCCATTCGTGGCTGACCTCGGGTCCGCCCAGGACGATGACGAGGCCGGGCCGGAGTTTTCGCAGAAGGGCGACGAGTTCGGTGGTGGGAGCGACATTCCAGATGTAGACGCCGAGGCCGAGGATGGCGGGGTTTTCTGCAAGAATCTCCTCGGCGATGTCGAGGGGGCGTTGGTTGATGTCGAATTCGCGGAGGCCGGCGCGGGATTGGAGGTCGCCGAGGTTGGCCAGCAGGCAGCGCAAGCCGAAGGCGGCGTGGATATATTTCGCGTTGAGGGTGCTGAGCAACAGGGCGGGCATCCGGATGCAGAGTGTCCGGGCAATGGCGGGTGCGCGGCAAGGACGGTGTAGGCGGACGGTGTAGGAGACGACGGCAGGAGACTCTCGTCACACCCCGTTGGAGCCCAGGAACAGGAACCAGAGTGAGTCTCCGGCCGTCGTCTCCCACGGTGGGTCGATCGGACTCTCCTGCCGTCGTCTCCCACGGGTGGGTGTGCACCGGCTTCTGCTTGTGATGAAGGGGTTGCATGGACCGGAAGGGATCCCGGACGGTCGTTGGCTTGCCGTGCGGGGAACGGCCAGTACACTGGTCGCCGCCGGAGCCAACTTCCGGTTTGCCCGATCCCGACGCATGCACACCGAGGACCGTATCGGACTTCATCCCGCCGCACCCGAAGACCTTCACCGCCACCTGAACCTGAAGCTGGCGGAACTGGGTCTTCCTCCGGTGCCGATCCCGGGGGTTCACCAGGCGCTGGACGATTCGCTGGCGCATTTCATCGCGCACAGCCGGGAGAAGGACCGGTTGCTGTCGACGTACCTGTGCCCGGCGGACAACCGGATCCAATCGTTCCTCTATGATTATCTGGGGGACGTGGTGGTGCCGCCGCGGTTGCCGGGACGGACGCTGGTGCTGGACCGTTACGGGTTGGCGCGGATGCTGACATTGCCGCCGGACCGGGACGAGGCGGCGTCGCCCCTGCTGTCGAGCTACCGGTTGCGCAACGGGGTGTTGCACAACCCGAAATCGGATCGGCGGACGACCGCGGGGCTCTTTCATGTGGCGGAGGGGGGATTGCCGGTGCCGGACGACAAGAAGGCGGTGCCGCGGGATGTGTTCGCGGCCCTCGTGCGACGGGCCTTCCAACCGCCGGCGGAACTGATGCGGCTGCCGTTCACGTCGGGTCTGACGCAGCCGGCGGAGTGTTTTGTGAGCCTGTTGTTGCGGCCGCGGGTGTGTCCGGAGGTGCCGGGATACACGTCGGCGAAGTCGATGGAGATCCGGTTTTTCGTGCCGGGTTCGTTGGTGGCGAACCTGGATTTTGTGGAGAGCATCTTCGGGAATGCGGGCGACCCGTTGCTGCCGGAGAACGACGCGGGGTTGGACGTGGAGCATTGGTCGGGGCACACGGGCTGTGTGATCCTGGCGCCGCACCTCAATGGGTTGACCAAGCAGGAGTTGGGTTTGCCAGCGTGGGAGCAGGCGACGGAGCGGCAACGGGGGGACGGCATGTGCTGGCGGACGCCGGGGGAACTTTATAACGACGGCAGCCCGTTCAAGCTGACGGCGCGGGATGCGACCGGGGTGATCGTGACCCTGCTTTCCGACAATTACTTCGGGTACTGCAAAAAGGAGGTGAAGACCCAGGTGAGCTTTGCGGCGAACCTGTTCGGTCTGGTGGAGGAGGAACATTCCGGCGGGGCGTTGGTGTTCGCCTGCCATGACCTGGCGAGCGAGTACGACGCCAACCAGCATCGGGCGGAATACCCGCATTCGTTCGCGGAGGCGATGGGGTTGCTGGGCGAATCGGTGACCCGGTTTCCGGAGGGATACGCGCGCGACCGGCGGTTCCCGGACATTGTGTTTGTGCCGGAGACCACGCGTTTTGAATTGGAGGCGCAGACGGTGGTGTGGCCGCGTATGGAGGGAGGGGAAGGGCGTTTGAAACTGTTGCTGGGCGAGACCTATGTCCTGCCGAGCGGGTTCAAGATCCATTTGGAGAAACCGGTGGGGAACCGGGCGTGGCGACTCGTGGGGACGCGGCAGGAAGGCGTGTTATGCCACAAACCCTGCACGGTGAGCGGCGGCGGCAAGAGCGAGATTTCCAAACCGATCACCGACGCGATCATCCATGGGCCGGTGTTCGTCGCCGATTTCAAGGCCGACTTCGACCTGGTGGAGGCGATCCTGCAGCGGGATTTTGCGGACCGTTTCCGGGACCCGTTGCGGGGCGGCGTGGATCACCGTCCGATCCTGTCCCCGCAACGGACGCTGGGATCGGTGATCAAGCTGCTGACGCCGCGGCCCGAGTTTTCCGACGCGCACAACGAGTGGCTGGGGACGATCCCGGCGCACATCAAGGAGTTGGTGTTCGTGGTGAAACGGTTTTGGAAACCGGCGTGGGGCGAGCGTTGGCGGGAGCAATTTGCGGTCGATGTGATCAACGGGACGCCGGCGAACGAATTGCGGATGGGACGCAAGCGGTTGGCGACGCAATTCCTGCGGGTGGGCTACCGGTTGGAGGGTGCCTGGCGGACCTTCGGTTTGCGGAAGGACTACCATCCCGCGCTGAAACTGCAGGCGGAGGACGACATCACGGCGAGCGTGATCGTGCCCCGCGAGTTGGTGGGCCGGTTGAGCGAGCAGGCCTCGACGTCGTCGGTGAAATTCGTCGAGAACGTCGAGTACCGGCTGTTCCAACGGCCGGATGACGCGATCGTCCGGGGATACGACCAGATTGCGGAGGCGGACTTTGCGCGGCCGGGGAATTTCTTCAGCAATTACGAGCCGTTGAAGCGGGAGGATGCGCGCGCGATGGTGGAGGACTCGATTGGTTTCCACCAGTTCACCGAGCCGATGCAACGGCTGGTGAAGGAGGTGGCGGCCTCCCTGACGGACGGGTATTTCGTGTGTTCGGCCCACCCGCGGATGGTGGAGGGGCTGCCTTCGAAAAACCCGCGCTACCTGCAGATGCGGCCCGACCTGTTGGAACCGCGGCAGTGGCACCTGGCCCGGATCGGGGCACGGTTGGCGCGAAGGCTGCCCGTGGATGCACGGCTTCCGGAACCGGTCCATGCGGTCCTGGCAGGGCGGAGGAACAACCCCGCGGAGGGCAAGGTCCCGTCGCTGGCCTGTTATGGTCCGATCCATTATATGGAATTGCCGGAATTGTTCATGGAATTCATTTCCAGCATGACCGGGAAATCTCCGAGCACGACGGGGGCGGGGAGCGAGGGGGCGCTGACCAAGGGCCCGTTCAATGCCCTGCCGCCGGTCTATGACCTGAACGCCGCCCTGGTGGGTTATATCATCAGCGGATACCAGGCCTTCGTCACCAGTGCCGGATGCGTCGGCCCAAAGTACCGGGTGGACCATGACATCAGCCTCCTGGTGCCGGAACTCTGGTGCCGCCTGGGCGTGCCGGAACGCGATCCCCGATTCCTCATCGAGAACGGCTACCTGGAACGGTGCCAGGATTTTGTCCGGGGCGGGCGCCGGATCGCCGCCAGCCGTCTGGGTCACCGGATCACATCGAAATTCGTCAGCACGTTTTTCGGCCGGATGTTCAACCATCCGCATGCGGTCCTGACCGAGCCGATGTTGCGGCCCGAGATGCAGGATGCCGACGAGTTCGCGGACGCGCTGGAAACCGTGGTGGCGACCCACCGGCGGGTGGCGGAACACTATTTCGCCGACGGGAGCATCGCCGCGGCGTGCCCTCCCTTGAGGGCGCTACTGCACCTCATGCGGGACGACCAGTTCGAGGGGCGCGGCCTGGAGGATCCGGAGATCCGCGGGTTGTTCACGCGCGAGCATCTCCTCGCGAGCGACTGGTACGCCGAACGCCTGCGGGCCAAGCAGACCATCGACCTGCGGCTGTGGCGCCGGCACTGCGAATACGGGGACAAGCTGCTGGCCAAGGCGAACTACGCGGAGGAGGTGGAACGGTTGGGGTTGCGCGACCGGATGCGCCACGCGCGGACCATGGTCGAGCGGGTGAAATCCAAGGAGTATCTCCAGGAACTGGTCGGGACGATCGGCGGCGAACCGGCGCTGCTCCGATAAGGGGCGGCAGCCGGCCGCGGCGCCGGGTCAATTAATTGAGGGTCTTGAGGAAGGAATCAGCCTCGGCGATGGAGGCGTTCATCTGCCGGAGCAGGTTGTCGATCTGGACCTGGATCTGCCCGCCTTCGCCCTTCAGGGAGGAGATCGCGGCGGCATTCAGATTATGTTTCAGGTAGAGCACGTGTTCGCCGAGTGATTTGAGGACCGGATCCATGGTGGCCTCGGCGGCGCGCAGGCTTCCGGCGAGTTGGGCATAGCGGGTGCGGGTCTCCGCAAGTTTGCGTCGGCTGTCGGACGCGAAGGCCGGGTTGGTGAATTGGGCGGCTTCCTTTTCCCATTCGGCGAAGAGGTCGGTGGCGACCTGGTCCATGTCGCGGATCCGCTTGTGGACATCGGCGGCCTGGGCCTCACAGGAGGTGTGGTCCGCCTTCAGTTTGCCATAGACCTTCTCCAGTTCGCCGCCTTGGAGATTGTACATCTCCTTCATCCGGGTCAGCGCGTCCTTGAACTGGACCTGGGCGTCTTTCTGCTCGTCCCGGGCCTTCTTGACCGCGCCCTTCAGGAGGTCCCGCTTTTCATAGCCGAACTTCTCCATGGTGGCGTAATAGGCGGTCTGGCAACCCGTGAAAACCAGGGATAAGGCCACCACGAGGGCGAGCGGGAGGTGCTTCATCCCCGGAAGTCTGTTGGGGGATCGGGTCGTCCGCAACCCTGGCTTGCAGTTGTCCTTCCTTGCCATAGCGTGGTTCCGCATGCATTTCCCCCGCTCCCCCCGGGGTCCCCGCCGACTGACAGGATGGTGTTTCCTGGCCTCGACGTCGGTCCTGGCACAAACGGTCGATCACACGGTCATCGGACTGACGGACCTGAACAACCGGTACGGCGTGAACGCCCCGGACGGAAGGTCGGTGACCGTCTGGCAGACCGAAGCCTTGGAAGGGGCCAATTTCGCCCCCAATCCGACGGGTCTCAGCCAGACGTTCCTTTATTTCCCCAGTCCCCCGGGGACGATCGGCGGGATCAGTTCCCACGCGACCTCGGTGATGGCGGATTTCTACGGGCCGGGAGGTGTGTCCAAGGCGGTGCCGTTCGTCTATGTGCAAAGCGCCAACGATTTCATCTATCCCCCACATCTGATCAATCCCGCGGCCCCGGCGGTGACCTCCCCATTGAATGTGTTGGGTGCGGCTCTGCCGTCGATCCCGTCCCGGTCCAGCGGCGGCAGCCCGGTGCCGCTGCCCCAGGTGATGAACGCGAGTTGGGCGGGCGGCATCGATCCGGTCGCCAATCCGTTCGTACTGGCCGATGTGCCATCGGACAGCGCCACGACGAGCCCGGTGATCTATTCGGCGGCGGCGTTCAACAACGATGTGAACCGGCGGATGGATTACCTGGTGCAGACCGCGGGCCTGACCGCCGTGGTGGGGGTCAACAATTCCGCGACCACCCCCGCGGCGAACCTGGCGTCATCTTATAACACCCTGGCGGTGGGATTGAGCAATGGCTCGGCCGCACAGGGCTATTCCGGCACCGCGACGGAGGGCGTCGGACGCATGGTGGTTGACCTGGTCGCGCCGGCGCCGGTGAGCAGTTTTGCGGCACCGGCGGTCGCGGGGGCGGCCACCTTGCTGGTCGACCAGGCGAACCGCACGCCGTCGCTGGCCGATGCCCAGAACCCGATGGTGGTGCGCTCGTTGCTGATGACGGGGGCCCAGAAACTGCCGGGTTGGCAACACGGGGACGCGGGGTCCGGGGATGATGTGATCCATCCGCTCGACAAGATCCAGGGGGCCGGCGAATTGCGGATCAACCGTTCCTATGACCTGCTGATGGCCGGGGAGAAGGCCCCGGGCAGCCTGAGCCTCGAACAGGGATGGTCCCTGGCTTCCGTCGCGTCCGGCGGCGTGCGCTATTATTTCCTGGATAACAACATCGCCCACGGGACGTTCGCGGCGACGCTCAATTGGAACCGCACGAGCGACGGGACGATCCAACCGGTCAGTTATCTGTTGCAGGCCGATCTCCTCGCCGATCTCAACCTCGAGTTGTTGGCGTCGGATTCCGGCGACAACATCGGTTCGTCGCTGGCGCTGAGTGCGAGCACGGTCGACAACGTGGAACATATTTATATCCCGGACCTGCCGGTGGGACGCTATGTCCTGGCGGTGGAGGCCGGGGCGGCGGCGACGGATGCCGCCGCGTTCGGGTTGAGCTTCCAGGTGATCCCGGAGATGCCCATGGCGACGCCGATCCTTGGGTTGGCGGGCCTGGCGGGCGTTTGGAAGTGGCGCCGTTCGCGGCGGGCCTGAGCTCAGTTCTTCATCCCGGCGAACAGGATCCCCAGGTCGATGATGAAGAGCAGCACGATCGTGATTTCCAGGATCATCATCCAACGGTTCATCTGGTCGTGCTTCAGCAATTCATGGAGTTCGGCCACCGTCCGCAACTTGGAGTCGACCGCCCGGTGCCAGTCCGCGAGGTGGAACCGCCCCGCGACGGTTTCATAAACGCGGGCGACATGCCAGTCGCCGAAGAATTTCGTGATGTTGGAGAGTTCGTCGTTGAAGCGGGTGAGATCGATGCGGAGTTCCCGGAGTTCCTTCAGGAGTTGGCGGCGCCCCCGGACGGCGATGGAGAGATCCCGGTAGGTGCGTTCGAGGGTCACGTCGAGCAGACGGTCATAGGCCTCGAGTTCGGCGAGTTGCAGGTTGGCGAGTTCGAGGACATACAGGGATTCCTCCCACTCGGCCGGCGCATCGACCAGCAGGGCGGCATCCCAATCGATGACGATGAGGTCGTCCT
>JANYCC010000260.1 GCA_025360495.1 Verrucomicrobiota bacterium | reverse complement strand
CACGTAAAGAGCATCGTAAAAACCAACTCGGAAGTCCGACGCGATTTCCATTGCTCGGTCGTAAAGATCCCCGTAAGGAAACAGGTCCGGGCAGGGGTTGATAAATTGGTCGAACAGAACCTTGCCCATACCCTTCGGGATAATTCCCTTGCGCTCCGCTCGCATGAGGGCATGGCCCATTTCTGCGGGGAGCACACCTCCATCGATGCCCAAGGCTTCTGGAAGGCGCGGTGGAGACCGGGGAACGCGCCGCCAAGGAAGTCCTCACCGACCTCGGCGCCTGACCCGCTCCTTCAAGGCATGGGGACCCTACGGCACCAGCGGATCCTTCTTGCGCAACCAGGTCAAAGCCTTGACCGCCAGTTCCAGCAGCAGAAACGGTTTGGCGATGAAATCGTTGCCCCCGCTCAAACTCGAACGTTCCCGGATCTCGAAATCAGAATGGGCGGTGACAAACACCACCGGTGTGTCGCGGTTCGTTGGCATTTTGCGAATGCGCTCGCAGAGTTCGATGCCGTTCGGGGCGGGCATTTCCACATCCAGAAAGATCAGGCCGAAATGGTTTTGTTCCAGCACCTGCAGTGCAAGGGTCGAATTATCCAGACTGATCGCGTGGAGGCCCACCTTCTTTAGCGCGGAGGATATCATCTCGCGGGAAATGCTCTCGTCATCCACCATCAGGATCATCGGTGGCTCCACCAATTCCTGTTGGGGTCCCCCGGCGTGGGCGACCAGGATGGCGAGCACATCCACGGCCTGCGCGATGGTCCGGACTGCCGAGGGTGTGATCTCCGAAGGCCTGGGATGGAGCTCCTTGAGCAGAGCCTCCAAGGCGCTGGCCGTCTGCGCGATTTCCCGGAAGCCGATGAGACCCGCCGAACCGGTCAACGAACGCGACAACCGGTAAAGTTCGTAGAGTTCAGCCAATCGAAGGTGTTCCTCCTCGCACTTGGTGAAAGCCCGATAATGCTCGCGCAACAGCGCGATTGTCTGCGGCGCACCGGTCAGGAAAGCACCGACCATCCGGATCTGCAATTCGACTTCCGCCTGGGCCGGCGGTGCACCGCTGGCGCGGGCCGGCGCGGCGACGGCGGAGCCGTTCGGAGCGGTGAAGGCAAAGGGGGCGGAGACGGTCATGGCGTGCCCATTCGGAGGGGCGATCACGAGACGGGCGGGGGCGGCCATGGAAGGTGCGGCCGGGGCGACGACGGAGGGGCCGAGGCTGGCGGCAACGGCCTGGGCGGCCCCGGCCTTTCCTTCAGTCCCCCTCGTGGCGAACACCTTGCCAACAATGTCCAACATCTCGCGAGGGGTGCAGTTTGCCTTGGACAGACATCTCGTCGCGCCGGCCTTCCAAGCCGCCTGGACCAGACCGGTCATATAGGTGTTCGAGAGGACTATCACCGGCAACTCCTTGGTTTGGTCACCGGAACGGATGTTCTTGATCAGGTCCACCCCGTTCATTCCAGGCAGGGACAACTCCAGGAGCACCAGGTCCACGGCCGTCGTCCGGAGCATTTCCAGCGCGCCAGGGCCGTCCCCCACCACTTCCGCCTCGTAGCCTTCGTTCCGGAATTTGACCTGGTAGACGTTCGCGATGAGGGAATCGTTGTCCACGATGAGGATGGTTCTTTTGTTCATAGGTTGGGGCGGTGACTCAGAGGTCCCGGACAAACTTGTCGAGGATGCTCCGCACCCGCGGATAAGTCTGACGGACATCGCTGACCAATGCGCCGGCCCCGGACAAATCACCGGACCGTCCGAGGCGTTCGAGTTGGCGCAACGACAGGGAAAATGCTTTCACGCCGCAGGAAATGCTGGAACCCACCAGCTTGTGCGCGACCTGCGCCGTGAGGTCGCCGGAATTTGAATCCACGGCCGCCCGGAGTTGATCCAGCAGGGAATCGGCCTGCTCCAGATACATCCCCACCAGGCGGCGGATGCCTTCGGGATCGCCATCGGTCACGTCCCGCAGCCGATCGAGGTCCACCAATGTCGTTTCCGCGGGCACAACGGCCGTTTCCGCCGGTGCCGACCCGCTTCGGGGTGCCGCTCCGTCGTCACCGTGATTCCCGATCCCGTCATCTCCGCACCGATCCAGCGCGGCCTGGAGTTCGTCCAACCGCACGGGTTTGCCGACGTAATCATTCATGCCCGCCAGGAAACACTTTTCGCGGTCGCCCTCCATCACGTTCGCCGTGATCGCAATGATGCGCAGGGGCACCTTCCAGTCGAACGGCGCCACCCGTCCCAGCTCCAGGTGGCGGATCTGGCGGGTCGCGTCATAACCGTCGACCTCGGGCATCTGGCAGTCCATCAGGATGACGTCATAAGGAATCCGACGTAGCGCCTCCAACACCTCGGCGCCGTTCGCCACGATGTCAGCGCGATAACCCAGCTTTCCCAATAATCCTTGGGCGACCTGCTGGTTGACGGAGTTGTCCTCGGCCAGAAGGATGCGCAGTTTCCTTTTTGCGACGGCGGGCGCCCTGATGGGGCCCGATGGCTTCGCCGGCACCCGGATTGTCCGATTCGACGCCCTTGGCTGTCGGTCCAGCCTCGCCGTGAACCAGAATGTGGAACCCGCACCGGGGGTGCTCCGGATTCCGATCTGTCCGTTCATCATCCCGACGAGTTGTCGGGAAATGGCGAGGCCCAGACCCGTGCCGCCGTATTTCCGGCTCATGGAGGAATCCCCCTGGCTGAAGGCCTGGAACAGGCGTTCCTGCGCCTCGGTTGAAATGCCGATCCCGGTGTCGCTGACTTCAAACCGCAGCAGGGCTCCGGTCGCGGTCTGGTTTTCCACCGACACCTTCACGATCACTTCACCGTGCTCGGTGAACTTGATGGCGTTGCCCAGGAAATTGGTCAGCACCTGGCTCAGGCGGCCCGGGTCTCCGCGCAGCGGCCCGGGCACGTCGGGTTCGAAGCGGCATTCCAATTTGAGACCCCGGCTCCGCGCCCGTTGCGCGAACAACTCCACGCAACCTTCGACCGTCTCATGCAGGTCGAAATCCAGGGTTTCAAACGTCATTTTGCCGGCCTCGATCTTGGAGAAATCGAGGATGTCGTTGATGATCGACAACAGCGATGCGCCGCTGCGTGAGATCGCATCCGCCTGATACCGCTGCTCGTCCGAGAGCTGGGAGTCGAGCAGCAGGGTGCTCATGCCGATGATGCCGTTCATCGGCGTCCGGATCTCGTGGCTCATGTTCGCGAGGAACTCGCTGCGGGCGCGGGTCGCGGCTTCCGCGGTCTCTTTGGCCCGCACCAACTCCTCCTGGGCGCGCTTGCGCTCGGTGATGTCCTTGGCCATGCCGAGGAATCCTGTGATTTCGCCATTGGCTGCGCGCAGGGCGCTGACTGCCAGGCTGACCGTCAACCGGCTGGCGTCCTTGCGGACATAAGTCCATTCGCGCTCCTCGGGCCGGCCCTGGCGCGCGGACTCAACCAGCACGCCGAACCCCGTGATCGGTCCGCCGGGCGTTGGTTCCAGTTCCCGCCCCCGCTCCAGAATCTCGGATTCGAGGTGGATGCTGATCGGGGATTGTTTGCCGACCATCTCGTCCATGGCATAGCCCAGCATCCGTTCCGCGCCGGAATTGAACACCGTGATCAGCCCCCCGGTATCGGTCGCGATGATCGAGAACTGCGTCGCCGCGTCCAGCACGGCCTGAAGCCTCCTTTTTGCCCCGGCCAATTCCGTGGTGCGCTCGATGACCCGTGCCTCCAGGTTGGTGTGCGCCTCGCGCAGGGATTCCTGGGCCCGTTTGTAGTCATCCATGTCGGTGCAGGTCCCGACCCACTGGACGATCCCCCCCGCGTCGTCACGCATCGGAAAGGCGCGCCCGAGGTGCCAGCGATACGCCCCGTCCGCGGCGTGCCGGAGACGATACTCCACCTGGAAATCGCACCCCGTGGCGACGGACTCCGTCCAGTGCCTCCGGCAGTCCTTCCGATCGTCAGGATGGACCACCTGTTCCCATCCCCAATTCCGCGACTGCTCGAGCGTCGTGCCGGTATAGTCAAACCACCTCTGATTATAGTAATCCAGCGAACCATCCGGCTTGGCAGCCCAGATGATCTGCGGCGCCGTGTCGGCCAGGAAACGATAGCGTTGCTCGCTTTCCTGGAGCTTTCGCGTCCGGGCCAGGAGCTCCTCCTCGGCCCGCTTCCGCTCGGTGATGTCCGTGCTGATGGCCACGAACTGATTCGGCTTTCCGGTCTTGTCCAGGAACGGGACCACGGTCGCATCCACCCAATAAAAGGAACCGTCCCTGGCGCGATTCCTGATCTCGCCTTTCCAGACCCGACCTTCGGAGGCCGCCGTCCAGAGCTGCGCGAAATACTCCTTGGGGTGGTGCCCGGAGTTGGTGATGCGGGGATTCTGGCCGAGGAGTTCCAGGCGCGAGTATCCCGAGACTGCGCAGAACTTGTCGTTGACGAATATGATTCGGCCCCCCGGATCGGTGCAGGCGACGATGGCGTGCTCGTCCAGCGCGGCCCGGACGTAATTCAGTTCCTCGGTGCGCCTTTCCACCCGCTCCTCCAGTTCGTCCTGGGTCCGGCGGAGCATTTCCTCCGTGGCACCCCGTTTGCCGATCTCAACCTGGAGCGCGGCGTTGGTGCTTCCCAGCTCGGCGGTGCGCTCAGCCACGGCCAGTTCCAGATCGGAAACCGTTCGTTTCGCCTCCTGGAGGAGACGCCATTTTTCGGTCAGCGCATGCGCCAACTGCACGACTTCAATCGTGTCAAAGGGCTTCTTCAGAATCAGCAGCCGGTCCGGTTGCCCGAGCACGTCGCTCAGTTCACTCCACGAGTAGTCAGAATAGGCGGAACAAATGACCACCTGCAGGTCGGGATAAACCCCCCACATCCTTTGCGCCGTCTCGACCCCGTCCCAACCCGGCGGCATGCGCACGTCGACAAACGCCATCGCGTAGGGATGGCCCTCGGCGACGGCCTGTTGCAGGAGCTTCAAACCGTCCTCGCCCTGGTAGGCGGAATCGATCCGGAAGACCACGACTTCCGGCTTCCCAAACAACCTGGCCTCCGCCGCCTGAAGCGGGTCGACATCGCTGAGGATTTTGCGGAAATCGTCGTGGATATCGCGGTTGTCATCGATGACCAGTATGCGGCTGTTCCGCTGGATCGGAGTCGGCGTCGTCATGAAATCCCCTCCGTGAATGGGAACGGCAGCTGCAGCGTGAAAATCGCGCCCTGACCGACACCGTCGCTCTCCGCCGTCAACGAACCCCGCATCTCCGTCGCCGCAGTCGCCCCGCTGTGCAAGCCGAAGCCGTGCCCCCCTTTGCGCGTCGTGAAACCCGACTCGAAAATTCGCGCCAGGTTCTCGGGGGGAATCCCGACCCCATTGTCCGCCACCACGATCCGGAGGGTGTGCCGGTCCAGAAGGTTGATGCCGACAGTCAGGATTTTGTCGGGTTTCAGGCTCCCTTCCAACGCATGCTTTCCGTTGCTGAGCAGGTTCACCAGGATTTGCAGCACCTTCGATTTCTCCAGGGGCACGGCCGGCACCGGCAGGTAATGGCGGATCAATTGCACGTCGTGACGCTGGAAACTGGCGACATTGATCCGGATGGCATCCTCCACGAGGTCGGCAACAACGACGATTTCGGACACTCCTCCGACCCCCGTGTAACGGAGTTGCAGTTGGACGATATCCCGGATGTGATCGATGCCCTTCCGCAGCAGATCCAACTCCGGAAGGATCTCTTTCTGCGGGTCCGAAAGCTGCTCAACCAGGACGCTCAGGTATCCGGGTATCTCCCTGCCCTGCGGGTTTGTGGACAGGAATTCGGGCAGGTCACCGCTGTGTTCCCGCAACATCGCCGCCACCCTCACCAAGCCTGCGGGCCGCAGTCGTCTGATCCGATCCGAGATCCGGTCGGTGCAGACATTCACGCTGTTCAGCACATTGCCGACGTTGTGAAGCAGATTGGAGGCGATCTCCAACATGCCCGCCCGCCTCGACAGTTCCAGTCCTTCCTGGCGGGCGATCGCCAGCGCGGTCTCAGCCGACTCGCGCGCCGTGATCTCCCGGGTCAGTTCCGCGTCCTTCCCGGCCAACTCCCGCCGGAGTTCCGCCAGTTCGGAGTGGATGCGACCCGGCCCCTCAATCAGATTCCCGACGCCGGGGGACGGCGGATGGACCGGGTCGATCCCATTCGTCGGCACGGCCGGCGAATCGTTGGCTGGCAAGGAGGGGTCCGGGTTCATATGGGTGACGACGGGGCCAGGATCGGGTTCACAAGTGCGATGGCTCCACGGGCGTTCCGGTCGGCTCCGTTCTCGGCAACCCTCCGCATCACTTCGGCACCGGACTCCGCGGTGCAGACGGAACGCCCCTGCCTGGAGATGGGCAATTCCAAGGTGAACTCCGCGCCCATGCCCGGCCCTTCGCTGCGGGCGATCAGGGAACCGCCCATCTCCTGGGCGGCCACCGCGCCGCTGTGCAGGCCGAAGCCGTGACCCCCCGCACGCGTGGTGAACCCATGCTGAAATATCCGGGTCAGATTCTCGGCGGGGATGCCCATACCATTGTCGATCACCGAAATCCGGACGCGGTTCTCGCCATGCGGGCCGATGCGGACGATCAGTTTCCGGTCCGATGCACGGCTGGCGTCCAGGGCGTGTTTGGCATTGCTCAGGAGGTTGATCAGGATCTGCAGCACCTTGTGTTTCTCCATGGGAAACGCGGGCACCGCTGAGAACTCGCGGATCAATTCCACCTTACGCGGGGCCAGGTCGTCGGCGTTGATGCCGATGGCGTCCTCCATCAGGTCGGTGATCGACAGCGTTTCCCAGACGTCGCTCGCGTTCGTGTAACCCTGTTGCATGCGGACGATCTCCCGGATGTGTTCGACGTTCTTTCTCAGTGCGGCCACCTCCGGGAGGATGTCCTTCTGCGGGTCTGCCAACTGGTCGGCCAGGGCGCTCAGATATCCGGGCAGTTCCCTGCCCCGGGGATCGTGCGACAGGTATTCAGGCAGGTCCTTCGCGTGCTCCCGCAGCAAGGCCGCGACCTTGACGAGACTCGCCGGCTTCAGTTGCCGGACCTTTTCCAGGATCCGGTCGGCGGACACGTTCACGCTGTTGAGCACATTGCCGACATTGTGGAGAATGCTCGTGGCCACGGTCGCCATGCCCGCCTCCCGCGATACGACCAGGAGTTGCGCGTGGGTCTTCACCAGTTCCCCGGTGCGTTCCACGACCCGTTCCTCCAGGCTGGTCTGCGCCGCCAGCAGGGCGGCGTCGCGCGTCTGGATTTGAAAAAGCATCGTGTTGAACCCTTTCACCAACTGGCCCAATTCGTCGTCGCTCTGCTCGACCGCCCGCACCGAATAGTCCTTCTCGATCGCCACCGACCGCGCCACCTGCGCGAGGTGAAGGATCGGGTCGGAAACCAGTTTCTGGAGCCAGCTGGAAAGCGCGAAAGCCGCCAGCAGCGAGACTCCCAGGACCAGCACGGTGATTCCGGCGTAGCGCCAGAACCGGACCTGGAGGTCCTTCAGGTCGGCGATGAGTTCAATCGTGCCGACCCGCTCGCCACCCTGCGCAATGGGACGAAACACATAAAGATGGGTGGCGGTGAACTCATGCCGCGACTGGAGTGAATGGGGGACCTCGGGGGGCGGTTGCGCCCCTTCGCGGAGATAAGTGGCGAAGGTCCCTCCGTCCAGGGTGTGAACGTGGGCTGCCACGATCTTCGGCTCCCCGCGCAAGGCCGTCAGGGTCTGCATCGCGTCCAGGGGTTTGTTGAAGTCAATGGCGGCCGTGGTGTTGTTCCCGACCACCTCCGCCAGGCTGGATACCATCTGCACCATCTCCCGGCGAAATCCAAGCAGGTCGAACGTGGCGAACCCGGCGCACGCCAACAGCAACACAAGGGTGCTGGTCAGCATGATGATCACCGTCAGCTTGCGCCGGAGGGATAGGTTGTGGAAACTGGTCATCGGAGTCTCATTTCGGGTTGCCTTTCTCAACCTTGGACACGCCGAGAAGTTTGGAACTCAAGGTGATTTGCGCCTTGTCGGCGGCGGTCACGTTCACTTCCAAGGTGATATGCTGGTCCCGGCGCACCAGATTGATGATTCCCCCACGTTCCAGAAAATCATCGCTTTCACCCACCGTCAGGATGCCGGTGTCCCTGAGTTTGGAGAGCAGGCCCGGCGAACGCTTTTGTTCCGCCGCGGGAACAAAGAGGATGTGGCCCTCTCGGGGTGCGTCGCCGGAGGCCACACGCTTCAGGATGATTCTTCGACCGTTGACAATCCGGCCCTCGATGATCATCGGGATCTCATCGGCCACTTTGGATTCACCCACCACGGTGAGCACGACCGGGCTGTTGGTCTCTGCAAAGGCCCCGGCCGGCCAGTTCACATATTTCGGGAGGTTGACGAGATAGGCGGCCTTCACCTGGTATTCGGATGCCAGCTCCGCGGCGGTGGCCTCTAACGTCCCGAAGCCCGATCCCATCGCCATCACCCACAGGACGCAGAGAATCCGCCGGGCCTTGCCGGGCCCCCGGCCATTCCGACCTTCCGGCAGGCTCCGTCGCAGTCCGGCTTTTCCGGGAGGCGCCCGCATTAGAACCGCCATGTGATCCTCCCGTAGATGCCGCGCGGAACCTGGGTGGTGGGCAGGCCGATGGGGCTTGTTTGCTCGGGGTGGCGGGCCTCCAGAAGATTCTGCCCCACGATTGAGAACTCCAGGTTGGGGATGGGACGGTAGGCCAAATGAAGATCGGCCGTGACGTAGGCGGGGATCGACTGGACGTTGTCCACATAGCGAAGCTGGGCGTCCAGACTGAGGTGCGGGGTGAAATCATAGGAGGAACGCAACACCACCTGATGCGTCGGGGCGTTCAATTCAATGTTCCGGGCGACGCTGGCCGGTTCCCCCCGCATATGCATCCTCAGCAGCGAGTAGCCCGCGTGCAGACGCCAGGAGTCGGTCGCCGCGAACGTCAGAACCGCTTCACCGCCATAGGAATCACCCCGAAGCGAGTTGCTGGATTCAATCTCAAGGATGCCATAGGGCGAGCCCGCAATGAAGTCTCTGGGGGACTGCCCGATGAGCTTGTCGTAATCGTTGTAGAATGCGGACAGATCCAGGCTGAGACGGGGGGTGGGCTGGACGCGATAGCCCAGCTCATAGGCCCACAGCACTTCGGATTCGACGCCGGAATTGCCCACGGTGGTCGGCAGATAAAGCCCCCCGCCGGGGCCGGCAACCGGTGCGCCCGAGATGAAGCTTTCGATCTCCTTGCCTTCAAATTCACTCGGCGTGCGCACGGCCCGCGACACGGCGGCCCATACGGTCTGGTTTGCGGCCGGCTTGAAAGTGAGGCGGGCGCTGGGCTGCACCTCCACGCCGGTGAAATCATTATGCTCGATCTTCGTCCCCAGCGTGAATGCCAACCGGTCCGGGATGATGTTGAATTCGTCCTGGACAAACGCGCTGAAGAGACTCAGTTGGACGTTGTCGTCAAGGAGCGTGATCGCGGGGTTGTTGGCCTTGTGCAACCCGGTCTCATTCAATCGGTAGCCCAACCCCCAGATGACATCGTTGTGTTCCCCCAACCCGAAGGTGTGCTGCCAGCTCAGGTCAACGGCATCGGATTCGACCTCCCCGATGGCATCGTTGCGGAACGTGTGGTCGAGGAAGGCCTGCACCTCGTAACCGGACCGTTCCGAGATGGGTTGTGTCCAACGTCCCAGCGTGTTGAAGCCGGACAATTCGCCGCTGTGGTTGGCGAGGTTGCCGGCATAGCCATCGCCCTGCCAGGTCCAATGGCCTTCGTTGGCCGTGTAATGGTCCACCCGGAAACCGCCCTGGCCCAGGTCCCAGCCATCGTCGGCTGAGAGGCCGTGCGACAGCGGAAAATGCTCATTAAGCTGGTAGCTGCCGTAGACGCGATACCAGGTGTCCTCGCCGATCCTGCCGCCGTAGCGCGAGCCGGCCAGCGCCCGATGCAGGTCACCGCCGCCGCCATAAAGGAGTCCACCCTGCGTGTCCCGGGCACTTTTGGTGATGATGCTGATCACGCCGTCCACCGCATTGGCGCCCCAGACCGTCGCGCCCGGACCGCGGATCACCTCGATCCGGTCCACATCGTCCAGGAACACCTGCTGGGCATCCCAATAGACCCCGGAGAACAACGGCGTGTAGACAGTGCGGCCGTCAATCATCACCAGCAGCTTGTTGGCGAACTGGGAATTGAAGCCCCGGGCGGAGATCGCCCAATTGCCCGAATCAATCGCGGCCACCTGCAGGCCCGGCACCAACCGCAACGCCTCCGCCACGGTCGTGGCGCCGGAACGGCGCAGGTCTTCGTTGCTCAGGACATAGATGGCCGCCGCGGCATCCTTGAGTTTCTCCTCCTTTTTGGAAACGGAGGTGACTTTGACATTGACCAGTTCCTCCAGGGAAAGGTCCGCCAACGAACTGGCGGCGGGCGGTCCGGAATCCGCCGCCAACGCGCCGGGGACAACGGAGACGAACAGCACCCATGCGGCGACGCGGGCCTTTGGCCATGACCGGTTGGGCCGGCCGCCGACACCGGATGAAATAATGCCGCCAACAAGTGGATTGGTTTTCATAGTTGACCTGCCAGGGGACGGGTCGGTGGTTGCTCAGTCATTCAATGAGGGCTTCCCGAATGTTGATCCGGAGTCAGTGGACCACCCGCGGCGTGATGAAAATCACCATCTCCCGTCTGCTCTTGGTGTCATATTTTCGGACCTGGTGGATCAGGGCCTGGGTGCGGCCGTCCCGGTGGGGGTGGCGCCCGCACGCCGCGTCGGACCGCGTTTTCGAGCGCGTCCCTCTGGTCCGGATTATTACGTTATCCAAGGCCGCTTCGGTCCCCCGGCTCCCTTTGCTGTTCCGAGTTCAGACGGTGCTTCCCCCCGCGATCGGAGGAAGCTCCCTCCCGGCGACCCGCCGGGATTTTCCCCTGTCCCGCACCGGCGATCCATGGAAAATGTATCGTCCCTCATGAGAACCATCCTTTCTTCCCGTCCGGCCTGGACGGCCCTTTTGCTCTTTGGGGCAGGCCTCTTCGTTGGGGTCCGGCCCCGCACGGGAACTCCTCTCTCATCCGCAGGGATTCCTGTTCCCAAATCTGGCGTTCGCGGGGCCCGGTCCGGAATTCTCGCAGCACCGAAAACCGGGCTTCCATCAGTGGCACAATTGTCACGGGATGCGTCCGCAACCGGGCCCCGTTTCCTCCACAGTGTCGCCGAGGCACCCGCCTGGGCCGTGCGCTTCGGCGACGAATTCTGGCACCATCCGGCCGATCCTGCCGTTGTCCCGCCGTCCGGACGGAAAAGCGTCGCCCAACTCGATGTCTCGGCCGCCGTCGACCGGGTCCGCCATGCGCTCGCCCCCGGGGTGGAGGGCCGGTCCGCACAGTTGCGCACCCCGACGTTCGCAGCTTCCTTCGATGATCAGGGTTTGCATTTCACGCCGCTGAATCCGACGGCGATCGCGAACGTGGGGACTTTGGATCCTGAAGCCCTCTTCCAAACCCTGACCGTCCGACGCGGGGCGCAACTGCTTTACTCCAGCCCGGGGGCGGCAACGGGTTGGTCGGCACTGGGGAACACCTTGCAGACGCGGTTGGGATCATTGACCCCCTTGGTCGAGCATTATGAAACCGGGGTGGAAGGCGTCGCCGTGAGCTGGGTGTTGGGTGTGCGACCCCCGGGTGACGGACCGCTGGTGATCGAGAGCCGATTGGCCGGGTTGGTTTATGACGGGCATACGGAACAGGGACACCACTTCGCCGACCCCGCCGGGATCGCCCGGGTGCGCGTGGGCGAAGTCACGGCGGTCGACGCGACGGGCCGGCGCTGGCCCGTGCCGATGGAGGTCAACGGCGGCCGATTGGCGGTGGACGTATCGGAAGCCATCCTCATGCAGGCGAACTATCCCCTCGCCATCGATCCGTGGATCAGTCCGGAGTTCGGGACGGATCAACCGGTCGTGACCCCGGCCGCTTTCGTGCAATTCGCGCCCAAAGTCGCCTTTGACGGGACCGTCCACCTCGCAGTTTGGAGCCGTGAGGCCCCCGGCGGAACCGGTCTTGGACAGAACGTTCAGGCCGCCCGTATCAGTGCGTCGGGCGAATTGTTGGACCCCTTGGGCTTCCCCCTCTCCGACGGCGGCCTTTACCAGGGACCCCCGGCGATCGCCGCGATTGACAACGGCTTCTTCGTCGTATGGACGGATGGGCTTCCGGATCGCTCGGGCGTGCAGGGCGCACTGGTGGACCCCCTCGGAACCGTCCGGAAGCGCCTGGTGGTGGTTCCGGAATCCCCGGATTATATAATATTCGCCCCCGTCATCGCGGGCGCCGGCGACGGTTTCCTGGCGGTATGGCAACGTCACCGGAATGTGACCCTCAAGAACGACATTGTGGCCAGCCGGGTGACTCCGGAGGGCGTCGCGCTGGAGCCCGCGGGCATCCCGGTGAGCCCCTCACCCAACCAGCAGACCGAACCGGCGGTCGCGTTCAATGGGCACGATCACCTCGTCGTCTGGAACGAATTCCAATCCATCCCGGGCCCCGACCACGACATTCGCGCAGCACGGCTCGGCGCCGACGGGGTGTCGGCAGATCCCGCTGGCATTGCCGTTTCCGTCCGAACCGGCGACCAGACGGTCCCGGCGGTGGCGAGCCTGAAGGGTGACTTCATGGTGGTCTGGAACGACACCCGCAACAGCCCTCCCGGCCCGGTTCTCAACGGGCTCGATGTCTATGGGGCCCGGGTTTCAGCCGCGGGAAACCTGCTCGATCCCGAGGGCATTCCGATCGCGGTGCAAGCCGAACTGCAGGCCGCTCCCGCCATCGCCTCGGATGCCCACCAATACTTCGTCGCATGGGAAGACCGACGACAGGATTTCACCGACAAGATCTATGCCACCCGCGTGTCACCGGATGGCCAGGTGATCGATCCGGACGGCATCCGGATCTCCGGGCCCGGAAAGGACCAGGACACCCCGGCCATCACGGTTTCCGCCGAAGGATTCCTGCTGGTGTGGCGGCGGGACGGAGGCGCGAGCGGGAAGGACATCACCGGTGCGTTGGTCCGAACGGATGATCCCACAATCGGAATCGGGCCCCAATCCATCTTCAGTCGCGGGGCCAATCTCCAACTCGCCCCGGCGGTCGCCTCCAATGGCCGGGATTATATGGTGGTGTGGCAGGACAATAGGAATGAGGACGCGACCGATCAGGACATTTACGGCGTGCGACTGGCGCCCGATGGAACGGTGCTGGACCCCAATGGCATCGCAATCTGCACCGCCGCACGGGACCAGAGCTCCCCGGCGATCGGGGTCTCCGGCAGGGATTATCTCGTGGCCTGGCGCGATCAGCGTGATTCCGACACCACGCAGGATGACATCTACGGCGCCCTGCTCCGGGACGGGATCCTCCGGGCCGGACCCTTTGCGATCTGCACCTCGACCAATTCCCAACGGGCTCCGGCGGTGGCGGGCGGCCCCGATTCATTCCTCGTCGTGTGGCGGGACGAACGGGAAGTGTTGACCAACGGGGCCGACATCTATGGCACGCAGGTGAATCTTTCCGGCGGGGTGGCATTGAAGGACGGGTTCGTCATCAGTGCGGCGATCGGTGACCAACAGGCCCCGGTCGTGGCTTCCAACGGCACGGGTTACCTGGTCGCCTGGCGCGACTCCCGAAACCTGGTGAGCGGCACCAGTGACGACATCTATGGGGCCTTCGTGGGTCCAACCGGCGGCAGCGGCACGAATTTCCCGATCAGCACCGCATTGGGGGTCCAACGGGCGCCCGACTTGGCGGCGAACGGTCCGACCTATCTGGTGGCATGGCGCGACGACCGACTGAACAATCGGACTGTCCCCCATATTTATGCCACCCGGGTCACCGAGACGGAAGGCGTGATGAACCCCGACGGGATCGCCCTCAGCGGGGCCGCCCGCAACCAGCGGGAACCCACCGTGGCCGCCGCCGGTGAGGGCTGGTTTGTCGCCTGGCACGATGACCGCAATCTGACGGCGATTGAGGACATCTTCGGCACGGAGATCGGCGGCGACGGACGGAGCATCGCGGGCTCGGAGGTCAAACTCAGCACGGGGGACTCCAATCTGGATGTGCTCGGACTGGTCGCCCGCTCGGACGCTGAACTCCTTTTGATCGGGGAAGGAAGACGCGGGACCTCCTCACGGGTCTTCGCGCAATTGTTGCAACTCGGGGACCGGACACCGGCATTGACCATCCGCCGGGACGCCAGCGCTGTCATCGTGGAGTGGCCGGTCTCCCCGCGCTTTCCCTCCAGGTTGGCCACCGTTCAAACCGCCGCGAACCTGTCCCAGTGGTTGGGGGCATCGGACCTCCTCACTCCGCCGTCGCTTCTCAGCGATGGTCGCACGGCGCAACTGCGGGTGCCGATCGGGAACCAGGCTCCGCTGCAGACGTTCTTCCGTTTGAAAGGCGATTAGGCCCACCCTTCCCACTCCCCGACCGCCCTCACCGATGCGATTCCAATCCCCCTATGGTGGCCGGCGCCCTCCTTGGCTGCCGATCGTCGTGACCGGAATCCTCTGCCGGCTCATCCTCCCCCTGTCGGCGGCGAATTGGCCCGCCTGGCGCGGACCCGATGGAACCGGGGTCACCACGGAAACCAATCTTCCGCTCCACTGGGATCCCCATCAGAACGTCCGTTGGCGCGCGGAATTGCCCGATCGCGGCAACTCCACCCCGATCGTCTGGGGTCGCCACGTTTTCATCACCCAAGCCGTCGCCGCCGAAAACCGGCGCACAGTGATGTGTTTCGATCGGCGGGATGGGAAGCTCCTGTGGCAGTCGGGAACCGTCTGGACCGAGCCCGAACCCACCCATCCGGACAATCCCCCCTGCACACCTTCGCCCGTCACGGACGGTCGGCGGGTGATCGCGTGGTTTGGGTCCGCCGGGGTTTACAGCTTCGATTTAGAGGGACATCCCTTGTGGCATCGTGATCTGGGCCGGCAGAGGCATCTCTGGGGATTCGCATCGTCACCCGTATTATATAAGGATTTGTGCCTGCTCAGTTTCGGGCCGGGCAAACGGAGTTTCCTGGTCGCCTTGGACAAGAAAACCGGACGGACAGTCTGGCAGACCGACGTGGTGCCCATCGCTCCAACGGTCACTCGCGAAGAACTCGGGGGCGGTGTGCTCCCCCCGGGCAGCGGAGACAAGTCGACCCTTTCTGAAATCGCCGGCTCCTGGGACACGCCATTGGTGGTGCACGCCGGCGGACACGACGAACTGGTGGTGGGATTACCCCTCCGATTGGCGGCCTTTGCTCCCAAAACAGGTCAACAACTCTGGACCTGCGATGGGCCGAACATCGGGATCTATAGTTCCACGTTCGGCGGCGAGGGGTTCGTGGGGCTTGCCGGCTGCGGGTTCCGCAACACGCTGTTGATGGTGCGACCGGGCGGCTTGGGGAACGTGACGACCACGCACCGGCTCTGGCTCAACATGCTGGGGAACAGCCAGGCTCACCTTGGCTCCGGTGTGATTTCAAAGGGCCTGCTGTTCCTCGTGAATGGACGCGGTTTCGCCGAATGCATCGACGCCCGATCCGGCCGCGAGGTCTGGAGTGAACGGTTGCCCGGGACCGGCGCGCGAAATTCTTCTATGTCGTCGCCGGTGTTGGCGGGGGACCGGATCTACGTGCCGAACCAGAACGGCGATGTGTTCGTGCTGCGGGCCGGGCCGAAATTCGAACTGCTCGCCGTCAATTCCATCGGCGGGGAACCCATGATCGCGTCCCCGGCGGTGTCCGAGGGCGACGTGTTCCTCCGCACGGACAAAGCCCTCTGGTGCATCGGACCGTCGCGTCCCTGACTGACTTGGCCGGCAAACGGAATTGAAACCGCGGATTACACGGATAAAGGGGTTCTTCGCTGTTTTCCGTGGCTGGGAGGGAATAGCTTTGGTCTCACGTGATACCTGAAAAGGCCTTTGCCGGGTTGTTGCAACTGGATGAGTGCTGGGAAGTGACCAACGCGGAGTTTGAGACGGACCCGGAGAAGTT
>JANYCC010000223.1 GCA_025360495.1 Verrucomicrobiota bacterium | reverse complement strand
TTTCCTACCCGCCTTCCCACGATGCCCAGATGCGCCCGACGGAAAGTGCCGCGAGAAAAAGGGGTCGGGAGAAAAGGGGCTGGCGGCGAGGAGAGAGGAGCTTTCCCCTTCACCGTGGGTGCCGTTTATTATCCGGCAGGTTTATGTGGATGGAATCCCTTCGATCGAGGCGATGTGGGGCGCGAACCCGTGAGGGTGTCAGGCCCAGGTTGGATCAGGGTCCGGCATGCCGCGGCGGAGGTTGGCAACCACTTCCGATGTCAACGGGATCCCGGCGTCACCAAGGGCCATCGCGGCGGCTCCCAAGGTGGGCGGCAGATGCGGTGTTTCAATGCGGACGGGACGGACGGCTTGGAGATGGGTGACGAAAGCCTCGCGGACCTGCCGATTCTTGGTGAGCACACTCCCGATCAGGAAAATGGGCACCGGATTCCCCTCGAAGCCGGCCGAACGGATCGCGGCCGCGGCCTGCAGCGCCAGTTCCACACCGGCGCGACCCAGGATGCCTTGGAACACCGCGTCCCCGTCGCACCCGCCCTCGGAAAGAAACCGGGCCAGGTCGGCAAACCGGTCCTTGGACGCCAGGGAATCATATAAGATTGGGATCAGGTCGGGGAGCGAATTGACTCCAAAGAATTGGCAGATGATGGATCCGAGCTCCGTGTCCGGGCCCCGTGATTCGGAGGAAGCGATGGCAGCCTGGACGGACTCGCGGGCGATCCAATGGGCGCTGCCTTCGTCCCCCAACAGATGCCCCCAACCGCCGACCTGGGCCCAGCGTCCGGAGTCGCCGCGGGCCAGCACCATGGAACCGGTGCCGGCGATGACGACGACGCCGGGATCGCCCAGGGTCGCACCGAAATGGGCGGTCTGGGAATCGCTGACGACCCGCGTCGATCCGGGAAGCGGCAGCCCGGCGCAGAGCCCTTCTTTTTCCCGGGGCGTGGCCTCGGAGAAGAGCGCGGCACAACCGATCACCGCGTGACGGCAGGGCGTTCCGCGGGGCAGGGCTTGTTCCAAGGCTTCCAGCAATTGGGCGAGGGACGCCCGCGCCTGCGGCAGGCCGGACCCGAAGAAATTCAACGACCCCGCGCTGACCGACGCGAGCACCCGGCCATCCACGGCGATCGCGACGCCATGGCTATGGGTCGCGCCGCCATCAATGCCGAGCAGGACGGACGGAGGGGTGTTCACGTGCGCCAAGACTTCTGGTGGGCGGCGCCGTGTCGAGCCGGAAGGTGGTCCATCGGACGTCACAGCCTGGGATCCACCGGTTCGCTCTCGAGCGCGAGAACGCCGAAGACGCATTCGTGAACCCGCCGCAGGGGTTCACGGCGGACAAACCGCTCCAACCCCTCCACGCCCAGCGCGAACTCCCGCAGGGCGAGTGACCGCTTCGACTTCAGCCCGCGCGAACGCAGGCGATCCAGGTTTTCCGGGGCCGTGTATTCGGGGCCATAAATGATGCGCAGGTATTCCCGTCCCCGGCATTTCACGGCGGGCTGGATCAAACCCCGCTTGCCGTGCGCGACGAATTCCAGCGGCTTGACCACCATCCCTTCGCCGCCGCGTGCAGTGAGTTCCTCCCACCAACGGACAGCGGCCGACTCACTCTTCGGATCGGTGAGGTCGACGGTTCGGAACGGGGTTGCGATGAGGATGCCGCCCGCGAGTCGGGCCAGCGTTTCCATATGCCATTCGTTGGATTTGTCCACGTGCACCCTTCCCTCGGTCGCCAGCAGGTGGAAGGGGGCCAATCGAAGGTCATCCACTGAATTCACCGGCCAGCAGTAACGGCGGTAGGCGGCGATATAATCCGATGCCATGGACCGGCGTTGCTCCGTGCGCAGGAACAGGTCTTCGACGGGCAATCCGCGATCCGCCGCCTGTCGCAAGGCGTGGACGGCATCGCCCAACATCGCGGACGCCGCCGCACCCACCGGGGCGTACTGCTCCTTCAGCAACCCCTGTGCTTTCGCCGACCAAGGCATCAATTCGCAATCCAGACCGACCCAGTCCGTCTGGAACTCGTCCCACCACCCGGCGCGGTCCACGGCGGCGCGGACCCGTTCCAGGAACCCGTTCTCCATGACGGCATCCTCAAAGAACCGTCGCCCGGTGCGGGTATGGCAGATGCCGTACCCGCCATCGGTCACGCCGAAGCGTTTCCTGGCCGCCGCCCCGTCGCGGCAGACGATGACCACCGCCCGTGAACCCATGTGCTTTTCCTCGCAGATGACACGTGGAACCCCTTCGTTGCGGAAATAGGCGAAGGCTTCCGCCGGATGTTCCAGCAGCCCGGGTTGGCGGCTGGTATCGCTGGGCGACATGGTGGGTGGCAGATAGAGGAGCCACTTGGGATCCGCGGCGAACCGGCTCATCACTTCCAGCGCCGCCGTGGCGTTTTCCTCCCGGATCGTGACGTTATGATTCAGGCGCGTGGTGATGAGGCGCTTGCCGGAGACGTCGGCGAAATCAAGCAGGTCATCGTGTTGCTGTTGTGCCGTGAGCGACGGGGTATCGGTTTCTGGAACGAGAAACGGCTTCCGGGGCTCGGCATAAGTCTGCCTTGCGGGCACCGACACCAGTTCATTCTCCGGATACCGCAATGCCGTCAACCTCCCACCGAACACGCAGCCGGTGTCGATGTTGAGGGTCCGATTCAGCCATTCGGGCTCCGGAACCGGCGTGTGGCCATAGATGACCGTCGCTTCGCCACGGTATTCGCCCGCCCAATTGTGGCGCACCGGGAGGCCGAATTCGTCGGTCTCGCCCGTGGTCTCGCCGAACATCGCGAAATCCCGCACCGCGCCCGACCCGCGTCCCTGCATGCTTTGCTTCATCCCGGCATGCGCCACCACCAACCGTCCGTCATCCAGGACATAATGGCTGACCAGGTCGTCGATGAACGAGGCCACCTGCAGGCGGAACGCCTCGGTCTCGCCGGCCAACTGCGCCAGCGATTCGGCCAGCCCGTGGGTGACCTGCACGTCGCGCCCACGGAGGCTGCGCAACAGTTTCATCTCATGGTTGCCGGGGACACACAGGGCCGCGCCGGACCCGACCGCGTTCATGACCAGCTTCAGCACCTGGGGAATCTTCGGGCCGCGATCCACCAGGTCACCGACAAAGACCAGCTTCCGCCCGGCGGGAACCGTCAGCGTCAGGGCGGAAGGGTCGACCGTGCAGCCGATGTTCCCGAGCAAGGCCACCAATTCATCAAAGCAACCATGCACATCCCCGATGATGTCGAACGGACCGTGCTCCTGTTTCAGGTTGTTCCACAACCGCTGCCGTTCCACGACCGCCGACTCCACGTCCTCCTGGGACTTCAGCACGAACACATGACGGAAGCCCTCCCGCTCCAATCCACGCAGGGAACGGTGCAATTGTTGCGCCTGTTGCCGGATCACGTGCGGGCCAAAATTCCGGTCCGGCCGGCCCTGGTTCCGTTCCTGGGCAATCCGCTCCGGCAGGTCCAGGACGATGGCGACCGGCAGGCAGTGGAATTCCCGCGCCAGTTGGACCAGCGGACGGCGTGCTTCCGGTTGGACGTTGGTGGCGTCCACCACGGTCAGTTTGCCCGCCGCCAGACGCTTCCGGGCGATATATTGCAGCAGGTCGAAAGCGTCCGGCGTCGCCGCCTGGTTGTTCTCATCGTCCGACACCAGGGCACGGCAGATGTCCGAGGACAGGACTTCGGTGGGTTTGAAAAGTCTCCGGGCCAGCGTGCTCTTGCCCGAGCCGGACACGCCCACCAGCACGACCAGGGAAAGTTCGGGGAGGGTGAGGGTCATCGGTTCAGCCGATCCTCTCGAACAGGCCCAGTTGCGTCGGCGCGCCCACGGCCGGGTCCTCCGGTCCGACCGGCAGGAAACGAACGCCATAGCCGAAGCGGAAGGCGATGCGGTGGGCCCACCCGTGAAACTCGGCGCGGGTCCATTCGAAGCGGTGGTCCCGGTGGCGGAACCGGCCCGCGGGGAGCGTCTCCCAATTCACATTATATTCCCGGTTGGGTGTGGTGAGGACCACGGTGCCGGGCCGGGCGAATTCGAAGAGCACGCGTTCGAAGGCCGCCAGGCGGGGCGGATCCAGATGTTCGATGACCTCGACGACGGCGGCGGCATCGAAACCGGCAAGTCGGGAGTCCTTATACATGAGCGAACCATGGAGGAGCCCGACCCGTTCCTTTTGAAACGGCGGGAGACGGTCATAATTGAGGTTTTCAGCGGCCCTCCCGAGGGCCCGATGGGAGACATCCATGCCGACGATCCGGGCGAACTGGCGTTCCTGGAGCAGGGCGCGCAGCAACTTTCCCTCGCCGCAGCCGAGATCCAGGACCGTGGAGGCACCGCTGGCCTTGAGCG
>JANYCC010000212.1 GCA_025360495.1 Verrucomicrobiota bacterium | reverse complement strand
AGAGATCTTCCAGGCGGAACGGGCACGGTTCGGGGAGAAGAGGAAGGACGGGGCGCGCCGCCTGAAGGGCGTGGACGGGGAATTATATGCCCTGCGGGACCTGCGCGTGGGAGTGTTTGGGTGAGTTTCATGCGTTCGAATCCACAACTGCAGCACTGATCCGTGGCGGTTCAAATCCACGCGATCCGATCAAAGACGCGGCGCAGCTTTCCCCCCCGGTCCGGATTCACGTGGGTCAGGTGGGCAATCCGCCCGAGCAGGTGAGCGCGGAAATCCGGGCGGGTGTCCCGATTCTGTGATGACACTCCCAGCTTGGCGCAGTTGTGCAGGATCGCTTTCAAGGCGTCGAAATCGCGCCGGGATATGTTGGGATGTTCATTCAGCACAATGCCCGCGGCCCGCTGGGAGACGCCACGGCGCATCACCCGGGTTTTGCGCCCGTTGAGTTCAAAACCTTCCTCCAAGACGATGGCTCCGACCTGCACGGAAAATCGCCCGGCCCCACGGGCAAATTCTGGTCCGCCCGAAAACACCAGGTCGTCGGCATAGCGGGTATAAGAAGCCCCCGCCGCGGTGGCCAATCCTGCCAACCGTCGGTCGAGAAGATATGCCGCGAGGTTGGCGAGGGCGGGCGAAGTGGGCGCTCCCTGCGGCAGATGCGGCATCGCATACCGTTTGTTGCGAAACCAGGCCGATGCCGGACTCAGGCGATCCGGGCTCGCGGTGAGTATTGCCCGAGGAACCCGGGCCGTGCAGATCCCCGCCAGGCGCCAGGCGACCGGTTCCGGATAGCCGACGGTCAACAGCAAAGCCACGATCCGCGCACGGGTCACCGAGGGGAAAAAGTCGCGCAGATCAAACCGGAGAACGATTTCCCGCCCGATGTGAGGAACCACAAATGTCCGGATCGAACGTCCCGCACGAAAGCCGTGGGCTGCTTCATGCGGCGGAATCCGTCCGAGAATCTCGCTGAGCACGCGCCGCTGAATGAGTTTCAGGCGCAGCTTGGGAGACTGGATCAACCGCGCGCTTCCGTCTCTTTTCAAAATCCAACGGTACCGATAGTGACCGAGCCGTGATTCGGTGGTCCGGGAATTGCGCAGGCGCACGTCGGCAAACCATTCCAATTCCCCCGCCGCCAACCCCAGCCAGACAGCCAATTCCCCCACCGTGCGGATCGCGGGCACCTTCCACGTCTCGGGGGGTCCCTGCGCCGGACACATCAGGGGTTCAGGCGCCGGGTTTGGGAATCGAAGCCGCCCGGAAACCACCGCTTCGCCCAGTCCGGGCTCGTTGCGCAGCCAACCCGCAACCTTCGCCCGCCGCGGCCGGCTGCCTTCACCGAATTCGGCAACCAGTCGTTTGAGCACAGGACCCAGCCAGCGGGGACACCGTCCCAATACCTGCCGGACCCGCTGGGTCGCCAATGCCGGGGTCAACGGGCCCGCCAACACCACATGGGCGAGCTGGTCGGCGACTTTGGCAATCAACGGCATCCGGTCAGAACGGTGCGGGAAGTGCCCCAACGAGTCCCGTCCTGCGTGACGCGTCGTCCGTCGGGCGGACCGTCCGTCGCGCGGTGCGAGGTTTCAATGTCGAGTTGCCCCGGGGTAACCCCGGAGAGACGAAGGCCGATCTGACGACTTCGCCGGCTTGGGGCACCACCCGCACCGGACGTGTAACACAGGCGCGCCAACCCGCCCAAGGATTTCAACCGGGAAACCCGCCCCGGCCGCGGGTGACTGCTGGGTTGCGCCGTTGCAGGCCGGTTGATTAGAATGGCTGGCCGTGCCGCAGCAGCAGACACTTAAACAGCCAGTGACCTTCACCGGCACCGGATTGCATAGCGGGAACAAGGTCTCCATGACCCTGCTCCCGGCCCCCCCGAACTCCGGTTTCCGATTCCGCCGCATCGATCTCGAGGGTCGCCCCGAGATTGACGCCCGGGTGGAAAACGTCACCGACACCCAACGATCCACCACGCTGGGCAAGGGGACCCTCAAGGTGCACACGGTCGAGCATGTCCTCGCCGCGCTCACGGGCGCCGGGGTGCACAATGCGATCATCGAATTGGACGCCAATGAACCCCCCATTGCCGACGGCAGCGCCCGGGAGTTCGCCCGCCTGATCCGCGAGGCGGGGCTCACGACCCAGACCGAGGCGATCGAACCCTTCCGCGTCACCACGCCGCTCGAACTGGCCGTGGGGGACAGCCAGATCGCGGTTTTCCCCCACTCGGGTTTCAAGATCACCTGCACCAGTTCGGATCGCGGCGGACGTTTCACCCAGTTCTTCTCCCTCGAGATCACTCCGGAATCCTGGGAAAAGGAGATCAGCCATGCCCGCACCTTCTGTTTCTACGAGGAGATCGAGTTCCTGATCCGCAACGGACTGATCAAGGGCGGCTCCCTCGAAAATGCCATCGTGATCCGCGATGACGCCGTCCTGACCAACGAGCCCCTGCGTTATCGCGAGGAATTCGTCCGGCACAAGATCCTCGACATCGTGGGCGACCTGACCCTGGTGGGACGTCCCCTGCAGGCCCATGTGATCGCGACCCGTCCCAGCCACCACGCCAACACCGAACTTGCCCGGGCCTTGCTGGCCCAGCTTCGCAAACCGATCGAGGCCGCCCAGACCTTCGCCCCGCCCCCCGCCACGCCGGAAAAATCCGGGGAGAAACCCGCCGACCGCAAATCCCCCGCCGTGACGCTCTCGACCGCCCCCGATTCCGCCGATGCACTGGTCCGCGATGGCGCCACCCTCGACATCATCCAGGTGATGAAGGTGCTGCCCCACCGGCCTCCCTTCCTGATGGTCGACCGGGTCACCCACATCGAAGGCAACCGCATCTCGGCCCTGAAGCAGATCACCATCGGCGAGCCGTTTTTCGAGGGCCATTTCCCCGGTCACCCCATCATGCCCGGCGTCCTCCAACTCGAGGCCATCGCCCAGGTCGCCGGCATCCTCATGATGCGCCAGGCCGAAAACGCCGGAAAACTCGCCTACTTCATGTCCGCCGAGGACGTCCGCTGGCGTCGTCCAGTCCGTCCCGGTGACACCCTGGTCATCGACGTGGAGATGACCAAGTCCCGCGGCAAGATCGGCAAGGCCAAGGGCGTGTGTTCGGTCGATGGCGAGACGGTCAGCGAGGCCAATGTCACGTTCATGCTCGTGGACCGCTGAACCCATGGCCTCGATCCATCCCACCGCCCTCATCGATCCCCGCGCCCGGCTGGGCGTGGAGTGCATCATCGGTCCCTATTGCATCCTCGGACCGGAAGTCGTCCTGGGCGACCGGTGCCACCTTCATTCCCACGTCGTCATCGATGGCCACACCACCCTCGGATCGGACAACGAGGTGTATCCCTTCTCCTGTCTCGGCCTGAAAACCCAGGACCTGAAATGGAAGGGGGGAATCACCCGGGTCGAGATCGGCAGCCATAACGTTTTCCGCGAATACGTCACCATTCATAGCGCCACCGCCGACGGGGCCGCGACCGTGGTCGGCTCGCACAACCATCTCCTGGCCTATGTCCACCTCGCCCACGACGTCCACATGGGCAACCACGTGATCATGTCCAACGTGGCCACGCTCGCGGGGCACGTCACGGTGGACGACCATGCGGTGATCGGCGGACTGGCCGCCGTGCACCAATTCTGCCGGGTCGGGAGGAACGCGATGATCGGCGGGTGTTCGAAGGTGGTGCAGGATGTCGCCCCGTTCATGATGGCGGACGGCAACCCGGCCGAGACACGTTTCGTGAACAAGACCGGGTTGGAGCGCGCGGGTTTCGGACCCGAGCTGATCGCGACCCTGACCAAGGCCTATAAGCTCATCTTCCGTTCCGGGCTGACCACGGCCAATGCGGTCGCGCGCCTCGCGGCGGACCTTCCGGACGGCCCGGAGCTCCGGCACCTGATGGCCTTCATCGAGGCCGGCGGGCGCGGATTGGCGAAGTGAGACCGGTTCGGAGGGACGAGCTCCGGGAGTCCCACTTCCAAGACCACCCGGAGGGGCGAGCTCCGAGAGTCCCATTTCCGCCTGCTTACATCGGGGACTCCCGGAGCTCGTCCCTCCGAACGTTCCCCCGCCCTCACGGATCAAATCACCGCAGGAACGCCTCGTGCAACCCGCCGTCCACGGTGATCACCTGGCCCGTCGTCTTGCTCAACCGGCCGGTCACCAGGAGGAAATACGCCTCCGCCTGGTCCGACGGCGTGATCGGCGACTTGGTCAGCGTCCGGTCCGCATAGAACTGGGCCAGCTTGCGCACCAATGACTCCGTGGCCTCGTCCTCGGTGTACGGGATATCATATTTGGCCAAAGACCCGATCACGCGATCCCGCGGGAACATCGCGCTTCCCTGCACCACGGTGGCCGGGGCGACGCCGTTGACGCGGACCAACGGCGCCAATTCGACCGCCAGCTCGCGGACCAGATGGTTCGCCGCGGCCTTGGAGGTGTCATAGGCGATCGATCCCTTTTTCGCGACGACGGCGTTGGCGCTGGTGGTCAGGACCAGGTTGCCGCGCAAACCCTGTTCACGCCACGTACGGGCGGCCTCGTCCCCGACCAGATAGCTGCCCGTGACATTGATCCGGAACGTCAGGTCCCAGCGATCGTCCGGGATGTGACCCGACGTGTCGCTCGGCACAAAGATCCCGGCCGTGACACAAATGGAATCGAACCCGCCATAAGCCAGCGCCACCTGATCCAGCATGGCCCGGATGCTGGTGCGCTGGGTGAGGTCACACTGGAGTCCGAGCGCAGGCCCGCATCCGCTCAGGCCGGAACCGGCGACCCCGATGCCCTGACCGAGACGGTCGGTGATCTCCTTGGCGACGGCCTCCGCGGCGGCCGCATTGAGGTCCACGCACACAATGTGAGCGCCTTCGCGGGACAACCGGAGCGCGGTCTCGCGCCCGATGCCACTGCCCGCACCCACGACGACGATGATCTGCCGGGCCAACTCCTTCTCGGCCGGCATCCGCTGCAGCTTGGCTTCCTCCAACAGCCAGTACTCGATGTCGAACGCCTCCTGTTGCGGCAACGCGATATAATGATCGATCGCCTCCGCCCCGCGCATCACCTCCACCGCACAATTATAGAATTCGGCGGTGACCCGGGACTCCGACTTGTCCTTGCCCCAGGCCACCATGCCGATCGACGGGAGCAACATCACCGTGGGGTTGGCATCGCGCACGGCCGGCGAATTGGGCCGTCGGCAACGCTCATAATAGGACTGATAATCCTTCCGGTATTGTTCCAGTCCCGCGGCCAGCTTCACCTTGAGCTGTTCGGCGAAGGCGGTCACCCCGGCGTCG
>JANYCC010000208.1 GCA_025360495.1 Verrucomicrobiota bacterium | reverse complement strand
TTTCAACAGAGGGGCCTCATCTTCTTCCTCGGGCGGAGGCAGCCCCGTACTGCCCTCAACGGATGCCACTGAGGCGGCTCGGGTGGAACCTCGCCCTACCGATCCGAAGTGCCCACCGGCGTGGTCTGTTTTGGTAGGGCGAGGTTCCACCCGAGCCGCCCTGCTGGCATTCATGGGGGCAGTGCCAGGATGAGCCCGGTGCCGGGCGACCGCACCGAATCTACTGTCCTCCGGGCGCGGTTTTCCCATTCTCCAAGGGTGGCGGGACTAACCCGGATAATTCGCTGGGCCGGGCTGGTTTACCTTATGGGTCTTCTCCTGCAGGGTGCCGGGCCGGTCGTTCCCGCACCGATGGTCCCTGCGGATCTGCACCGGGAATTCTCCATCCGCAACTGGGGGAAGGAGAGCGGTCTCCCCGATAACAGGGTGAAGGTCCTGTTCCAGACCCACGACGGTTACCTCTGGATGGGCACCCCGTATGGATTGGTCCGGTTCGATGGCATCACCTTCACCCAATTCACCCGCGGAACCCGGGCCGATATGGGGAGTGATCACTGTCTCTCATTGGGCGAGGACACGGCCGGGAACCTTTGGATCGGCACCACGGGTGGCGTGCTCCGATGGGATGGGGAACGTTTCACGCGGGCGACCCGTCAGGAGGGATTGTACCACGACGAGGTCACGGCGATTGCAACCATGCGGGACGGGAGTGTGTGGGTCGGCATGTCTTCGGTGGTTCAAAGGTTCCCGGCCGGGAACTTTCGCCCCGGTCCTCCCCAGAATATCGGCGGAAGCAACGTGTCCTTGTGCCGGGGTTCCGAGGACGACCTCTGGCTCGGGAACGATTCCCTGTGGCGACTCGACCCCCTGAAGCTGAAGATCGAGTCCAGCGGACGGCCATCGCGCACCGGGGCTGACGTCATCATCAGACTGGTCTCAACGCCTGATTCCGGTCTGCTCGCTTTGGCGAAGGGACCTGCGGACGAGGTGCATTTTGCAACCTTCCGGGAGGGTCGATGGGGGGACACGCACGTGAGCCCGACCAGTAACCAAGGACGTGCGGAATGGCTGATCCACGGTCACCTCAACCAGCTTTGGCTGCCCGATGGATCGCGCGGTCTGGTGCGTTTCAGCGACGGACGGTTCGAACCGGCCGGCGTGCCCTGGACCGCAGCCGAGGACTTTGCCATATGCGGGTTGGAAGACCGGGAAGGCAACCTCTGGATCGGGACGGAAAGCAGCGGCCTTTTTTGCCTCAGCCGGAAGAGGCTCACGACGGTCGGACGAACGGATGGCTTACCGCATGATAATGCCCGGTCCCTTTGGCCGGCGACGGGGGGCGGCGTCTGGGCCGCCACCGATGCGGGCCTGAGCCGGGTTGCCTCCAATCTCCAGAGCGTCACGAATTGGACCGAGGTGGAAGGGAGACCTCTAGAGAATCTGAAGGCCGTGGCCGAGACCGCCGGGGGTGGTGTCCGATTGGGTCTCAGTCTCGAACAATTCACGCTGGCCAATGGACATTTCACGCGCCAGCGCTTTTCCCGTCCGGCAGGCGATCGTTCCCTGGATGCCAACGACACCGGGTTCAACAAGGTGCGGTGCTTCTTTCCCTCCCGCGACGGCAGCCTGTGGGTCGCGGTGCCGCGGGGACTGCACCGGTTGCGGGGCGATGAAGACCGTTGGTTCACGACCAAGGACGGGTTGGGCGCGGATGACGTCCGGGCGTTGTTGGAAACCCGGGCGGGCGTCCTTTGGGCGGGGACGGCCGGAGGAGGCCTGAGTCGTTTCACCCGGGATCCAGTGCATCCATTCACCACCCTGACCCGCAATGACGGACTTTCCCGGGACACCGTCTGGGCCTTGTGCGAAGACCCGGACGGGGTGGTTTGGGCCGGCACCGATGGGGGACTCAACCGGGTGGAGGAAAACCGCATCGCGGCCTTTGACACCCGTCACGGGCTGCCGGCCGATGGGGTGAACAGCGTGATCGATGACGACCTCGGGCATCTCTGGATCGGGCATGATCGGGGACTTTACTTCGTGGACCGCGCGGAGTTGAAAGCGGTCGCCAACGGGCGGGCCAGCCGCGTTCATTGTGTTCCGTTTGGCATCGCCGATGGCATGGCCGTCGCGGAATGCAACGGGCAGACGGCGACACCGGCCGCGTACAAGACGGCCGACGGGCGCCTATGGTTCGGAACTCCCAAGGGCATCGTGGTCGTGGATCCGAAGTCGATCCGGGAAAACTCGGCGGCTCCGCCAGTCGTCATCGAGAGCGTCAAGGCGGACGAGGAAATCGTCCACGGTGAGGACACGGATCCGAGAGGATTGGGGAAGCGTGTGGAAGGCCGTGCACTGCGGTTGCCCCCCGGTCGCGCCCGTTTCCTGGAATTCAGTTATACCGCCAACACCTTCATCGGTTCCGAGAACGCCCGGTTCCGATACCGGCTCGAAGGCTATGAGGAAATGTGGCATGATGCGGGGACCCGGCGGCTGGCACATTATATAGGCCTGGCGCCGGGGACCTACTGCTTTCATGTCATTGCGGCCAACCATGACGATGTCTGGAATGAGACGGGGGCCGTCTTTCCGTTCTCCCTGGCGCCGTATTATTATCAGACGCGTTGGTTCTGGGGCGGGGTCGGGGTCGTGTCCATGGGATGCCTGGGGATCCTCGGGCGTTGGCGGCTGAACACCGTCCGCCGGACCGCCGGGGATGCGGAGCGCGCCCGTCTGGCCCGGGCGCTTCATGATCATCTCGGGGCGGACCTGACCAGCCTGCAATCCCTGGCGGAACTGGCCCGCCGGGAGATCCCGCCGGGGCACCCCGCCAGCGCACATGTGCAACGCCTGTCGGCCGCCACCACCGACGCCGGGCGGACCTTGCGCGACGCGATTTTCACCCTGGGTCCGGGAGACTCAACGCTGGCCGGATTATGTGCGCGCATCACCCAGTTCGCGGGAGACCTGCTGTCGCCTGCGGGAGTGCGCTGTCGGTTCGATTGGCCGCTGCCTTTGCCTGAGATCCGACTTCATCCGGAAGCTGCCTTCGAGCTCTATCTGGGGGTGAAGGAGGCGCTGGCCAACGTGTTGAAACATGCCCGTGCCCAGACCTGTACGCTGGCTCTCGAAATCACGGCGACGGATATTTCCCTGACGATCACCGATGACGGCCGGGGGTTTGATCCGACGGGTGGCGAACCGGTTGACGGGTCACCGGAAGGGTGGCCGGGCGGGCGTGGATTGAAGAATCTCCAGGCCCATGCGGTGACCTTGGGCGGAACCTGTGAAGTCCGGACCCAACCCGGGCGGGGAGTGACCGTCCAATTCAACTTGAAAAGGGAAACCATGGAGGACCGCCGGTGACCGACTCGAACCCACTCATCCAAATCGCCATCGTGGAGGACAACACCGCGTGTCGGGACAACCTGCGGATGCTGCTCAACACGACGCCCAGATTCGCGTGTCCGCGGACCTTTGCCGACGCGGAGGCCGCTTTGGAAGGGCTGTCGCAATCCGCACCCGACCTTTTGATCGTGGATCTGGATCTCCCGGGAATGAGTGGCGAGCAGTTGCTCCGGGAATTGCGGGCCCGCCATCTCACGACCCGCCCCGTGGTGTTGACCGCCTATAATGATCCGGCCCGGATCGGTGCGGCCTTGGAGGCGGGGGCCTTCGGTTACCTGCTGAAGGGAACGGCGCCGCAAGAACTCATCGCCCGCCTCCGGGACGCCCATGCGGGGGGCGCACCGATGTCCCCGGCCGTGTCCCTCATCGTGGTGCAGATCTTCCATCGACGCGGCGAAATCGAGGGCCAGTTGGGCGCGCACCTCTACCGGATCCTGCGCCTGCTGGCGAACGGCCATCTCATCGAGGAGATTGCGGTGCAATTGGGGCTCGCGCCGAGCTCGGTGCGGGCGAATCTGTCCCGGATATACGACGCCCTGCACGTGAAGAATGCGAGCCAGGCCGTGGCCTTTTTCCATGGGGCACCCCGTCTGTGAGCGGGGCGTCGCGCCGTAACACAAATGCAGCATTTGCTGCATTGCGTCCGATGGGGATGGGTAGGGTAGGATTTCGTTGTCGAGCCTCCCCACCGGTGCAGGGACTGGGGAGTGAGTGGCCGGCGGGGGGTTCGATGCGGGGGGATTTCCCAAACGTCCCACCCGGATCCGAGCACTCCCGTGCCCGCCTGACCCGGACCATCAACCAAACTTGCCCGTGATTATCAGTGGGTCACTTGGCACTTGGCAGTCCCAAGTGGACAATGTATTCAAACGTGTATGTCACAGGTGTTGACGCTCAGGATCGAGCCGGATTTGTTGAGTCGGGCGGAAGCCCGGGCTGCAAGCCTGGGGCTGGATCGGGCGGGCTACGTCCGGAATCTGATCCAGCAGGATGTGGACGATTCCCGGTCACCCAACCCGCGGTGTTTCGCCTCGGAAGACCTGGTGGGGGCGTTCCGGTTGGGCGGGGCATCCGCCACGAATCCGCGGGTGCGGGAGAATCTGCGTCGCCGCTCGGTCGCCCACCGTGAAGCCCATCGCTGACACCGGATTGATCGTGGCCCTTTTGGCCATCGACGATCCCAGCCACTCTTGGGCGGCGGAAGCGTTTCGCCGACACAGCCCGTTTTATACCTGCGATGCGATCCTGGCCGAAGCCTGCAGCTTTTTCCGGAGCCCGAAGCCGGTGCTGACCCTGGTGGCCCGGGGCGACTTGATCTTGGAATTCAATCTGGCCGAAGAAATGCCCCGTGTCATGGCGTTGACGGCCAAATATTCCGACCAACCCATGGACTTGGCGGATGCCTGCGTGGTGCGGATGAGTGAACTTTTCATCCGTTGCAAAGTGTGGACCGTGGATCGTCGCGATTTCTCGGCCTACCGGCGCAATGGACGGCAGGCGGTGCCATGTGAGTTTCCGCCCGATGCCTGACCACAGTCGTGCTTGATCTCCTGCCGAACTCCCTGCGCCGTCTCCTGCTCGACACTCCGGAGCTCGGCCGCGCCTACCTGGTCGGAGGTTGCGTCCGCGACTGGCTCCTGGGCCGGGAGGTGAAGGACTTCGACATCGAGGTGTATGGATTGGGTTATGATCAGTTGGTCACCGTGCTTTCACGGTGGGGCCGGGCGGACCTGGTGGGGCGGTCGTTCGGCGTGGTCAAACTCAATGTCGGTAACGGCCATTTCCATGATTTTGCCCTGCCCCGACGTGATTCCAAGGTGGCTCCAGGCCATCAGGGATTCCAGGTGGAGTTCGATCCCCTGATCACGCCGGCGGAGGCTTCGGCCCGACGCGATTTCACCGTCAACTCGATGATGTTCGATCCGCGGGCCGGTGCCTTGCTGGATCATCATGGCGGGGCGCGGGACTTGAAGAACCGCGTGCTGCGGCACACCGGTCCGGCCTTCGCGGAGGATCCGTTGCGCGTGTTGCGCGGGATGCAATTCTGCGCCCGACTCCGTTTGGATCCGGCGCCGGAGACGGTGGTCTTGTGTCGTTCCATGGCGCCGTTGCAGGAGGAACTGGCCGTCGAACGCATCCGGGAAGAATGGTTCAAATGGGCCTCGCGCAGCATCGAACCTTCCCGCGGTCTGCGTTTCCTGGAGGTCAGCGGGTGGCTGCAACATTATCCGGAACTCGCCGCGCTCCCGGGGGTGCCGCAGGATTCGGAATGGCATCCCGAGGGCGATGTCTGGACGCACACGGGCCATTGTCTGGATGCGTTGGTTGATCTCGTGGAATGGCGCGCGGCCGACGACTCCCTGCGCACGGTGCTGATGTTCGCGGTGTTGTTGCATGATGTGGCGAAGCCGACCTGCACCCGGCGGGAACTGCGGGAGGGTCGCGAACGGGTGATCTCCCCGGGTCACGACGCGGAGGGAGGACCGTTGGCCGAAACGTTCTTGATCAGATTGGGCGTGCCGGAAGCGATCCGGGTCCGGGTGATTGCCCTGGTGACCCAGCATATGGCCCACATTCAGGAACCGACCCCGCGTGCGATCCGGCGCCTGGCCAACCGTCTCAAGCCCGCGACGATCCGGGAGTTGGCCACGGTCATGACGGCCGACGCCTCGGGGCGTCCGCCGTTGCCCCGTCGCATTCCCGCAGAAGTGGGCCGGTTGCTGGGGGGTGCGGATGCCTTGGAGCTCGCGTCCTCCGCACCCCGACCGTTGTTGTTGGGACGGCATCTGATCGCCCGCGGGCTTCTGCCGGGTCCGGGGTTTGGGAGATTGTTGGCGGAGGCCTTTGAAGTCCAATTGGACGGTGGGTTTTCCGATCTTGCGGGTGCCCAAGCATGGCTCGACGGCCGATTGACGGGCGAACGCGGTGTTTGAGGGACCGGTTGGGGGGGGGCGGGGCGGGGTTCGGAGGGAAGGCGTGGGGATTGAAGCAACCCTGGGCTTTGGGACGGAGCCCCGTTGGGGCAACCGGAACCAGCCCAACCCGGTCACCCGTCATTCGTCATTCGTCATTCGTCATTCGTCCACGCACTTGCCGACGGCTTCCGTTTCGCCCACGCTGAAGCTGTTCCGCCCATGAAACCGCTCGTTCTGACCGCCATGTTCTCCGCCCTCGCCCTCGGCCCCGTCACCCAAGCGGACGAGGGCATGTGGCTGTACACCAATCCACCCCGCGAACAGATCCGCGCCAAGTACGGGTTCGAACTCACCGATCCCTGGCTCGATCACCTGATGAAATCGTCGGTCCGCTTCAATTCCGGCGGATCGGGATCGTTCGTTTCCGAGGATGGCCTGGTCATCTCGAACCACCACGTCGGGGCCGATGCCTTGCAAAAGGTGTCGACCGAAAAGAAGAACCTGCTGCAGGAAGGTTTTTACGCGCGCACGGCCGCCGAGGAGATCCCGTGCGTCGACCTGGAGCTGAACGTCCTGCAATCGATCGAGGATGTGACCGCGCGGGTGAACGCGGCGGTGTCTGCGGGCGCCCCGGCCGAGGAGGCGTTCAAGGCGCGGCGCCGGGCCATCGCGGAGATCGAGAAGGAATCCCTGGGCAAGACCGGTTTGCGGAGCGATGTCGTCACGTTATACCAGGGCGGGGCCTATCACTTATACCGGACCAAAAAATATACGGAGGTCCGCTTGGTGTTCGCACCGGAACAGCAGATCGCCTTCTTCGGGGGCGACCCGGACAATTTCGAATATCCCCGCTTCGATCTCGATATCTGCCTGTTCCGGGTCTATGAAAACGGGCGTCCGATCAAGGTGCCCCATCATCTCGCGTGGTCGGTGAAGGGCGCGCAGCCGGACGAATTGACGTTCGTTTCGGGGCATCCGGGTCACACCGACCGTTTGCTGACGATGGCGGAGTTGGAATACCAGCGGGATGTCGCCTATCCCTATGCCCTGGACCGTTTGAAGCGTCGGGAGGTGTTGCTGACGGCGTGGAGTGCGCGTAGCGAGGAGAACGCGCGCCGGGCGAAGGATGAATTGTTCGGGATCCAGAATTCCCGGAAAGCCCGCGACGGAGGCCATGCCGGTCTTTATGACCCGGTTCTGATGAAGGTTAAGGCGGACGCTGAAACCGCCTTTCGCGCCCGCCTGAAGTCCCGCCCGGAATTCGCGGACGCCGTCGCCGCCTATGACACCCTCGCCGGGATCCAGCGTTCGGTCGGGGCCATCGCGCTCCGCTATAAGTTATTGGAGTTGGGGAATGCCTTCTCCGCCGATTGTTTCGGCATCGCCCGGACCGTGCTCCGGGCCGGCGACGAGCGTCCCAAGGCGAATGGTGAACGCCTCCGCGAATTCAGCGACTCCGGCCGTGAATCCCTCGAATTGGACCTCTTCTCCGACAAGCCGATCCATACGGACCTGGAGACCCTGACCTTCGCCGACAGCCTGACCGGTCTGGCGGAAAAGGTGGGTGTCTCCGATGCCTTGGTGCAACGGGTGCTGGCCGGGAAATCTCCCCGGGCCCGCGCCGCCGAGCTGATCCAGACCACCAAGGTCCGCGACGTCGCGTTCCGCAAACAGCTCTATTCGGGCGGGGCCGCCGCGGTGAGCGCGGCGCATGACCCGATGATCGAACTCGCGCGGGTGGTCGATGGGGAGGCGCGGGAATTGCGCCGTCAGATCGAATCGTTGGACGAATCCCGCAAGCAGGCGCACGCGGCCATCGCCCGGGCGCGGTTCGCCCTCGACGGCGCCAGTTCCTATCCGGATGCCACGTTCACGCTGCGGCTGTCGTATGGCGTGGTGAAGGGTTACGAGGAGGGCGGCCAGCAGATCCCGCCGCTCACGACCATCGCCGGACTTTATCAGCGTGCCGAGAGCAACAAGTTCAAACCGCCGTTCGATCTGCCGGTCCGCTGGGTGAAAAAGCGTTCCGCGGTCAACCTGGCCACGCCGCTGAATTTCATCGGCACGCACGACATCATCGGGGGCAATTCCGGCAGCCCGGTGGTGAACCGCGCGGGCGAATTTGTCGGGATCATCTTCGATGGGAACCTGCAATCCTTGGTGCTCGACTTCGCCTATGAAGACGTCCAGGCGCGGTCGTTGTCGGTGCACAGTGCCGGCATCCTCGAATCCCTGCGGCATGTCTATGGGGTCAAGGACCTCGCCGACGAGTTGGTGACGGGACGAAGGAGATAAGGTTGCCCACCCCTCGGAGGGACTCGGAGGGAATCGGAGGGACGAGTTATACGAGTCCCATTTCCCTGTAGGCCGGTCAGGGTCGCGGGACTCTCGGAGCTCGTCCCTCCGAAGGTGGCAGGGTCCGGGGGGGAAGGTGGACACGGATTGCCACGGATTGAAGCAGGGGTGGTGGGAGGCATTAATCCGTGAAATCCGTGTCATCCGCGGTTTTCGGGGGGTCGCGCCTTCGTCCACGGGGTGTTCCACAGTGCCCCCAAGGTCTGGTGACCCGGGTCGTCGTGCCCGTGCAGGCCGAATCGGATGCCGCCCGGGTCGGACCGCAGTCGGTAGGATCGGAACAGCCGGTCCCAGAAGGAAAACAACGATCCATAATTTGAATCGGTCTCGGGTTGGTCGCGGGAGTGGTGGATCTTGTGAAGGATCGGGGTGATGAACAGAGCGCGCATCGGTTTTTCCAGGGACGCTGGCAGCGCCACGTTGGCGTGCTGCAATTGGACGAGGAATTGCAGCAGCGTTTCATAGAGAACCACCTCGCCGAAACGGAGCCCCAGCAGGGGGATCACGGCGAGCCGCAACACCGACGACGCCAGGATTTCGCCCGGATGGAACCGGTTGGCGGTGGTCACGTCCATCTGCGGATCCGAATGATGCATCCGGTGGAAGCGCCAGAGCACCGGGACGCGGTGGACCGCCCGGTGCCATCCATAGGTCCAGACGTCGAAAAGCAGGAGGGCGATGGGGACGCGGAACCAGCCCGGCCAGGAATCGCCCCGCCCGTGGAGGAGTCCGAAGTGATGGGATTGTGCCCAATCTGCGCACCACCGCCAGAGCCAGGCGAACATGACCGCGGTCGCGAAACCATTCAGCCAACCGAGCACGAGGTTCCGGACACCGTGCCGGCCACGGTCGCGCCAACCGGTGAACTCGTGGAAGCAGGGTGCGACCGATTCCCAACTGAGGAGGATCACCAGCCAGGCCAGGCTCGCGAAGCCGCGCCAGGCCCGCAGGGATTCCGGATCAAGATTTTCGGGCATCGGAGAGGGCAACCAACACTAGGGCGGCACTTGAGAATGAGTCGAACCGCGGATTACACGGATGACGCTGACAGGCACGAACAATTGCCCACGAAACACACGAAACACACGAAAGGAAATCCGGACTTCTCCCGCTCAGTTTTCGTGTGTTTCGTGTTTTGTGGGCACCGCTGATTCCGATCCCCGGTTTGCATGGGGAATTAGCGATCACGGCCCTTTCTGGTCGATGCCGGTGGGGTCGCTGTCTTCCCAGCCCCGGCGGCTGTGGTACACCCACCAATCGATCTCGCGCGGATTCCGTTTCTCCGCCGCCGCATGGGAGTCGGCAAACACGTTCTGGATGGAGCCGTTGTGCGGTGACGACGCCGGTGTCCAATACGGGGTCTCCCACAAGAGCACGGCGGTGGTGGGCGAGGCCACGGCCGAGGTCCGCCGACCGCTCACCGGCTTGTCCACCTCATAGGTTGAATGATCTTTCTTCAGGAAAATGTGATTCCAGGGATAGGTGATCCAGTCGTTGGCAAGGAGGAAGGCCTGGTAATCGGAGCGGGGATCCTGGCCACGAAGTCCGCGCGGGCAGCCGTAGGTGTGCGGGGCCGGGGGTTGCCGGCTGAGGGGGACCGATTTGTTGACCGTCTGGTTCGTTCCCATGTTCTTGCCGACATAAGGCTGCAGCAATTCATAATGATAACGGTCGCCCACCTGATAGCTCGCACCCCAGGCCTTGCCCCAATTCTTGGCGCGGGGAAAACGTTCGTTGGCATCGACGGTGTACATTGAGACACCCAGTCCGATCTGGCGGAGGTTGTTGAGGCAATAGGTCGCCTGGGCCTTGGCCTTCGCCTTGGCCAGCGCCGGCAACAGCATGCCCGCCAGGATGGCGATGATCGCGATCACCACGAGCAGTTCGATCAGCGTGAATGCCGCGGCGCGGCGGGCGATGGGGCGTTGATTCATGGGGATCCAAGTCGGCGGTCATTCATCCGTGCCGGGGAGGACGGGGCATCCTGAGGCGGGGGCCGGGGAGGTGGCGAGGGGCGAGGGGCGGAATGGGATTCCCGCGTGAGCCTCGGGCGAATCTTGCCAGCGCTGGGAGGGCGGGTAAGAAAACCCGCCTCCCCGGGGCTCTTGCGCCAGCGCTGGGAGGGCGGGTTTTCCCACCCGCCCCGCCCCTGCAATGGCCCGGCTTCCCACGATTCCAAGTTGCGCCCGTGAGCCTTCCGATGCAGGGATACGTCTTGGCGCAGCCGGCACTTAACCCTAAATTGTCTGGCACAACGCCCTTGGATGCACTGGATCCCCCATTCACCCTTGAACCGGTCCGCCGCTCCGGTCCTCCTGGCCTGTCTGTGGGGACTGCTCTCGACGGTTGCCGCCGCCGCACCCGTTCCGGGCGGCAGTGATGGACCGTCCCACCGGGAGGGCGTGGATCACGATGCCACCCCCGGCCGGCGTACGCACTGGTCCTTCCTCCCGGTGGTCCGTCCCGCCGTCCCGGAGCCGCACGATCGGACCTGGTCCCGCAATGCCATCGACCGGTTCATCCTCACCGGTTTGGAGCAGGCGGGTTTGCGTCCGGCGCCGGAGGCGGATCGGCTGACCTGGTTGCGCCGGGTCCATCTGGATCTCACCGGCATGCCGCCCACGCCGGGGCAGGTGGACGCGTTCGTCGGGGATGCCCGGCCGGATGCCTGCGAACGCGTGGTGGATGCCCTGTTGAAGTCGCCGCG
>JANYCC010000196.1 GCA_025360495.1 Verrucomicrobiota bacterium | reverse complement strand
ATGGCCCGGCCCGCGGCGACTTCGGCCCGCACGAATTCCGGGGTGATGACGCGCGGCATGCGTTGGGGAAAACGCTGGAAAATGGCGGGCTGAAAACCGTCCCGCCGCTCCTGTGAACCGTCATGCTGCTGGGTGAGGAGGCTCCGGTTTTCGTTCTCGGCGAACTGCTCCTTGAGGTGCTCGAGCCCCTGGTTTTCCCGGATCGCGATGTACTCCATCTCCGGGGTGATCACGCCCTGGCGCGCGTACCAAAGCTGGGTGACGGGATGTCCTGCCGAGGCTCGCAGCGGCCGTCGACGGAGACCCGGGAATTCGACCAACCGGTTGCGCTCCGCCTGGCTCGCATACTCGGCGTGTTTCGCCGAGAGATAGCCGTTGTCGAGCGGTTTCACGTCCCGACCCTCGTATTCGGCCACATCCCCGCGTCGACGAATCCATTCGCCACGCAGGGCGGGCAGTCCTTGGGTGACATCGCCCCGGAAATCCTGGTCGCCCCACGGTCCCGAGCAGTCGTACACGCGGACCGGTTCGTTCACCTCAATGCGACCGCTGGCGGTGTGGGTCGGGCTGAGTTCGATCTCGCGGAGGGGAACGCGGACCTCCGGGTGCAGGGTGCCGGCGAGATAGACCCGGCGGGATTTCGGCAGCGGATTGCTGCTGTGGGGTTCGATGAACTCAGGCTTGGCGATCATGGGATTTGGAAAGGGCTTGGGGGCGCGTTGGGAGCCGGTCATCAGAAGTCCCCCGGGGATGGCCGGATGCTGCCGGCGGGCGGCTGGCGACGGACGCAGATTGAAGATCGATCGGATGCATTTCCCTTCGCCGGCATGACCCGGATCAGGTTCGGCGGGTCTCCCGCTCCCAGCGGGACTCTCAGCCATTCATCAACGGCTCCCCGAACCCGGCCAGCATGCCGCAGGAATGGTGCGGGTCAAGACCGGTGCCGGGGATCGCAAACATGGGAATCGGAGATCGGAGATCGGAGATCGGGTATTGGAGGGCGGAGGTAAGAGATCGGGGAATCAGGGCCCGGTGATGACGAATTCAGCCAGGATCGGCCGGTGATCGGAGGCGACCCCCCAATCAGGTTGGACGAAAATCCGGGTGCCCTCGGGTCGCCAACTCTGGGCCAGTTCCCCGCTCAGCAGCAGGTAATCCAGCCGGCTGAAACTGTCTTCCACACCATAATGGTGGGTCCAAACCACGCGTCGCGGACGTTGTCGGGGATTCTCAGAAAGCGCGCTGTCCCCGTTGGGTTCGGCGGGTCGGGTGTCGATCAACCGCGGCCCTCCCTGGCCGAGGATCAACCGGATGGGACGACTGTCGGGAGTGTCATTGAGGTCGCCACACACCAGGAGATGGGCCTTCGGATCCGAGTGCAGAATCGCCTCGATCTTCCCCCGAAAAAGCCGGGCCTCCTGTTCGCGCAGTTCACTCTCCGCCGCGTCGGCGACCACGCGCTTGGATTTGAGATGGGCCGCCAGCACCGTGAGGCGGTAGCGCGGGGTGATCTGGAGTTCCGCTTCAAGGAAGCCCCGGCTGACCCGGTGACGGCGACCTTCGAGCAGGTAGCTGTCGTTGGTGTGCGGATGGCGGCCCACGATGGGGAAGCGGCTCAGGAGTGCGAGTTGGATGTTGGTGTCGGCCCCGTGGACGATTTCGGCGTGAGGCAGGCTGAGGCCGGCCTCACGGAGACGGGTTTGGAGTTCGAGGAGCGCGGGTCGCCCGCCGACCTCCTGCAGGGCGACGACATCCGGATGGAGGGTGGCGAGGGCGAGGGCGACCTGGGCCCGGCCGGCTTCGGGTTTGGCGGAGCGGGTCGCGGTGTCGACGAGGTGGTAATTCTCGATGTTGAAAGTCGCGGCGGTGAACCGTGAATCGGCCCGCAGACCGGAGGAAAGGACGGTGAGGAGGACGAAGGCAACGACAAGGCGCTGCCGCGGTCTGGGTTCAGGCATGGGGTGAAACTAGATGAAGTCCGCGCCGCGCCAACAGGCTTTTGCCGAATTCCCAGGGCGTGTTAGCCTCCGCCCATGTTCAAAGAGTCACTTCCGCTCGGTGGGCCGCCCAAGGGTTCATTTGGGGCTGGCATCGAGCCCCCGCCGGCGGGCCTGGCGGTGAAGCCCCTGTCCGATAAACAGAACGAGCCCGATGTCCGTGGCCTGAGGATCGACAAGGTGGGCGTGCGCGGCCTGCGCATCCCGCTTCAAGTCCGGGACAAATCCCAGGACCTTCCCCAGAACACGGTGGCCACGGTGGGCATGTTCGTGGATTTGCCGAAGGAATTCAAAGGCACCCACATGAGCCGTTTTGTCGAGGTGCTCAATTCCCACGGCAGCATCGTCCACGTGGAGATCATCCCCGACATGCTCCGCGAGATGCAGGTCCGTTTGAACGCCCAATCCGCCCATTTGGAGATGGATTTCCCCTTCTTCCTGGTGAAACGCGCCCCGGTTTCCGGCAAAGAGGGCGTGATGGATTACAACGTCCGTTTCGAGGCGTCGCTCCACGGTGAAGAGTTCGATTTCATCCTCACGGTGCGGTGCAACGTCACGACTTTGTGCCCCTGTTCCAAGGCCATCTCCAAGTACGGCGCCCACAACCAGCGCGGCGAGGTCACCGTGCAGGTGCGGTCCGAACGGATCGTGTGGATCGAGGACCTGATCGCGCTGATGGAAGCCTCCGGGAGCGGCGAGATGTACTCCCTCCTGAAGCGGGAGGATGAGAAAGCCGTGACCGAACGGGCCTATGAGAACCCGGTCTTTGTCGAGGACTTGGTGCGCAACGTGGCCCTGCGCCTCAATGAACAGCCCGACATCACCTGGTACAAGGTCGAGGCCGAGAACCAGGAGAGCATCCACAATCACAACGCCTACGCCTGCATCGAGAAGGGCTGACGGGCGGAACTTCGGAGCCTCAGGAATTCTGAGCCTCTGAAGCTCCGAAGCTCCGAGGCTCCGAAGCTCAGTGCCCCGAACTTCAGCGGCCCCCGGGGTCAGTGTTCCTTCTTCCGCGAGTAGATGTGCGTCGCGTGGCCGAAGAAGGCCTCGGCGGATTCCATCAGGGTCTCCGACAGGGTCGGGTGTGGATGCACAATGGCGGCCAGATCCGCGACCGTGGCCCCCATTTCCAAGGCGACGGCACCTTCCCCGATCAATTCCCCCGCGCCGTGTCCGACAATCCCCACGCCCAGCAGGCGGTGGGTTTCCGGTTCGATGACCAGTTTGGTCAGGCCATCGGTGCGGTCATAGGTCAGGGCCCGTCCGCTGGCGCCCCACGGGAATTTGGCGATCTCGACCGTGAGATTGCGCTGGCGGGCCTCCTGTTCGGTGAGCCCGACCCACGCGACCTCGGGATCGGTGAAGACAACCGCCGGGATGACATAATCCCGGTTCACCGCATGGCCCTCGCCGGTGAGGTTTTCAATCGCCACGCGGGCCTCCTTGCTGGCCTTGTGCGCCAGCATGATGCCTCCCACGATGTCGCCGATGGCGTAGATGTCCGGATCGGCGGTCTGCATCCGGTCGTTCACCTTCACGAACCCTTTTTCGTCCCGTTCCACCGGGGTGTTTTCCAAGCCGAGATCCTGGCCGTTCGGAACCCGCCCGACGGAGACGAGGACACGATCGAAAAGTTCGTCGAAGGCACGACCCTCGAATTCGCTATGGACCCGGATCTGTTTCCCGGCGGTCGTCATTTTTTCGACCTTGGCACTCAGGCGGATCTCGTGGAACGCCTTCTTGGCCCGGGCCGCCACGGGGCGCACCAAGTCGGCATCGGCGCCCGCGAGAATGGTGGGAAGGGCCTCGATGAGCGTGACCTTGGACCCCAGCGAGGCGTAGACGGTGCCCAATTCCATCCCGATATAGCCACCCCCGATGACCAGGAGTTTTTCCGGGATATCGACAATCTCCAACGCCTCGGTCGAGGTCATCACCCGGGGATTGCCGAGGTCGAAAGCCTTGGGCAGGGCGGGGCGGGACCCGACGGAGATGACCGCCTTCTCGAAATGGACATAGAGTTGGCCCTGGGGGGTTTCAACCCGGACCACGCGGGGTTCCTCGAAGCGGGCGGTCCCTTGGAGCACCGTCACGCCGCGCAATTTGGCGAGGCTGGCGATGCCCTGTCCGAGCTTGGTGAGGATGGAGTCTTTCCACGCCCGGAGCTGGCCCACATCAATGCGGGGTTCCCCGAGATGGATGCCGCGGTGGGCGGATTCGCGGGCCTCGTCGATGACATGGGCCGCGTTGAGCAGGGCCTTGGACGGGATGCAACCGCGGTTCATGCAAACGCCGCCGAGACGCGGGTCGCGTTCCACGAGCACCACCTTGTGCCCGAGGTCGGCGGCATAGAAAGCCGCGGCGTAACCTCCGGGCCCGGCGCCGATGACGAGGATTTCAGTCTGGATGGATTCCATGGGTCGGCTCAGTGCAGTCAGAGTTGAACGGCCGACTCGGGGAAGTCTTCGAGGGCGGCGACGAGGTCGACGGTGAACCGGGCGGCGGCACCTCCATCGATCACCCGGTGATCGTAGCTGAGGGTGAGCGGCAACATCGGGCGGGCCTCGATCTGCCCCCCGGCGGTCACCACGGGTTTCAGCCGGGCCTTGCCCAGTCCGAGGATCGCCACCTCGGGTTTGTTGATGATCGGCGTGAAATGTCCGCCCCCGATCGCTCCTTGGTTGGAGACCGTGAACGAACCCCCCTTCAGGTCGTCCAGCGAGACCTTCCGGTCGCGCGCCTTGCCGGCGATCACCGCGAGTTCCCGGGCGATTTCGAGGAGCGATTTCTGATCGGCATTGCGGAGCACCGGCACCAGGAGACCCGCTTCGGTGTCCACGGCGATGCCCAGGTGCCAGTACTGTTTCAGGATGAGCGAATCAGTGACTTCGTTCAGGCTGGCATTGAATTTTGGATACCGTTTCAGGACGGTCACCAAGGCTTGGAGGATGAAAGGGGTCGGAGTGAGCCGGGCTCCGGCCTGCTCATAGGCTGCCTTGTGGCGGGTGCGGAGGGACTCAATCCGGGTGAGGTCCGCCTCGTCGAATTGCGTCACGTGCGGCAGGGAAACCGCGTTCTCAACCATGCGGGCGGCGATGACCTTGCGCATCGCCGAAAGCGGTTCGCTGGTCACCGGTCCGAATTGGGCGAAATCGACATTCACCGGCTCAAACACGAAGCCTTTTGGCTCTTCTCCATAACGGCCGGCCCGGGCCACTTTGCGCTCCAATCGCGCAATATAACGACCCAGGTCATCGATGCTGAGCCGCCCGCCGGATCCGGTCGGGCGGATCCGGGAGAGCTTGAGTCCGAGGTCGCGGGCAACCTTGCGGATGTACGGGGATGCGGGCGGGACGGGACCCTCCTCGGCGGCGTCGGGCAGCGGGTCGGAATCCTCGTCATCAGCGCCGGCATCGGCGCCGGGGGTGGCGCGGACTGGGGCCGGACCGGGCCGGGCGGGTGCCGCAGCCGCAGCCGAAGCCGGAGGGGTGGCCGCGGCGGGGGGCGTCGAGGCGGCGGCTTCCAGGGTCATGACCACCGTGCCGACCGAGATCTTCTGGCCTTCCTTGACCCGAATTTCGCCCACCTTGCCCGCAGCGGGTGCCGGGATGGGGGCGATGGCCTTTTCGTTCTCCAATTCCAAGATGGTCTGGCCCGCCTCGACGGTATCCCCGGGTTTGACGAGGATGCTCACGACCACGCCTTCGGGGCTGTCACCAATCTTGGGAAGTCTTACGTCCATAAATAATGCCGCGGAAAAATGGGATAGGTTGGCTGATCTGGGAAGGGGGATGTCATCGAATGCACCCGAACCCCGCCCACACGGATGACCCTTTCGCGGGTCATCCCAATCGCCGCCAACGGCGCGCCTTCAGTTCAAAGCGGGGCAAGCTTCCGGGCGCAACAGTGGCGACTGGTATCCGCAACGCAAGGGCAGCGTGCAAATGTGCGGCGATCGCGGCGGCCGTCTCAGGGCCATCCCCGGCCTCGATTTCCAAGGAAAGCTCCGAAAGCGCGCTCCGGACGTCACAGGTCACCCGGTATTCGGCGACCGTCGGATGCGACCGCACGATCTGGTCGATCGCACTGGGGTAAACATTCACTCCGCGGACGATCACCATGTCGTCCGTCCGTCCGAGAATCCCGCCTTCCAGCCCCAGCCGTCCCTCAATCCGGCGGGTGCGGACCAAGTCCCCGGTGCGGTAGCGGAGCAGGGGGCTCGCCGTCCGACGCAGGGTGGTGAGGACCAGTTCCCCTTCTGACTCTTCCGGCAGGGGGGCACCTGTCTCCGGATGAATCACCTCGGCGAAGAAACTCGATTCCATCACGACCAACCGCCCGGGTCGGATCGGATCCTCATGGGTGACGGGACCGACCTCAGTCATGCCATGGTGATCAAAAACGCGGGCACCGGGCCATGCGGATACCAAGCGGCTCCGGACTGCGGGCAGGCTGCCGCCCGGTTCCCCGGCCACGACCAGGAGTCGGACCGGAGCCCGCGGAAAGTGGGTGTCAGTGGCGACGGATTCGGCCAGGTGAAGGGCATACGTGGGCGTGCAGCAGACGACCGTGATGGCGTGCTCCTGCAGGACCCGGGTGCGGAGTGCCGTGCTCATCCCGCCCCCGGCAATGCAGAGGGCACCGAGTCGCTGCCCGGCATCAAAAGCCAGCCAGAAACCAAGAAAAGGCCCAAAACTGAACGCAAACAGAATCCGGTCACCCCGACGGACCCCGGCTTGGGTCAGGACTTCGGTCCAGTCCGCGACCATCGACGACCACGACTCCGGGGTGTCGAGCCAACGGAGGGGATTGCCGGTGGTGCCGCTGGTTTGGTGGCAGCGGGTATAATGATCGGGGGGTTCGGTGAGATTGGTGCCGTAGGGCGGATGACCGGCTTGGTCGGCCACCAATTCCGATTTCGTTGTGAAGGGGACGTCGCGGCGGAACGCGGCCACCGATCCCGGCATCGGGATGGGTCCGGCCCCGAGTTTCCGGATGTAGAAGGGATTGGTGGCCGTGACACGACTCCACAGGGCTTGGAGGGCCGGCATGGGGTCTGGAGTCGACCCGGGGGATGGGAGGTCGACCGCCACGATCAGGAGGTCGGGGCGGCGGTCGGCCGGGCCGGCGAGACTTGGGCGGCGCCGGGCTTTTTCGGAGTCGGGCTGGGCTTGTAGAGGGTCACGAGTCCTCCCCCGGCCAGGGCGAGCGCCATGCCAAGGTAGAACTTCCAACTGACGGCACTGAAGTCGATTTCGTGCCGGGTGATCACGAGCGAAATGAGGGCATTGATGACCGGCGCACCGGCGAAAACGATGGCCATGACCTCGGGGGGTTTTCCCTTGGCACCGAAGGCCAGCAGCGTGCCAAACGCACCGATGGCACCGGCGATTCCTGCAATCAGGGACCATTGCCAGCCCGCGGATTCGTAGTGGGAGAACGCGGCGCGGTTATAAATCAGGACGGCGAGGGGAGCGAGGACGGCGGTCAGGAAGTAGGCGATGCCGACAAACAAAAACGCCTTCATGCGGCCGTTCACCGGGTCTGCCATGCCGACCTGACCCTTGTGGAGAAGGATGCCGTAAACGCCCCACGACACCACGGTGATGAGCGTGAAGGCGAGCCACGTGTTGCCGGCGGATGCCGCGGGTGCCGAATTCATACGTGTGCGGACGATATGGATACCCCGGTTTGACATCAACCGGTTTTCCGGCGACCCGGCCCGTGGAAGGCCCGTGATCCGTGATCCGTGATCCGTAACCCGTGGTCGGGGGTCACCGGTCAGGGATCAACGGACCGGACGGTGGGGAGACCGTCCATGGTCGCGACTGCCCTTGATGGATGGGTTTTCGCATCCGCCCCCGAGATTCTCGGCCGTGCATTGCAGCTCATCTTCCCCGGCGGAGACATCGCCCTTCAGTTCCCCAAAACCCGCCGTAAGCCGGGAGTTTGTTCATATTGCCTATTGACACAGTAGGTGAATAGATGATTAATTCAGTCCAACGACGAACAGAAGGTAATGAACTCAAAAAAAATCATGAAATTAATACGCACTGAGGAAATAGGGATCTATTCGAAACGCCGAAAGCAACTGAGTTCCGGACGCGTTACCCCTAAACCCAAGAAGGCCGGATGAAGTCTCCGCAGATTCCTGAATCACCCGCCCACGGATTGGTCGGGAAGCCTCACCCGCAGGCACCGGTGTTTGCTCCGGTCCTTGCCGTCCCCAACTGAACTCTCAACGCCCGCAATTGAATCCATTTTAATCCCATGAAACCCTTCGAACCCCGGGCCCATCTGGCCCTCGCGGTGGCAGGAATGACCTTGGCAACCGTTGGTTCGGGCCCGCTTCTGGGGCAGCCCAACGGCGCTCCGGCCCAGACGGCGGCACCGGTCGGCGAGGTTTCCCAAGCCGACCTCGTCCGCCAACTCCTCAGCCGGATCGAGCAACTCGAGAAACGGGAGGCGGAACGCACCGAGGCCGCCCGCCGTGCGCCCGGGGAAGAGGCGACCCGGTTCCAGAACCGCATCCGGGAACTCGAGGGCAAGGTCGGAGCTTTGGAGGCCGCCCGTCTCCCCTCGGAGATTCATCCACCCGGGGACGCTCCGACCGGGCCGACGCTTCGCGAACTGGATCAGCGGCTGAAGATCACGGAGCAGAAGCGCGAAGTGGCGGAGACCTCTGCCGCCGCGGCCGAGGCCAAGGCGCGGACCGCGCCCCGGATGTCTCTCAGTCAAAACGGCTTTGTGTTCAGTTCCGCCGACACCAATTTCGTGTTGAAAATCGGAGGACAGATCCAGCTGGATTCGCGGACTTTCATCAACGACAACCCGCTTTCCCGGGGCAACGACGGCTTCAGCCTGCGTCGGGTCCGTCCCACGATCGAGGGGACGCTTTACGGGAACACCGACTTCCAATTCGTTCCCGAGTTTGGCGGAACCGGTCCGACCCTCTACGACGCCTATCTCAACTACCGGGTTGATCCCACGTTCCAGATCCGCGCCGG
>JANYCC010000118.1 GCA_025360495.1 Verrucomicrobiota bacterium | reverse complement strand
CGTCAACCACGGGGGCATCGGTCCGGAAATTACCGCGGGACGTTAGGGAAGGGGTCGCGCTGTCGTCAATGGATGAAGGATGAAGGTTGAGGGACGAAGGAGGGGTGGTGGAACCTTCATCCTTCATCCCTCAACCTTCATCCTTGTTTTGTCCTCACGGTGTCGCCGTGACCGTGGCGTGATCCCTGAGCCATTCGAGGTCCAGGCTATGGGGATGATAATTGAAATGGTCCGGAAGCCACTCGACCTTGCCCGCCTCCAGGGTCCGGGGATCCAACCACCGATGCGCGTCCACGTGCCCATCGGCGAAGGAAACGATGCCGCTGGAATTGTGACTGCTCGAAGGGAAATGGTAGAAAAGATCCTTGAGGAACCCGTTGTGGATGATGAACGCCGGATGACAGACGTTGCCCGGCGCGACGTCCAGAAATGCCAGTAAATCCGCCGGACTGCCCGCACTGAAATCCGCCGTCTTGCGGAAGGCTTTCCCCTCCCCCATCAGCAGGCTCAGGTCCGGTGCGGTCGGGTTCATGAAGACATTCAGCGCGTACGACCGGACCTTCGGGAGTTTTTCGCTGCCGATTTCGACGCGGCTGCGATCGGACGGGCAGCGGTAGGTGGCGGGAGACTGGATATATTGGGCGAACTGGGCGTAACGACGGTCGAAAAGGAAGGTGCGGTTGGTGAAGTCCTGGGGTTGCAGATGGCTGGTCCCGAGCACCCAAAGGCGTTCCCCGGCCATGGACGTCGGGTCTCCCGCCCCATTTCCCGGGAGGGCATCATGATGATCCGTGCTGTAGAGGTTCCAAGCGATAACCAGTTGCCGGGTATCATTGATGCAACCGGCCCGCTGGGCGGCGCGGCGGGCCCCGGCCAGGGAAGCGAGCAGCAAGGCGGCCAGAATGGCGATGATCGCGATGACCACCAGCAACTCGACCAGGGTGAAGGCGCGTTCCCCCTCGCCGGGGCCGCCTTTCGGTGCCCCGACCCGTCGAATGGGTGACTTGGACTGCATGACCATCATTTTTCGAGGCAGGAAACATGCCGTTCGCAGTGGACCCCAAACCCGGTCGCCGGCCATCGACGGCCGACTCGTCGTGCGACCGGTGGGAGCCGGACGATTGGAGGACGCCTACCTCCAAAGGAGCGGGCGGCGAAGGGGTTGTCTAGCCCAGAACTTCCCCCAACCCAAAAGTTCACGCCCTGCCGGCGAGGCGATCCCCCGACCGGGACTCCGCCGCCGACCCCGGTTTTCGCCCTGGGAAAAATCAATTCACCGGAGGCCGTGAGGTTTTCGGCGGGGCACGGTCTCTACGACAGGCGTTGACACCGGTCGCAAGGGTTCCGTACGGTTCAGCGCACTTACATTTTCTCCCATGCTGCGTATTGCCCTGATTCTCGCCTTGCTCGCCGCCATCGGCAGTCTTGCGCTCAGCTATTTCGTCACCAAGCCGACGGTGGACGATTTGCGGGGCAACTTGGAAACCACCCAGAAGACGCTCGATACGACTCAAAAGACGCTCGACACGACCAAGAAGGACCTGAGCACCACCAAGAAGGATTTGGACGAGAAGGCCAAGGATTTGGAATCCACGAAGGCCGCCCTGGAGACGGCCTCGACCGAGGCGGCCAACGCGAAGAAGGTGGGCGAGAAACTCGCGGCGGACTTGGCGAAGACGACCAAGGAACGCAACGACTCCCAAGTTGAGCTGGCAAAATGGGACGTGCTTGGGCTCCGACCCGACCAAGTCATCCAGATCCGTGCCGAGTTGAAGCAGGCCAGCGCGGACCGCGAGGCGCTGGCCGAGGAGAAGACGGTTTTCCTCCGCGAAATCGCCCGCATCAAGGCCCGACTGCTGCATTTCGAGACCCCCTCCGCGAAGGTCATCCTCCCCACGGGCCTGAAGGGCAACGTGCTGGAGGTCGGGCCCCAGCAGGATTTCGTGCTCCTCGATATCGGGGCCAAACAGGGCGTCGTGGAGTACGGCGAACTCTTGGTCCGGCGCGGCGACAAGCTCATCGGCAAGGTCCGCATCGTGAAAGTGGACGAGAACCGGAGCATCGGAAACCTTCTGGGAGAGTGGCGACAAGGCGGTCTTGCGGTTGCGAAGGGCGACTCGGTGTTGTACTGATCCGCCTATGAAGCGCGCATTGCGGGGTTGTCTGGGCCTGGGTTTCCTCGCCGTCGTGGCGGTGATCCTGACCGGATGCAAGTCCGATGACGAGTTGACCGGAACACCGTGGAACCGGCCGCAGACTTGGGAATCGGGTCTCCCTTCGGCGCTCACCGAAGGGCGCTGAGTCCGGCGCTTCTTCAGAGCCTCAGAGCCTCGGAGCTTCAGTGGGGCTGAACCTCTGGTGCTCTGAAGCTCCGAGGCTCTGACTTCCCGGAAATCCGGGTTCAGGGCGCGGCTTCGTTCACCCGGGGAAGGGTGAAGTAGAAGCAACTTCCATTCCCGAGATCGCTTTCCACCCGCACTTCGCCCCCGTGGGCTTGGACGATGTGCTTCACGATGCTCAAGCCGAGTCCGGTGCCGCCTTGTTCCCGGGCCCGGCCTTTGTCGACCCGGTAGAATCGTTCGAAGATCCGCTCCCGGGCCTCCATGGGAATCCCCACGCCATCGTCGGCCACCCAGGCCTCGACGATATCCTCGTGAAGCGAACGCGCCCCCACGACCACACGCCCGTTGGGACGCCCGTACTTGATCGCATTATCGATCAGGTTGGACAGCACCTGTTGGAGACGGTCGCCATCCCCATGGACACGGAGATGGCCCGGGACTTCGTTGCGGAGGGTGGTGGCTTTTTCGTCCGCTTTGGCGCGAAGATCCTCAATGACTTGGGCCGCCACGTCACGGAGTGCGGTGGGTTGCAGGTTCATGATCACCTGCCCGGACTCGAGCTTGGAAATGGTGAGCAGATCCTCGATCAGGAACGTGAGGCGGTCGGCGTGTTTATCAATCGTCTGGAGGAAGCGGGTGGCCGTCTCCGGATCGTCCTTGGCGCCGGCGAGCAGCGTTTCGGTGTAGCCTTTGATCAGGGACAATGGGGTGCGGAGTTCATGGCTGACGTTGGCCACGAATTCGCGGCGCTGTTCGGCGAGGCGCGTGTGCTGGGTCAGGTCGTGAAAGACCAGGAGCGTCCCCGCATGCAACCGGTCGGGATCCCTCAGCGCAACCGCATTGATCTGAAGCGTCAGGGGCGCATCTCCCCCGGGGATATGGATCTGCTGGTCAATCAACCGGCCCTGTTGGACGGTGCGCCGGGCCATGTCCGCCAATTCGGGAACCGCAATGGCATTGGCCAGGGGCTGGCCTTTGACTTCCGGTCCCAGGCCGAAAAGACGGACGAGGGCGGGATTCACATGTTCGACCCGACCCTGTTCGTCCAGCACCAGCACCCCCTCGACCATGCTGTCGAGGAGCGCCTGTTGTTTGGATTGTTCCTCGACCAAGGCGAGGTGCCTCTGGGTCTTGAGTTCGGCGAGGCGCAGCGCGGATTCCCGCAGAAGATCACGCTGCCACCGGTCCCGGTGCAGCAACCATAACAGGCCAACCACCGAGCCACCGCCGCCCAGCACTCCGAGGCCCCACCAAAGCTCAACTCCCATGCGTTTGGGTTCAGTTCTCCACAAACCGGTATCCCACGCCTCGCACGGTGTCCAGATACCGGGCTGCCGGACCCATTTTCTCACGCAGGCGCCGCATGTGGGTGTCCACGGTGCGGGTGTCGATCACGTTGTCATATTCCCATACATCCTGCAATAACTGGTCCCGGCTCTGGACCCGGCCACGACGACGGGCCAGCACGGTGAGGAGCTTGAATTCGGTGGCGGTCAGGTCCACGCGCCGCCGGTTCACGGTCACCAGGTGCCGGGGGATGTCGATCGTGAGTTCCCCGACCGTGATGTGCTCCGGTTGTCCGGTGGATTCGGTCCGACGCTTGAGGAGATTGCGAACCCGCAGCACCAACTCGCGGGGGCTGAACGGCTTGGTGACGTAATCGTCGGCTCCCAATTCGAGCCCCAGCACTCGGTCGATCTCCGCCGCCTTCGCGGTGAGCATGATCACGGGAATCGCGGCGGTGGCCGGATCCCGACGCAAGGCCTTGCAGACTTCCAAGCCATCGATCTCCGGAAGCATCAAATCCAGCAGGACCAGGTCCGGACGGGTTTCCCGGGCCTTCTTCAGGGCCTCGGCCCCGTCGTCCGCGGTCACCACCTCGAAACCGGCCTGCTTCAGGTTGAAGCCCACCAGTTCCAAGGCATCCGGTTCATCATCGGCCACAAGGATCTTTGCCATGCTGGACGACTTGTTAGGCAGGTCCGACCCCAACGGCAATGGCAGTTTCGTTACAAGCCCGTTACGGATCGGGAATGGACCGATCCATCCGGGACTGGGAATCAGTTCAGGATGCGACTGCTCTGGGTCAGGAAAATGCCCTTGAACATCATCTCCAATTCCTGCGGGTTGCTGGCCTTGGTCATCGCCTCCTTCTCGGACACCTTCTTGTCCTTGACCAGGTCGAAGAGCGCCTGGTTGAACGTCTGCATGCCGTCGTCACGCCCGGTCTCGACTGCAGCCGAAATCTTCTCGATCCGGTTTTCCTCGAGCATTTTCTTCACGGTGGACGTGTTGATCAGGATTTCCAGCGCGGGGGTGACCCCACCTTCCGTCGTGGCGACCATGCGCTGGCAGATCACGGCCCGCAGGGTGCTCGCGAGTTGTCGCCGCACCTGTTCCCGTTCATCGGGCTTGAAGAAATCCAGGATGCGGCCGATCGACTGGGCGGCGTTCTGGGTATGCAACGTCGACAGGACGAGGTGCCCGGTGTCGGCCGCGCTCATTGCCGCTTGAAACGAGATCGCGTCGCGCATCTCGCCGACCATGATGATGTCGGGATCCTGTCGGAGCACGTGTTTCAGCCCGTGCTGAAAGCTGTGGGTGTCGAGCCCGATTTCCCGTTGTTCGACCACCGACTGGTTGTCCTCGAAGACGAATTCGATCGGGTCCTCGAGGGTGATGATGTGCTTTTTGAAGTTGCTGTTGATGTACTCGATCATCGCCGCGAGCGTCGTTGACTTGCCGCATCCGGTCGTGCCGGCGACCAAGACGATGCCCCGGGGACTTCGGGCGATGTCCTTCAGCACCGGCAGAAGTCCGAGTTCGTTGAAGCTCGGCACTTCGGTCTTCACGTAGCGCATTGCCAGGGCGAACGTGCCCCGCTGTTGGAAGACATTGGTGCGGAAACGGCCCACCCCGGGCTCGTAATAGCTGAAATCGACCTCCCGATCCGTGTCCAACCGCTTCTTCGCGTGCGCCGGAACCACCTTGTCCAAGATCTTTTCCATCCACTCAACCGTCGGCGTCGGCGCCTCGATGGTGAGGATGTTGCCGTTGATCCGCAGGACGATCGGGGTGCCGACCTTGATGTGGACGTCGGAGGCTCCGCCTTCGACAGCGGCCTTTAGCACTCCCCGGAGAAGTTCAATGTCGTAGCTCACAATGAAAGTTTTGGCTGAGTCGCGATGATAGCAAGTGTCACGCCGCGAGCCACTGCTTTTCCCAACCCCAAGCGGGCGGGACAAAACGCTCCCCCTTCCTCCAACCGCCCCACCGAATCCTCTCCGGCAAAGGGACCGGCCTCATACAAAGGGACAGGTCCTTAGTCGAACGGGAGGGCAACGAACGGCGCGAGACCCTGCGACCCGACGGGACGACCACGCGGGGGTCCCTCTCGCGGGAGGAGGAATTGCGGGTGCTGGCGGCCAGGGGCCGGTTGCCCTTGCGGGATTACCTGTGGTGCCGGGTGCGCTATTTCAGCCTGCGGGATCTGCGCGTCGGGGTGTTCGGATGAGAGTTGGCGACCCATCCGAAGGGACTGTCACCACGTCCATACTCGGCAGACCAACCGCCTCACTTTGATGACTTTGACGCCTGCTCCACGTCCGTCCGGAACGCCCCCATCGTCCAAGAACCCAAAAATCCCATTTGCCACACCCCGGCACTCTGGTACAAACCTCGCTCCGTTCCGGCCCGGCTGGAACGGTTGAACCTTTTACTTGGGCATCGATTTATGTCGCAGCATCGCAGTCTCCGCGCCGCGGCCGGTTCCACCGGCGCCAAGCGCAATGTCTTGAAGCGCTTTGAGCGCGTCGCCATCCTTAAAGGCCGCGGCCAATGGAAGGATGGCGATCCCGTCACCAACCTCCGCAAGACCAAGCCGCCCGAATAAGTCGTCCGGAAATCCGGCGCCCGCCGATGCCGATTGCCGGCTCGCTGCCGCGATCGGCGTTTTGTTTTACCCACCCTTCGTCGCTCTCCGCCATGCCACTCGTCCGACTCCAGAAATTCCTCGCCGAAGCGGGCGTGGCGTCCCGCCGTGGGTCCGAGAAGCTGATTGTCGAAGGACGGATCAGCATCGATGGCGCCGTCATCAAAACCCTTGGCGCCAAGGTCGATCCCGACCACGTCGAGGTGTCGGTGGACGGGCGGCCGGTGCGGGCACGGCGGAAATTGTATGTGGCGATCCACAAACCGCCCGGTTATCTCTGCACCCGCAGTGATCCGGAGGACCGCCGCATCGTCTTCGATCTTCTCCCCCAAGAGTGGGCCAATCTCTATCCGGTCGGGCGTTTGGATCGGGAGAGCGAAGGGCTCTTGTTCCTGACCAACGATGGTGATTTCAGCCTGAAACTCACTCATCCCCGGTACGGAATCCGGAAGAAATACATCGCGACTGTCGAGGGACGCATCGGCGAGAAGGAACTCGGACGCTTCACCGCCGGAGTCGAGGATGATGGCGAATTGCTCAAGGCCGAACGGGCGCACCTCATCTCGGCCAACAATTCCCACAGCGTCGTTGAATTGGAACTGGCGCAAGGCAGAAATCGTGAGGTGCGGCGCCTTTTTGCCGTGCTCGGCCATGAGGTCGTCCAATTGCGTCGAACGCAGATCGGGCCCATCCGCCTGGGCGAACTCCCGCCGGGACGCTGGCGCGTGCTCAGTCCCGCGGAAGTGAAATCCCTCTTGCCGGAGCCGAGTTGACCCTAGATTTTGGGCCGGGTGCCACCGACCGGCCGGCACCCCGCCCTATGATGACCCGCTTGTCCTGCCTTTTCGCTGTCGTGATCCTGGTGAGCGCGTCCCGCTCGCTCGCCCTCGATGTCCCCGCCCCGCCCCACACCTTCGTCACCAAGGCCAACGCCAACGTCCGGGCCAAGCCTTCGGTCAGCAGCGAAATACTTCTCTCCCTCAAAAAAGGGCAACCGGTCACCGTCTCCGGCGAGATCGAGGACACCATGGCCGCGGGTGACGAACCCAAACGCTGGGCCGAGGTGGTCCTTCCCGCCGGCACCCACGTCTGGATCTACGGAGCCCTCGTGAACCCCGCCGACAAGTCGATCCGCCCCATTTCCGTCAACCTGCGCGCCGGCCCGGGACGCAATTACTCCGAGGTTGGAACCCTTCCCCACGGAACGATCATCCGGGAACTGCGAGATAGCGACGGTTGGCTGGAGATCGAAGCTCCCACGGGTGCCGCCAAGGGATTCATCGCCACCACCCTGCTCGGCGACGAAATCCCCTCCCCTCCGCCCGGGACGGTCTCCCGGACACCGCCACCGGTCCGGGCTCTTCCGCCTGCGGATCCGCGCCTGGCCAACCGCGTTGTTCCGCTTCCGTCAGACCACTCCCGGCCCAACCCGACGGTCGGACGCTTGCTGCCTTCCGAAGAACGTGTGACGGGGCAACCGCTTCATCCGGCCACTCCGCCGGCGCGGCCCCCCACCGTGACGATTGAGCCCGTGCCCAGCAGTGAGAATCCGCATTTGACGGCCCCGCCCGTTGCGCCGGTGCAGACCCCGGTCGCCACGGTGGTTTCGGAGCCGGCACCGGTCGTCCCGGCACCGCCCCAACCCGTTGCTGACATCGCCATTCCGGTCATCTCCCAACCGGATGCCGCGCCCACCGACAAGGTGCATGAGGTGATGCGCGAAGGGGTCGTGGTCTTTGCGCGGAGTCCGCAGGCTCCCAGCGATTATCAGCTCAATAATTTCCGCAGAGGCGAGGCGATGATCGGGTTCCTCTATTCCGAAGACCCGAATCTCCAGTTGTCCGATTGGCGGGGTAAGCGGGTCCTGGTCACGGCCGAGGAATACCTGGATCCCAGATGGCCCCGCCGCCCTCTCCTCAAGGTCAGCGCGATCCGCGAGGCCTACTGAACCGTCCCATGCAGAATCTCATCGATGGACGGGCCATCGCCGGGCAGATCCACGGCGAAACCGCCCAGCGGGTGGCTGACCTCCTTTCGCGAGGCGTGGTTCCCGGATTGTATTTCATCCGGGTCGGTGAAGACCCGGCATCCCAAGTCTACGTCGGGATGAAGGAGAAAAAATCCCGTGAACTCGGGATTCATTCGCGCACCCACGTCCTTCCGGCCTCCACCCCCCAGGCCGAATTGCTCGCCCTGATTGCGCAATTGAATGCCGACCCGCAATGGCATGGCATCCTGATCCAAGCCCCGCTGCCCCCTCCTTTGGACCAGGCGGTCATCTACTCCGCAGTCGATCCGCGCAAAGATGTCGACGGCTTCCATCCCCTCAACGTGGGTCGCCTCATGCTCGGGGATCCCGACGGTTTCGTGCCGTGCACACCGGGCGGAGTCCATGAACTGCTGATCCGGTCGGATGTCCGCTTGGACGGTGCGGAAGTGGTCGTGCTGGGCCGCGGGAACATCGTCGGGAAACCGATGGCCTCGATCCTCCTTCAGAAGGGCAGGCACGCGAATTGCACGGTCACGGTCTGCCACCGTGGCACCCGCGACATCGCCTCCCACTGCCAGCGCGCCGACGTGATCATCGCCGCCTTGGGGGTCCCGGAATTCCTGAAGGCGCCGATGGTGAGGACCGGCGCGGTCGTGATCGATGTCGGGGTCAACCGCATTCCCGATCCCACCTCCAGGACGGGCTCGCGTTTGGTCGGCGACGTGGCGTTTGCCGAGGTGCAACCCAAAGCCGCCCTCATCACGCCCAATCCCGGGGGCGTGGGTCCGATGACCATCGCTCTGTTGCTGGCCAACACGGTCCGGGCCGCGGAGATGGCCACCCGTTGAGCCGGGGACCCGAAGGGCACCATGTCGCGTTTCCGTCCCCCGGGTGATTGTCCCAACTGCGGTGAAACAGTGCCGCTCCGGGCGGTCGCGTGTCCCCATTGCGGTGCGACTCACGAGGCCGGTTGGGACGACAATTCCATTTACGACGGCTTGGATCTGCCGGACGAGGCGTACGAGGACGGGGAGGAGACCCCGACATGGGCGAACCGCAAGCAACGACGCGGGCTGTGGATCGGGGCGGCCATTTTGGTTCTGGCCGCTCTGACCTCTTGGATCTGGATGCGGTGACGGGCCAGGCACCGGAGGGTGGATCCACGCCCCGGACACCTTTCCCTTTGACCCTTCGGGGCACGGCTGGTTTTCTCCTGCCCACGCATGACTCCGAACCGTATTCTTCCCGACCTTCAGTGCTCGCTCGTGTGCGACGGCATCCGCCAGGAAAGCAATGGCAACCTCATCCTCCTCGGGGTGCTCAGCCAGGTCCTTTCGCCGCAGTTCCCCATCACGGCGGCCCAGCTTTATGTCGTGAACCGTTGGACTGCCGGCAAAGGCGCCTTCACGCAGGTGCTCCGGTTGCTCAGCATCGATTCATCCACCGTGTTGCAGAAGGTGGAATCCAAGTTCCAACTCAATGACCCGGTGTTTTCCGCGACCACGGTGGTGGCGATGCAAAACGTCACGTTCAAGGATCCGGGACCCTATTGGATCGAGATCCTGGTGGATGACGTGATGAAGCTGCGGTACGCACTCCCGGTCTTCCTCGTGCAAAAGGACGGACAAGGCGCGAAGCCGGGAGAGGCTCCGGCGCCCGCCCAGGGCTGAGGCAGGGCGGGAACCGCACTTCCCCGTATCCGGGATTCCCGCCCCCGCGGCCTTCGGGCAGACTGGCGCGGTGGCGGACCTCCCACCATCAACCGGCCCCGATCGACCGCTGGCCCGCTGGCAACGGTTTATCGGTGCCTGGCAACCCTTCACCGGACGCGGGGTTGCCGCGTTTGCCGCCGCCAGCACGTCGCGCCTGCTGACCCTCCAGATCCTGTCCGCGGCCGCCCTCGCATGCCTCGTGGTGGCCAGCCTCCGTCAGACCCTGTTTCCGACTCTGGAACACGGCCTGGCGCAACTTCCCGATCAAGCTTCCCTGAACCGCGGTCATTTGGACTGGCCCGGGACGACCGCCGTCCGACTCGCGGAAAACCCTTGGTTCGATTGGGTGGTGACTCCCGAATCCGCGGATCCGCTCGGCCAGACCGCCGATTTCCAGTTTGAACTGCGCCCGGATAAATGTCGGATCAATGGGGCGTTCGGTCATCTGGACATCCCGTGGGTTCCCGGGTGGGAATTGGACCTCGGCCGGATCCCGGCGACATCGACCTGGGGGGCGTGGCGCCTGCCGGTCCAGGCGATCGTTGGGGCGACAGTCTTTGGCGGATTGATCGCCTCTTGGTGGATCCTGGCGACGCTCTGGGTCCTCCCGGCATGGGTCGGATGCCGGTCGGCCGGACGAAAGCTCCGCCTCGGCAGTGTGTGGAAGATGGCGGGGGCCGCTCTCCTTGCCGGTGCCGCCGTCGCAGGATTGGGATTGGCCGGTTACACGACCGGTCGCTGGCATCTGGCGGGATTGTTGGTGAGCCAGGGACTGCACCTGATGGTTGGCTGGCTCTGGTTGGCGTGGGGCATCGTCGCGACCCCCCGCGGCAACGACGGGAAGGCCGCCATGCCCCCGGTTAAGGACACGAATCGCGTGAAAACAAAGGGAAGGAAGCCTCGCACCGCCAATCCGTTCCACGACTGAAGGAAATCGCGTTGGCGTCCATAGGAGACGACGGCAGGAGACTCATTTCCCTTCCCGCGACCCCGCATCCGCACCCTCGCCCCAGGGGATTTGAGCGTCCTGCCGTCCGCTCCCACCTAGGGATTTCCGAAGGCGCCCGAACCGTCACCGGTCTGGGAACTCGAACTCCACCTTGCCCTTGTCGCCGAGCAGCAAATGGGCTTGGAACGGTTTGCCAGCACGGCTCACGAACTTCGTCAGCAAATCCGTCCGGCCGCCGTCCAGGAGTTTCCCGAGTTGTCCGGCATCGACCGGTTGCTCAAGGATCACTTTGCCGACCTTGAAGGTGCAGCGACGGGTCTCCGCTTGGGATTTCTCACAGAGATAGGCATCCGGCCCTTCATAAACGGCCCCGCCACACTTCGGACACCGTCCCAAGGATTTTTGGCCCGTGAAATCCAACTTGAGCACCGGCGTCGCATCCGCCGCCTTTCCCCCGGCCTTGCCCCCCGGCTTGCCCGCCTTCTTCTCCCGCGGTGCGAACTCAAAACCGACCTCGCCGTCCTTCAAGGCCAGGAACGCCTCGAATTTCCGGCCGGTCTTCTTGGAAACAAAGCCCTTCAACAGGTCCGTCTTACCCTGGGTCAACAGACGGCTGAACTGCGTGCGGTCGATGGCCTGTTGCAGGATCATCGTCCCGCTCCGGAATTTGCAGGTCCGGCCGGCCCCGACCGACTTCTCACAGACATAGTTCATGCCGTTTTCGAAGACTTGGGAGCCGCACTTGGGACACTTGCCAACCGGTTCTTTACCCGTGAAATCGGGTGGCGCGTCCGCACCTTCCCCGGTGCCATCGCCGTCGCCGAAATCAAAGCGGGCCTCGTTTTCCGGGGTGAGTTTGATCAGGGCGGCAAACGGCTTGCCCAAGCGCGACCGGAACCCTTGGAGCGGGCCGATCTGGCGTTCCCGGACCAGCACCTCGACCTCCGCCGGCTCAAACATCCGGCCCGAAAGCACCTTGCGGACATGGAAATCGCATTGGACGCATTTGTATTCGCGGAACCGTTCATGGACCGCGGCCCCGCACTTCGGGCAGGGTGTTTTCAGGATGCCGAAATCGCCCGGGATGGTGTCTTTGTCGTACCGCTTGGCCTTGGCGACAATCTCCTCGGTGAAACGCCGGATCTCGGCCATGAACTGATCCCGGGACAACTGGCCCCGTTCCATCTTCTTGAGTTGAAATTCCCATTCACCGGTCAGTTCCGGCCGGGTGAGTTCGTTGACCCCGAGCCCCCGCAACAACTGCATCAGGGAGAACGCCTTGGAAGCCGGCACCAGTTCGCGCCCGTTCCGATGCATGTACTCCTCGGAAATCAGGCCTTCGATCGTGGCCGCCCGGGTCGCCGGAGTCCCCAACCCCCGCTCGGCCATCGCCTCGCGCAATTCATCGTCTTCGACCAGTTTTCCCGCCCCTTCCATGGCGCTCAGCAGCGTCGCTTCCGTATAGCGCGCCGGCGGCTTGGTCTGGAACGGCTTCACCTCGATCCCGGTCGTCTGGACCTTCTCGCCCGGCACCACGGGCGCCAACGCGGGTGATTCATCCTCGCCGGCCGCCTCACGCCCGTACACCTCGAGCCAACCCGCCCGCATCAGCACCTTGCCCACGCTCTTGAACGGCTCGCCCTCCACCCGCGTGATCCGCACCGTCTCATGGTACTCCGCCGCCGGATAAAACACCGCGAGGAACCGCCGCGTCACCAGGTCGAACAGCTTCTGCTCGGGCTCCGAAAGCATCCGCGGCACCTGCCCGGTCGGGATGATCGCAAAGTGATCGCTGACTTTCGCGTTGTTGAAAACCCGCTTGTTGGGACGCACCCATCCCTCGGCCAGGATCTTTCGGGCAAACGGTGCGAAAGGGGTTTCCGACAGCGCCTCCATCGTCCCACGCACCGTCGCGACATAATCCTCCGGCAGGTGCCGCGAGTCGGTCCGGGGATAGGTGAGCACCTTGTGGCGTTCGTATAAGGCCTGGGCGATCCCCAAGGTGTTCTTGGCGCTGAATCCGAACCGGCCGTTGGCCTCGCGCTGCAGGGTGGTCAGGTCATAGAGCAGGGGCGACAACTGGCTCGAAGGCTTGCTCTCCTCGGTCACCACGCCGGGCCGGCCTTCGCAGCGGGCCCGGATCGTCTCCGCCCGCACCCGGTCCCACAACCGTTCGGCCTTCAATTCCGCGTCCGCCTCCTTGCCCTCGGCCCGCCGGAAAGCCTCGTCAAACCAGCGTCCCGGATACACCCCGCCCTGTGCCGCGAATGACGCCTGGACTTCCCAATAATCCCGCGAAACGAATTTCCGGATCCGTTCCTCGCGCTCCACCACGATCGCCAGGGTCGGCGTCTGGACCCGCCCGACCGTGGTCAGGTAGAATCCCCCCGCCTTGTTGTTGAACGCGGTCATCGCCCGCGTCCCGTTGATCCCCACCATCCAGTCGGACTCCGACCGGCACCGGGAAGCATCCGCGAGGGGAAGGAGTTCCTCGTCCGTCCGCAGGCGTGCGAACCCGTCGCGGATCGCCTGCGGGGTCATCGATTGGAGCCAGAGCCGGCGGATCGGTTGCCGGGCCGAGGTGTAGGCGGCGATGTTGCGGAAGATCAACTCGCCCTCACGCCCGGCGTCGCAGGCATTGATCAGGGCATCGACATCCTTGCGTTTGATCAGGCGGGCCAGGACTTTGAGGCGGTTCTCGTTCTTCTCGATGGGCGCCAATCCGAACCGTGGGGGCAGGTGCGGCAATTGCCCGAAGGTCCATTTGCCCCGGGCCACCTCGAATTCCTCGGGCACGGCCAACTCCAGCAAATGGCCCACGGCCGACGACAACAGATACTGGTCACTCTCGAAGAAGTCCCCGGACTTATCCTTGGTGAAGCCACCGATGGCCTTGGCGATGTCCGCGGCCACGGACGGTTTTTCGGCGATGATGAGGGCTTTTCCCATGAGAAGATCCGCGGACGTGTAACCGCGTAACAACGCTGCCGGCAAGGTTTGTTTGCCGGCGTCGGTCGGAATCGGCGGGTCGGTGTCTCAAAAAAAGGCCCCGGATCGGATCGCCCGGACCGTTCAAACGTTGAACTTGAAGAGCAGGACATCACCGTCTTTCACGACGTATTCCTTGCCTTCCATCCGGTACAATCCCTTTTCCCGGGCCACGGCGACCGATCCGCACCGGACCAGGTCCTCGAAGGAGACCGTCTCGGCCTTGATGAACCCGCGTTCGAAGTCGCTGTGGATGACGCCCGCGGCTTGGGGGGCCGTGTCCCCGGTATGGATCGTCCAGGCCCGTACCTCTTTTTCCCCGGCGGTGAAATAGGTGCGGAGACCGAGCAGATGGTAGGTGGCGCGGATCAGGACCCCGACGCCCGACTCCTTCACCCCGAGCTCGGTCAGGAACTGCTGGGCCTCCTCCGCGGTGAGATCGACCAGGTCCGACTCGATCTGGGCGCTGATGACGGCCGCCTCACAGGCCAGGTGGGATTTCGCGTAATCCCGGACTTTTTGCACGTAGGGGTTGGCGTCGGCATTGGCCAGGTCGTTCTCCTTCACGTTGCACGCGAAGATCGTCGGCTTGAAGGTGAGCAGGAACAGGGGCCGGACCCAGTCGCGTTCCTCCGGGGTCAGTTCCAAGGTGAGGGCGGGACGTCCCGCGTCCAGGTGCGGATCGAGCTTGGCCAGCGCCGCATCCTCCGCCATCGCCGCCTTGTCGCCGCGCTTCACGTCCTTGGCCAGGCGATCCCGCCGTTTGCGCACCGCATCGGCGTCCGCCAGGACGAGTTCGGTGTTGACCACCTCGATGTCCCGGACCGGGTCGACATTGCCCGAGACATGGTGGATGTCGGCGTCATCGAAGCATCGCACCACCTGGACGATGGCATCGACCTCACGGATGTGGCTGAGGAACTTATTGCCGAGCCCCTCGCCTTGGGAGGCCCCGCTGACGAGGCCGGCGATGTCGACGAATTCGATGACCGCCGGGATCACCACGTGGGTCTTGGCGATCCCTTGGAGGACGGCGAGCCGTTCGTCGGGCACGGTCACCACCCCGACATTGGGATCAATGGTGCAGAACGGGTAATTGGCCGCCTGCGCCTTGCGGGTGCGGGTGACGGCATTGAAGAGGGTCGACTTCCCGACATTTGGCAGACCCACGATTCCGGCTTTCAGCATCGCGGATAGCAGACAGGAGATTGCCGTCCGGGGCAAGGGGCACGGGTGAATGACGAATGACGAATGACCAATGACCAATGACCAATGACTAATGACCAATGACCAATGACCAATGGGACAGAGGGTTAGGTCGTCCGGGGTCCGGCTCCCTCTCTTCCTGAGGAACGAAGGAGGAGAGGGGGACCTGAATGAACCCTCGTAGCCGCGCCTGGGAATACGCCCCGACCGCAGCCCCGCGCTGTCCACCCGTCATTCGTCATTCGTCATTCGCCATTCATCCCTCATCCCTCATCCCTCATCCTCCATTGGACATTCGTCATTCGTCATTGGACATTCCCCGCCTTGAATCTCGCGTCCTACATCGATCACACCCTGTTGCGGCCCGATGCCACGGCGGCGGCCATCGAACTCCTTTGCGCCGAGGCCCGCCAATACGCCTTCCATGCCGTCTGTGTCCATGGCTCCCGCGTCGCCCTCGCCGCCGCACGCCTCACCGACACCGACGTCCTGGTCGCCGCGGTCGTCGGTTTCCCCCTCGGGGCCACCGATTCGGATGCCAAACGCTTTGAAACCGAGGTGCTCATCGACCTGGGCGCGCAGGAGATCGATGTCGTCCTCAACCTCGGCCGACTGAAGGATGGGGATGACCGCTACGTTCTCCGGGAATTGCGCGACATCGTCGAGGCGGCGGAAGTTGTGCCGGTGAAGGTGATCCTCGAAACCGGCCTGCTGACCGAGGATGAGAAACGCCGCGCCTGTTCGCTCGCAGTGGAGGCCGGTGCCCGCTTCGTGAAAACCTGCACCGGATTCGGCCCCGGGGTCGCCACCGTGGCCGATGTGCGTCTCCTGCGCGAATGCGTCGGACCCAAGGTGGGTGTCAAGGCCAGCGCCGGGATCCGTGACCGGGCCATGGCGATGGCCCTGATCGAGGCCGGGGCCACCCGGCTGGGAACCAGTGCCGGCGTCCTGCTGGTCCAGGACGACGGGGTTTCGCAAGCCGGTTGAGCTGACCGTCATGCTGCTCTTCCGCGAAAAGATCCCGGCCGATTGGCTGCCCAAGGTGAAGGCCAACCTGGGTGCGGTGCTGGTGGATCACGCCCATCTGGAGCGCAAGGCCGCGACCACCGCGATCACGCTCGAGAAGCACCGCAGCCTGTTCGGACGGGTCCACGAGCTCAATGCGATCGCCATCGAGGAACTCCAGCATTTCGAACGGGTCCTCCGTCTCCTGGCAAAACGGGGGGTGGCGTTCGGGCAACCGTTCAAAAGCCCGTGGATCAGCGGCCTGATGGGATCGGTCCGGCACGGCAACAACCACGAACAGGTCATCGATCACCTGGTGTGCAGCGCGCTGGTCGAGGGACGAAGCTGTGAGAAATTCCAGGTGCTCGAACGCGAACTTCGGGCACTGGATCCCGAACTGGCCGGATTCTACGGCAGCCTCGTGGAGTCCGAAGGCAACCATTATGCGACGTACCTGCTGATGGCCCGTCACTTGGATGAGGCGGAGACGGACCGGAGGTTGGATTGGTATCTCGACCTGGAGGCCCGTCTGATGCGGATTCCCAACCCGCTCCCGATGCTGCACTGAGCCGCGATCCAGAAACTGAAACCGCGGATTGGTGAGCTTGGACGGGCTTTCTTATCCGTGTCATCCGTGCAATCCGTGATTCTCCCCTTCCGTCTTCCTCGCCGGATCAGGGGCCGGGTGCCGCCGGTCCCACCCGGATCGAGCCGGTCTGGGGATCGTACAGGAAACGCTGGCCGCGCGGCGGGCTCGGCATTTTGCCCAGATAATGTTGGGCGACCAGTTCATTGAGATCGCGGGGCAACCGTTCCTCCATCGCATTGAACTGCTGGATGGCCTGTTGGATCTCGACGAGGGAAATCACCTTCTCGGAATGTTTCTTGGCCTGCCCTTGCGCCGCCAGATAATCGAGGGGGGCCGTGACGGGTGAACGGGTGTTGGCCGTGCCTTGGCCGGAATTCGAATGGTCGTTGCAGCCCGTCAGGATTGTCAGGGCCAGTACCGGGCCGACCGCACCCAGGGAGAAACGCCGGGGATTCATGGGCAAACTCTAGTCGCCGGATGGGGTCGCGCGAGTCTGAAAAGAGGCGTGAAAAGAGGCGGGTAAGAAAACCCGCCCTCCCGGAGCTGTCGCGGCCCTCATTGCCGTCCTCCTTGGAAGCTGGGTTCCGCACTGACCACTGACCACTGACCACTGACCACTGACCACTGATCACTGACCACTGACCACCGGTCTTCCGTCCATCCCGCCATCGACAACCCGATTCAAGACACGGCAGGCTCCGCCCGTGCAGTGGTATTATGCCGAGGCCGGTGTGCAGCATGGACCCCTCACGGAAACCGAGTTTCTCGAACGGATCCGGTCGGGTCAGATAACCCGCTCCAGCCCGGTGTGGAGCGAGCGGATGGCCACTTGGTTGCCCTTTCACGAGGTCGAACCCGCCTTGCTCCCACGCGAGACCGCCCCCGCGATCGCGCCTCCACCCATCGTATGCACTTCAGCGGACAACCGCTGCATCGAATGCGGACTCACGTTCGCACCCGAGGACCTGGTCCAGGTTTCGGGCCATCGGGTCTGTGCCGGATGCAAGCCGATGCTGGTGCAAAAGCTGTTGGAAGGTGTGCCGGTTCTCATCTCGGATTCAGAGGAAATCCGCAAGCGCCACATCCGTCACGAAGCCTCGATCCGGACGGTGGGCATCCTTTACGTCCTGGGCGGGGTATTGATGATCTCGATCGGTGTGATTGCCATTGCGGCGTCGCTGTCACCGGCATTCCCGATGGGAATCATTGAGCTGTTCGGCGCCCTTATATTCCTGGTCTTTGGCGGCGCCCATTTGTCGGCCGGACTGGGACTGCGAAAGCTGAGGCCTTGGACCCAAGTCGTTGCCGGGATCCTGTCCGGCCTTGGCTTGCTGGTCCTCGCCGTCTTCGCCGGGTTGTTGCTCGGGACCCGGGTGGTCCGGTGAAACGGTCCGGCCGGGCGGGTAAGAAAACCCGCCCTCCCAGGGCGGTCGCG
>JANYCC010000082.1 GCA_025360495.1 Verrucomicrobiota bacterium | reverse complement strand
AAAGGCGGAGGAGAAGAAGAAGAGTTGGATCGAAATCCAGATGGTGGGGGAGGACAAGAAACCGATCACGGGCCTGAAGTATCGGGTGACCCTGCCCGATGCCACCGTTGCCGAGGGCACGTTGGATGCCCAAGGCGGTGCGCGCATCGAGGGCTTTGAACCGGGGGCCTGTAAGATCACGTTTCCAGATCTGGACCAAGACGCTTGGGAGGACGCCTGATGCCGATTCAGCACACCATTGAGCAGGGGGAGACCACGATCAGCCTTTCGGAAGCAAACGGCCTTTTTGCGCCGACGATCTGGGATCATCCCGACAACGCCGCGCTCAAACAGAAGCGCAAGGACATGAACGTGCTTTTGCCGGGTGATGTGTTGGTCATTCCCGACAAACGGCTCAAGGAAGTCACCAAGCCCCCGGAAAAAAGGCATCGGTTCAAGCGCAAGGGCATCCCGGCGGTTTTCCGGTTGCAGATGTTCACCGTCGACAAGCCGCGGGCCAACCAGAAATACCGGCTGGAAGTCGACGGGGCCATCTGTCGCGGCCAAACCGATGGAAACGGGATTCTCGAGGAATTCGTCCCGCCCGCAGCGAGCCAGGGTCGGTTGATCATGGAAGCGGATGGCGCGGAGTTCCTGCTGGCCTTCGGGCACATGGACCCGATTGATTCCATCGCCGGCGTCCAGAAACGTTTGGGAAACCTCGGGCTCTACGGCGGGGACTTTCACGGTGAGTTGGATGAAATGACCCGCGCCGCCCTCCGGGATTTTCAGGCCCGATACCAACTCCCGATCACCGGGGATGCCGATTCCGCAACCCAAAACAAACTCGGGGAGGTCCAGGATCTTCCGTCGGCTCCGCTACCCGCCGTCCAACCCTCCGCACCGCCGAAATGAACGCACCCGCCGGAGTCCACGCCGACCGGGTGTCGAGAGCCCGGTACAGCTATATGCTGCAGCGTGCCGTGCTCCAAGGCCGCGGATACGCCCCCGAGGAGTGGTATGTGGAGCCCAAGTGGTATCCAGGCCAGACGATCCCCGGGAACTCCGGCGGCGTAAAGGCAGTCCGCACCGCCCTCCCCAACCAGGCGAGCAAGCCCGTCGACACGGTCGCCCAGACTGAGCCTCCCGGATATTATGTCATCGTCGGTTTCGGGGCGGCGGCGGTGGTCAACCACACCACTCTCCGGCAGTCGAAGGCGGGTTGGGATCGGATCGGCGATGTGCCGGTGGTGCACGTGGGTTTCCAAGACCCGTGGATGCATTATCGCGGTCACCTGATGGGTCAGATCGCCAACCTCCTCTGCCTGCCCGGCTACGAAAAAAGTCCCAAAGCCAACGGCGAGACGCTGACCCTTCCCCGGCATTCCACCCGTTTCGCCGAGGACACCCAATCCGAGCTCAAGCGTCTGGCCGGATTCTACCCGTTCGGGGAGGTGAATGCCTGGGTGGCCGTGATTCAGGACCGGACGATGGCATTGCCGACGGACAAGGTGCTGGCGGCGCTCAAGAATGAATTGGAGGATGTCTGGGCCACCTGTGAGAAATTCCTCAAACTGCCTTATCCCGACAAGTATCCGCCCTATCGGTTGCTGCTGATTGACACCGAGGGCAAGCCGCGCCTGCTCTATGCCACCAAAGTCGATCTCTGCACCGGGAATGGCCGACCCCGGATCGCGATTCCCCAACGCACCGATGTGACCGGCCTCTATGGGGCGAAACCATGGCATCCGCCGGAGCTCTGGTCGGAGGAGATGCGGACCCGCACGGTGCTCAGCGGTCTGGAGGCCCTTTGCAACGAGGTCGAATGGCCTGAGGACGAGTACATCTGCATCATGGGATCGGGAGGGGTCGGCGTGAACATGATCGAGATCGCCGGCGAAACCGCAGGGGTCCAGGCGGACTGGTTGGCCAACGCCACCACTCACCTCGACTCCTTCTTCAACCCGCGAAATGACCCGCTTCTCAAGGGTTGGTACGAACCGGGCGATCCCAAGGATCCATTCCGGGAGGCCTCGAAAATCCATTCCCATGCCGGCAGCGCAGCCAACCCTTTGACCATCGGTGGGCTGTCGGCCCCAATCCGAACCACGCTGACGAGTCTGCTGATACCGGCCAACCCCAACTTTCGCTTCATGCAGCGGGCTTGGATTGACACTCTCGGTCCCTTCACCCAGGGGAATTCCCCGGTGCCCATCACGCTGGGGCGGTATCCTGACGCCAATGTGAGGGATGCGGCTGCCGCAGCGAAGGATTTGCCCACGTTGGGCATTGATGCGAACGGCGATCTCGTGCCGCTCAAGAACGGTGCCTTTCCGTTCGCTTTCCCCGGGTTGGGCGGACCTTTGGCTCCAAATTATGACCGCGCGATCCTGTGCAGCGGACAGGATTTCACCGCCGTCGGGCAGGGCGTTTCCGTCACAAGCCTGCTGTCCAAGAGCGGCGTCATCAAAGGCCCTTCCGACCGCCTGGTCGGCCTCGAACTGGACAAGGGTGCGGTGCGGGTGTTGGGCTCGGCGACCTCCGCGAATCCCAACTGGGTCAAGGAGTTTGCCGACGGGAAGAATGCCTTGGATCAGTTGGCAAATTTTGCCGATACCATTCCCGCTCAGGCCGGCTCCCGGGTGAACGTCGCCCTGTTCGCTCTCAATTGCCTCAATGTGGCCTACGCCAACAAATTCTTCCCCGATGCACGCCCCAACACCAACGTGAACCTGGCCACCCAGGAGGAATTGGCGGCTCTTATCGGATCAGCCTTTGCGGAAAAATGTTGCGAGGTCCGCAAAACGACCGCCAATGGTTTTCAAGATGAGCCGGACCTTCTCAGGCAGGTCCCCACGGTTTCCGGGCCGGTCCTGAAGAAACTGACCTTTGACTATGGTGACCCGCCGCCGACCTGATCCCCAGGGTCCCAATCCCGATTCCGGCTCTCAGTCGATGGTGAATCGATCGGGCTCCGTCTCCATGATGTAGACCGCCGGGTCATGCAGCCACTTGAGGCGACCGAACCGCCTTTCCAAGGCCTCCCCCTCGGGAGTGAGCCAGGAATCCACGATCAACCCTTGGTCATGTGCAAACTGTTCACCGGGATCATAAGGGTTGCCATAGAAATTCGCCCAACTCAAGGCCGGGAGCCGGTTGCTCGCCGCGAGTGCCACCGCGCCATCTTCGGTCACCCGGTTGCCCACCAAAGACAGCCACCGGAGCGAACCCAGATGGGGAGACTTGGCCAGGACTTCCAGGTCGGGGTCCATCAATCCCTGCCGTTGGAGCCCGAGCGATCGGATCCCTTCCATGGAAGCAGACCCGATCACCTCCGCAAATAGGTCGGTGAGCTCCACGAGATCCAGATGCCGTACGGGTGCCAGCCGTCGTATGGCGCCTGCCGATTCGATCCAAGTACGGCCTTTGACGGTGATTTGCTCGATGAACCCACGCGAAAACTCCACGTCCAATACGTATCGGGCCAGTCCGCCGATCCAACCGGTCTGGTGTTGATGGATCAGCTTGGCGGCTTTCGCGGCCGGTCCCCCGGTTCTCTGGCGCAACCGGTGCGCATCGAGTTGATGCCGGATCATTTCGGCCCTGGCGGTCAGGGCCGGGTCCGACTGTCCCGCGCACCAGTCGGCATAGGCGAGCCGTGGCGCATCGTCGTCCGGCGACTTCAGGACGGCGTTGAGAAGTTCAGCTTCGGTGGGCATTGGGAACGGCTTCAAGAGAATGATTCCGGCACGTTGGCGGGGTCAAACGTGGATTCGTGGAATTGTCGGGAGCCGCAGCCGGAACCGTTCAGGGGAACCTGGATGGATCAGCGGAAGTTCTTGAAGTTGGAAAACTCCATCACGATTTTCGTTTTCGCCTCGGGGGCAAGCAGTGCCAAATCAACGGCATGATGATCAATCCCTATCCCAAGATCACCGCGCCCACCGCGGCGGACATCACCTCCAAGTTCACCCCGTCGCCCCCCGCCGCCAAGCTGGCCGTGCCCGGTCAATCGCCGGCCGAGTACCTGGCCGCGCTCGAAAAAGGAGGGCACTCCCAAGACGCCGTCAACACCCTCGCCCACGGTCTTCCGGAACGGGATTCAGTCCATTGGGCCTGCCAGAGCTCACGGCAGGTGGCGGGCAAGATGGCCCCGGCCGACAAGGACGCTCTCCAAGCCGCCGAGGCTTGGGTGAAGACGCCGACCGAGGCCACCAAATCCCAGGCGGCCGCCGCAGCCCTGAAGACCGATTATAAGGGGCCGGGCGCCTGGGCCGCCCAAGGGGCCGCGTGGTCCCAGAGCCCGGGCGGCGCGGTGGCGACGGGGGGGCCCACGGCCCAGGCGGTGGCCGGGTCGGTGAATATCTCCTCGAAGATGGCCAGCGCCCCGGCCGTTCCTGAGGCACCCAAGATGCCGGCCATGCCCACGGCCCCCGCCGCCCCCACCCTCGCGATGCCGACCGCACCAGTGCCACCGGCTCCCACGGCCCCCAGGATTCCCGTCACGGCACCCCCGGTGGTCGAGGTCCCCGACAATGTCCTGAAGCAGCAGGCGAAGGAGCAAAAGCCCTTCATCGACCTGGGCAAGGACGTTGCCAGCGGCAAGAACACCTGGGCATGAGCCGGACTCGGGAGTGACGCCTCACGCCTCACGCCTCACGCCTCACGCCTCACGCCTCACGCCTCACGCCTCCGGTATCAGCACCGAGTCGCTGTTCTTGACCGACAACACCGGCACCAACCCGGCCTCCCCGATCCGCGCCGCCGCCCGCTCGCTCAGCCAGGCCTCGGCACACGGAACCACTTCCTTGGCCCCGTCCTGGCGGAAAGAATACACCGGCAATTGATCGATCTCGCCACCCGGCGCGTCCCCGCCCGAAGCCGCCGTCTGCGCCCGCAACAGCGCCCGCAGGAAGGCCGGATTGCCCCAGGGCATCGCCTCATGATCTGGCGGACCGACGAATTCCTCGAACGGGAAGGCATCGATCGGTTCCCCGCCGCGGCCGTACGGCAATCGCAGTAGGAATCGTGGCAGGGACAGACTCGCGTGATTTGCCGCCGGGTCATCGCAAACCTCAGCCCACGCCGTCTGGACGTCTTCCGGCGCCGGAAAACACCAGTCGTCGGGATCGGCATGGCGGCCGAAGCTGTCGCACCTCACCAACTGGGGATGCGCCCCCGCCAGCAGGACGGCATGAGCCTTTGCGCAGACGGCTGCCAATGATTTCAAGGTCCCCAGGCTGCCCGCGCTTTCACCGAAGATCCCGTCCAAGGCCACGACGGTCCCGGGTTGGTCCCGCAGGTGACGGAGTAATCCCACCGGATCGGCGGCAAGTTCCGCCATCGACGCATCCAACACCCGCAGCTTGGGCGCGTTCTCCTCGGGCCATCGGCGGACCAGGAAATCCACGCTGCGCCACGCGGCTTCGAGCGCCTGGAAGGTGGGATCGTGCAGCACGGAACGGAGCAGCGCGGCCAGTTCCAGTTCCACAGCGGATTGCATTCCCGCGGCTCCCGGCGGCAATGCCGGGGCGGCGACGTTCCCCACCAAACGACGGATCAATGCCGTCGCGTCCACGGCGTTTTCCGGGGATGCGGACGCGGGCGTCGATGCGGAGGCCCCCGGTGGTTTGCCCAGCAGGCGGGCGAGCGCCGCCTCGTTGGATTCCGATGGGACGGGTGCCGAAGCCACCGGTGCGGCCGCGGCCGCCGGTGCCGGTCCGGTCTGGGGCCCCAGCAATGCCGAGAGTTCACCCGCCGCGGCCGCTGCAGTCGCCGGTGAAGCCAGGCGCCGTCGCACTGAATTCAGCAAACTGAGCGGGGGGATATTCGCCAGCAACTGATCAGGGTGGAAGTCATCGATGGATTTGAATTGCAGCGTTTGCCCGGTGCCCGCCACGGACAGCTTCAACTGCGTGTTGAACTGTCGGAACACCGTCATATAAGTGTCGATATCCAGGACCCGGGTCGGTCGGGTGGCGAGTGGACCTGAATCGCCCTGCGCCGTGTGTCCGCTGAGGTTGGCGATCACCAGCACCGCGGAGGGTGCTCCGGTGGGGGCGGCGGATTTTCCTGCGGGCCGGTCTGCGGGTTGATCGGAGGGCTTGCCAAACGAGACGTCAAAGGACAGGTGACCGGAGTTGCTCATGGGTGTCGGTGGGTTTGGGGTTTTCGGAGGCCGGACGATCTGCTGTTCGGGTCGCCACAACCAGATGAAGGCTATAAGTCATCATGCTCCGTTCATGCAGGCGCACGAACCACGGGAGATGGTCGCGCTCGGCGGTGAGTTCCAGTCCGCCGATGGCCTGCGCATTCACCCCGGGTTGCAGCAAGTGACGCAGGAATTCCTCGCTCGATCCTTCCATCGGCGAACGTTGCGAATGTCCGCCCAGCCATCCTTCCAAGGGTGTCGCGCCTTCGGACCAATCATAGGGGCACGCCAGCACCACTTTGCCGCCGGTTTTCAAGCTGCGCCCCAGCCCGCCCAGGAATTCCCGGGGCGCCGCCAGGCAATCCAGGAGATTGAAGCCTGTCGCCATCGAGAAAGTGCCGGCCGCAAAAGGCAACGCCGCCGCATCGCACGCCCAGAAATCGACCCGTTCGGCCCCTTCGAAAGCCGCCGGAAAATCGCGCGTCTCATAGACCAGGCCGACGCGCCGCCGGGGATACCGCACCCGTCCGTGTCGCAAAACCCCCGCCGCCAATCGCAACATCGGGAAGTTCAGGTCCACGCCCAGCACCAGACCGTCCCCGCGCTCCGCCAGGGCAAAGGTGCCGCGTCCGACCGAACACCCCACGTCGAGGATGGGCCCGGTTGGAAGGGCTCCGGCCAGTTCCCGGCCAATCTCCAAGGTCCGCACCATCGAACCCGGACGGGGTCCGGTGGCGGATTCCTGCGGATCAAGGTCGGCATAATGATCCCAGGCATAGGAACTCAGATGCTGACGGGTCTGGTCGAAGTCGGAATTGGGGCCGCAACAATCACCCAACATGCTTTCGATCAGCTCACCCAAATCGTCGCGGCCATGGATCGACAGGATGTTGGCGGCCACATAGGCACGGAGATTGGAGACCAGTAGGGGGATGCCGTCGATGACCGGGAATTCGCGCAGGCAGAGGGGATTGGTGCAGTGCAGCGCGGCTTCGACGATGTGACCGTTTTCCTCACGCGCCACCGTGGCGATGCGCAGCGGGAATTCGGAGCCGCCCGCCACGCGGCAGACCGGGCAGACCGGCCGGAGCGATTCGAAATGCCGGAGCCTCACGCGGAATCAGCCCCCGATCATCACGGTGGGACAACCCGGGGGCAGGATCTTGCCCGTGGGGGAGGGGATGGGCGCCACACAGGAGGCATGCAGTGTCATGTCACCCACCCGGGCCGCCGGCATGCCTCCGATGAGGACCGTGGCGGATCCCAAGGCGATGATGCCGGGTCCCGCCGGTATGCACCCGGGCAGCATGCAGGGCGCGGTCATATCGCTGAGCCGGGCCGCCGGCATTCCCCCGATCAGAACGGTGGGTTGACCCTTGATGATGGTCAGGGGGAGTGCCGGATGGGGGACGGGCGTCGGCACGGGCGCGGGCGGATGGATCGGCGCGTGACAATGGGGAGCGTCTTGGAGCACCAGGTCCGAGAGTCGAGCAGCGGGTTTGCCCATGGGTGGGTGAGTTTCTGCGGTCCGGTCCTGTGTCGGACCTCGGGAACGCGGCGCCAGCCTGAACCTGATCGGATGGCAATCAAGTTCCGTTTGGAGGGGGCGAAGGTGGGGGCGCACCCGGGCATCGTGGGAAGCCGGGCCGTTGGGGAAGCCGGGGCGGGTAGGAAAACCCGCCCCCCCGGAGCTGTCGCGACCGGCGCGGGAGGGCGGGTTTGCCTACCCGCCTTCCCACGATGCCCAGATGCGCCCGAAGGTGGAGTTGGGGATGGCCAATCCGACCGGATCACACAGAATCCAACGGTGAACCGGCAATCGCTTCCCGAAGCACAGGGTTTCCCGACTTCGGCCAATCTTCGGGCCTCCTTCGGCGCACCGCCCGAATTCGTCCGGCTCTCCGGTCCGGGCACTTTGGTCCGCTTGGTTCCCTTCGGCCCGATCACGCCGGAGAGCTTGGAGCTGAAAGACACCCGCTCCAGTGGTTGCTTCTGGTTGGACGAGGAACTCCTCCTGCGTCTCCTGCAGCAGGCCCGCTCAGAATTGACCCAGCAGGAATCGATGGCCAGGAAGCGTCGATCGGCCCCGCCTTTCAACGTGCTTTTGGGGAATCATGTCCGCCAGTGCCTCCGGGAAAACTTGGCGATCTGCAGGGATTGGACCCCGGATTTCAACGCGTTCCTCCGGCTGCACCTGACGCCGGAGGACTCTCTCACCGTCCTGGCCGGGCCGGTTGGCCGACAAGCCCAAGGGGGCACCCCATCCGCACACGGGGCGCCGGCCCACCGGACAACCTGGTTGATGGGCCAGGCGCTGCAGTACGTGATCGACTTTGGTTTGCCCGGGAACCGGACTTATACGGGGCGCATCCTGGGTCCGTTTCTGTTTTGAGCGATCATACCGACGCGACGCGGCGGATTGTCGGGGCAAACGGGGGCCACTGAGTCCAGGAGGGCGCATCTTGGCACTGCCCCCATGGATGGCACTGGGGCGGCTCGGGTGGAACCTCGCCCGATTCGAAGTGCCCACCGGCGTGGTGTGTTTTGGTAGGGCGAGGTTCCACCCGAGCCGCTTTGGAGTCCATGGCGGGGGTGGTGCCAAGAAGTCTCCCAGTCCAGGATCGCCGCCTATTGCGGTATCAGACGCATACGGTAGAAGCGCATGGGATCGCCCGCCGTCACCGGTTCCGACGCCGAGCCGGATCCCACCGTGGCGCCCGGTGCCAACGCCTGCCAATCGGTCAGGTTGATGGAAGTTTCCACGACGAGCGGCAGGTCAAATTGGGCCGGCCACGTCAACGCGAACGGCTGCGAATCGGGCCGGTTCGCCATGCCGGGGGCGGGTGTCAAGGGCGGCAGGATGGCCGCTTCCAAGCTGAATCCGATATTGTCACCGAAGCCGTCCTTGGCTGCGACACACACTTGGAACATATCTCCCGTGCCGGCGGGGAATATCAGCGGCGCACCCTCGGTGGATTTGGAATCGGATAATGCCAACTGGCCCGTTCCCGGGATCAGGATGAATTGATGGCTGCCCGACCCGGTCCTGGGTCGCAACACCCAGAGTCCCGCCGCCGGCGCCTTCCATTCCCACCACACCGTCCGCGCCCCGACCGGATCCCCGACTTCCGGTGTCGCCGCGAAGGTCCGGCCGCCCACGTTGACGGGCGCGGAAGGCAGCGCGATGCGATCGGCGAACCGGTCGTTGGCAGGCGGCGCGGTATAAAGGAGATTCATCCGCGTCGAGCCCGAGACGCCGGCATTGCCATCGAATTGGATCCGGGTGTCCCCATAGACTTCCGCGACGACGGTGTTGGTTTCATACGCCGCGAGATTATAGATCGGGGTGCCCCCACTGTTGCCCGCGAGATAAAGGCCGAACACCGGCTGGAACGGGGGCAAAGGATGCAGGTCCGCGAACGGTCCGCTGCATGGGTTCATGCCGATGTCGATCGTGAATACCGAACCATAGGTCCATGACCCGCCCGGGGGCAGCACTTCGAAGGACGGTTCCCCGAAACGGACCGGTTCGTTGGTGGTGACCTGCAGGATTCCCCGGGCCGGTGCCTGCCACTGGAACCACACCGAGCCCGCGCCGGTTTGATAGGGAAGGATCGGGTCCGATGCATTCCGGGTCGCGCCGAAATTATCCACCGTCAAGGCCAGGTCGGTGCCGGTCAGCACCTGGGGATTGGCGAAGTCGTCATTGGCCGGGGCCGGGGTGAACTCAAGTTCGAGTTGGGCGTCGGCGTCGGGATCGGCATTGGGGTAGCGGTCGACCTGGATCTCATAGGCATGACCCGGGACGGTGTCCCACTCGACGGTTTCGCGGCCGGCCCAGAGGACGTAACAGCGATTGCCGAACTCGGTCACCGAATCGGCGACCTTCTCGAGTTGGAACAGCCCGCCGATCTGGTAGATCCCGACGCCCGGCGGCATCCCGGCTCCGGTGCTCCGGATGCGCGCCGTGCCCGCGACCGGTGCGGTCCAAGTCCACCAACGGGTGCGTTGCAGGCTGTCGCCGGGAAGCCGGGGTTCCCCAAGTTCGGAGGTTGCGGTGCGGACGCTGCCGCCAAAAACCGCGTGGGTTCCGATCAACGCTTCCCGTGCCGAAAAATCGTCATTTGCCGGTGAAGCGCTGGCGGATTGGACGACGATATGGATGGGATAAGGGGTGAACGAATTGGGGGCCGGCATGAACACCAGGATGCCGGGCGGGGGGATGAACGCCGCGTCCGCCTGGAGCCAATAGGTCGAGCCTGCGTGGGCGGGGAACACGCCCTGTCCGATGTCAAAAGAGATCCGGGTGAGTTGACCGAGGGGATCCGCGGCGAAAACCGCCAGCGAGACATGCTCCGCGCCTCCGTCCAACTTCCATTCCTTTACGCCGGTGTCCGGAGCGGTCCAGCGCCACCAGACGGTGTGACCGAACTGGCCGGTGTGAAAAACCTCGAACGCCTCGGGGCCGGCGCTGGCGAGGTCAGCCTGCAGGTCCAGCACGTCCCCGGTGACCAACGTAGCGTTGGCGAAGAGGTCATTGGGCGGAACGGGGACACCGATCGGGAGACCGATCTGCGCTTGGACGGAGACAGCCGCGAAGAGCAGGGCGAGCGCAGCGGGGCGATTGGGATTCATTCGCGCGGGCAAAATGGATGAACGGAAGCGGGGAGGCAACCACGAGGTGGCAGCCCGGGAGAATGGCCGCAAAAGAACGCAAAAGATCGCAAAAGAAGGCACTTTAAGATCATCGGGTGTTTTTCATCCAATTCTGCGATCCTTGCGTTCTTTTGCGGCTGACACCTCCGCGCCTTCCTGAAGATGAACCGCGGATGCCATGGATAACACGGATACCGGGATGGAAAAGGTCCTGGCCAACGCAGCCTTGCCGCCGACCCTGATTGGGCGAACCCTTCCTTGTCGCAAGAATGCCAGCCGGGACCGGGTTCCACCTCGACGGACCGGCTTGGGTGGTTCCGCGAAGGATCGGGAAACTGCGAACGTGCCATGCGAACCGGGATCCTCGTTTTGATCGCCAGCCTGGCTGCGGGCGGGGCGGGTTTTTGGGCGGGACGACGCACCCTGCCGCCGCCGGTCGCGGTCGCGCCGCCCCTGCCGGTGATCCCCGCCCGGACGATCTCCACCAATGCGCGGAATCCGGGGGTGCCCAACCGGGCCGCCGCCTTGGCGAAGCGCGATTTGGAAGCGGAAATGCGGCAGATCCTGCTGATTCCGGTCAGCCGTCGCTGGTTGAAAATCACCGAGTTGGCCCGGTCCATCCTGCCGTCAGAAGCCCTCGCCGCCTTCCAACTCGCCGACCGCATCCTGCCCCCGATGTTGCGCGAGCCCTTCCGCGGCCAGGTGGTCGAATCGTGGGCGGAACAGGATCCGCAGGGGGTGCTCAAATATGGCGCGACCCTGAAGAACCGGGGGGAACGTCAGATGGCGTATCGGGCGGCCGTGCACGAGTGGGGACGACGGGACGCCCCAGCTGCGATCGCCTGGTTGGAAACGTTGGATGCCGCCGATCGTCACGGGTTGATGCCGATGCTGATGTCGGGTTGGGCTGACATCGATCCGAAGGCGGCGCTGGCGCGGCTCGAGCAATTGCCGCCGGGCCAACGCCGGGAGGCGCGTCAGGCGGTGTGGCAGGCGCTGGCGGATTCCGATCCCGAACACGCCGCGAAACTGGCATTCGCGGGTGAAGGCGGTGGCGGTCGTTATGGCGGGGACAGCGGCTTGGGGGCGGTCTTGCAATCCTGGATGGGGCGGGATCCGAAGGCGGCGGTGAATTGGCTCCGGGAACTTCCCGAAGGCGGACCCAAGCACCGGGCCCTCCGGGACGGCGCCCAGCAGATCGCCTGGCAGGATCCGAAAAACGCCTTGGAGCTGATGGAATTGATGCCCAAGGGAAATGACCGGCAGAATGTCCTCGCGAATGTGCTGACCGCCTACGCCAACCGCAATCCGGAGGAGGCGCGCGCCTTGCTGGCCCGGTTCACGGATCCCGTCGATCGGGGTGCCGCCGAGGCCGCATTGGCGCAGGGTTTGGCCAACTCGGATCCCGTCGCCGCCGCCGAGTTGTTGAAGTCCACCAAGACCCGGCCGGACCGGGTGTGGGCCTATCAGAATGTCGGGGTCGAGTACGCCCAACGCGACCCGCAGGCGGCCCTGACTTGGGCGCAATCGCTCCCGCCCGGACCGGCCCGCGACCAAGCCCTGGCGGGGACGCTCGCCGGTTGGGTGGAGTCGGATCCCCAGGCCGCCGCCGCCCAGGTCCTGCAACTCCCGCCCGGCCAGGCCCGCAACCAGGCGGTCGCCGGGATGGTCCAGCGTTGGGCCGCCCAGGACCCGGATGCCGCCTTGGGTTGGTTGAAACAGTTGCCGGGCGATGTCCTGCGACGCGATGTCCTCCAGAATCTCGTGTGGCAGATGGGGGAAATCGACCCGAAACATGTCGCGGAGTTTTTCTCGGGGCTGCCACCGAGCGAATCACAACGGGGCATGGTCAGTGATCTCGCGGGCCGATGGGCGGATCTGGATTCCGATGCGGCGGTGGCGTGGGCCCGGCAATTGCCCGAGGGACGATTGCGGGATGCGGCGATGGAACGGGTGTCGCACCAGTGGGCGCAGCAGGATCCGGAAGCGGTCGGCGCCTATGCCCGCGAGCTGCCTCCGGGACAATCCCGCGACCAGATTTTCAGCACGCTCGCGGACCGTTGGAGCGCCACGGATCCCCGCAAGGCCGCGGAGTATGCATTGAGCCTGCCGGTGGAGCCTTCGCGCACCGATATGCTCCGTTCGATCCTGGGCAATTGGGCCGGGCAGGATCCGGCCGCCGCGGTCCAATTCCTCGACCGACTGCCGGCGGACGTCGGGCGCGACAACCTGATGGAACAGTTCACGACCCGGTGGGCCGCCATGGATTCCGCGGGCGCCTTGGCCTGGGCCCAGGGATTGCCCGAGGGGACCGGTCGGGCTGCAGCCGTCGCCAGCGCCCTGGGGGCATGGGCCGGGCAGGCACCTCTGCCGGCTGCCGAATTCGTGGCCCACATGGCGCCCGGCGAAGAGCAGGAAAAGGCGGCCGGCGCGATCATGTCGGCCTATGTCCAGGCGGACCCGCAGGCCGCGGCGAAATGGATCACTGGTTTTCCCGAAGGCCCTTTGCGGCAGAACGCACAGAACATCCTGATCAGCCAGTGGGCGCGCGAAGATCCCGCGGCGACCGCGACCTGGCTCAACGGCCTGGGCGACGGTGCGTCCCGCGAGTCGGCGATCAGCCAGTTTGTCGGCCAGATGTCGAACCAGGAGCCCGAGGTGGCGTGGACTTGGGCGGCCGCGCTGACCGATGACAACCAGCGGGAGAACCAGATGGAAAACGCGGCCCGCATCTGGTTGCGCAATGACCCGACCAAGGCCCGGTCTGCGATCGCGGCCAGCGGCCTGTCTCCCGAGGCCATCGCCCGTCTGCTCGGCCCCTGAACGGGGCCGGCGGACCCGACTGGTCGGACGGATCGGACGGATCAGACTGATCGGACCGATCAACCCGATTGCTGATCGTTGATCACTGTTTACTGCTTACTGATCCCGCTCCCCGGGTTAGCGTTCCGTCCCGATGCGCAAGACCCGGATCATCGCCACCCTCGGCCCCGCCACCGATTCCCCCGAGATGCTCGGCCGCCTGCTCGACGCCGGGGTGAACATCTTCCGCTTGAACATGAGCCATGCACCCCACGATTGGGTGCGCCGGGTGGTCGCCGATATCCGGATCATCGGTCGGAGACGCGGGCTGATCCCGGGGATCCTCATGGACACCCAAGGCCCCTCGATCCGGACCGGGGATGTCCCCGCGCGAATCCCGCTCGTGGTCGGGGAGCGGTTCTGTTTCACCGTCCGCGGCGGAAAAGTGCCCGACGGTGAAAAGGGGACGAGCGTGAATTATGACGACTTCGCCCGCGATGTGAAGCCGGGCGACACGCTGATCATCGACAACGGCGAGATGAAAATGCGGGTGGTGGCCACGCAATCGGACCGGGTGGATTGCGAGGTGTTGACCGAGGGCGGACTGGGCAGCCGACGGCACATCAATCTGCCGGGGGTGCGGGTCAGCCTGCCGGCCCTGACCGACAAGGACCGTCTGGACGTGGCCCTCGGATTGGAATTGGAGGTGGATTACATGGCCCTGAGCTTCGTCCGCGAACCGTCGGACATCGCGACCCTGCGGGCCTGTTTCCACACCCTCACCCATCCCCCGCAGGTCATCGCCAAGATCGAGCACCAGTTCGCCGTGGACCATTTCGAGGCGATCGCCCGGGTGTCCGACGCGGTGATGGTGGCGCGGGGTGACCTCGGGATTGAGTGTCCCTATGAGGAATTGCCGATCATCCAACGGCGCATCGTGAAGACGTGCCAGCGGATCGGTCGCCCGGTCATCGTGGCGACCCACATGCTGGAGAGCATGATCGCGAATCCGCTGCCGACCCGCGCCGAGATCACCGATGTCGCCAATGCCGTGTTCGAGCAGGCGGACGCCATCATGCTGAGCGGCGAGACGACCGTCGGACGTTATCCGGTGCAGAGCGTGGAGGTGATGGACCGGATCGCGCGACGCATCGAGCGCAGCGGCGGGGCGGGGTATCATGAGGAAGCGGAATTGACCCAACCGCGGCAGAAATTGGTGCGGAGCGCGGTGTTGTTGGCGGACCAATTGCGCGCGGCGGCGATCCTCGTGTTCACGCGGAATGGCAAACTGGCGCAATACACCAGCTGGCTGCGTCCGGTGTATTCGCCAATCTATGCGTTCTGTGACCGCGAATCCATGGCGGCGCAATTGGTGTTGCTGCGCGGGGTCATCCCGTTGGTGCTGCCCTCGTGCTCGGACGATCCCGAGGGTTCGGTGGATGGGGCGATCCACCGCCTGGTCTCCCGTCATCAACTGAAGGCGGGCAACCAGGTGGTGATCCTCGTGCCCCACGCGACGTCCGACGACCGGGAGGTGGACTCGATCAAGATGCACGTGGTGTGAAGGCGGGCGCTGATCGGAGAAGTCACCACACCGACACCGCCAGGAAAAAAACCGCGGATGACACGGATACCACGGATACGGAATGGCTGCCTTCAGGGCTCATCCGCGTCATCCGTGTCATCCGCGGTTAGACTTCCCATCCAAGACTCGCCTGCAGCAGGAGGCCCACACGAAGAGGTGAATGGCCGCGAAAGAACGCAAGGATCACAAAAGTAGTGGGGCACTTCCGCCCCATTCAGAGGCCCTCTTTTGCGTTCCTTTGCGGCAAATATCTTCAGCTTTCTTCCCGGCTATGCGTCATCGCGTGAGCCTCCTTTCGATTCCCAATTGCATGATTCCCGGTTAACACCACCGCGGATGCCATGGATACGGAACGGCTGTCCTCAGGGCCCATCCGCGTCATCCGTGTCATCCGCGGTTAGAGTTTCCGTCCGCGGTTGCCGTGGAGGTGGGAGGTCGTACGCCTCACGCTTCACGCCTCACGCCCCACCCGGTAAAGACGGGACTTCACACCCCCGTCGGACTAGGCTGGGAAGGCGATGGCGCGAGATTATGTTCTTCATCCGGTGTCGAGCCCGGCCCACTTCCGGATCGATTACGCCGGCGAACTGAACCCGCAGCAACTCGCGGCGGTCACGGCCCCGCCCGGACCCGCATTGGTGCTGGCGGGCGCCGGCGCGGGCAAGACCCGCACCCTCACTTATCGCGTCGCCTGGTTGCTCGAACATGGCATCCCGGCCGATCACATCCTGCTTCTCACGTTCACCAACAAGGCCGCCCGCGAAATGATGCAGCGCGTCACCGACCTGCTCGGCGGCGACCGCACCTCGCTCTGGGGCGGCACCTTTCATTCCGTCGGCAACCGGATCTTGCGCCGGCACGCCGACCGACTCGGGTATCGGCCGGATTTCACCATCGCGGACCGCGAGGACGCCCGCGACCTGTTGTCCACCTGCATCACGGAAGCCGGGATCGACGTGGCGGCGGTGCGCTTCCCGAAGGCCGATGCGCTCGGGGACATGGCATCGATGGCCGTCAACACCGGCCGGACCCTCGCGGCGGTGTTGGCCGAAGATTACGACCAGTTCGCCCAGCAGACCGCGGACATCGCGCGCGTCCTGGAGCTCTATGCGAAACGGAAGCGCGCGGCGGGGATGATGGATTTCGACGACCTGCTGGTGCTGTGGATGCGACTGCTGGAGCAACACCCGGACGTGCGGGAGTTTTATCAGCGTCGGTTTGAATACGTG
>JANYCC010000411.1 GCA_025360495.1 Verrucomicrobiota bacterium | reverse complement strand
GGGGGGCATCATTCCAACTGGGCCTTATATAATTCCTTGAGCCGCGCCACGTGTTGATCCAGGGACGCCGGTGAACCCGGGGGCATCGATGGCGATCCCGGTTCCGGAAGTAAACCCTCCCCGGAAGGCGGGCCGACGCCTGCTTTGATCTGGCGGATGTTCAGATGGGCAAGGATCCGCTCGTAGACCACCACCGCGGTCCACGAGGCCAGGGACCACACCAGGACGGCCTCGATCGGCAGGTCGCACTGGGGTCGGATGAAGATCCCCAGCATCAGGTCATGGTTATAATCCCACCATTGATAGGGAACACCCAGGCAGCCTTCCCAGAACTGGCTGATGGAAAGCACAAACAGCCAGGACACCGTCAACGCCTTCCAGTTGATGAAGTGATACGAGACGTGGAACAACACCATCGAGGGCAGCAGGGCGGTCCAGATCAGGAACAGCCAATAGCCCGGAAAGACCCTGCCCCCGGCTTCGGAGGGGATCATCATCCGCACCGCATATCCGGCGAGGGAAAGGATCAGCCCGATGATTCCCCACGTCAGGGCGGTGGACCCCAGGCTGCGGAAAATTCCCGGGGTGCGATGCCCGTGTTCCACCTTGCCGTCGCGAAACAGGACATTCTCGCTCCAGACATAGGTCAGCAGAATCGTCACGAATCCCAGGGTGTAAAAGGCGAATTCCTCGACCGGTATATAACTCTTCCAATGGTCCCGGGAGAAAAGCGCCAGCACGCCCCGACCGTTGGGGAAATAGGCGGGAAACCGGAACGGCCATTCGTTTCCGAGCACCCCGGATGATTCCGGGAATTTGAAAAAGGTGCTGCCAAACAGGACGTCCAGGAGGATCCCCATGGGACAGAGGAGGAGGAGCGACAGGACGAACGCCTTGCGACGGAACGGCGCATTCAGCGAGCGCAGGGTGCGGGCATCAAAGGTCCAGCCGGGAAACGGAGGCACAAACAGGATCGCCCCGAAAATCACGGCGGGGCAGAGAAACAGGGCCAGGCTTCGGAAATAGCCGAGCGGGCTGGGATCGAGGGACGGATCCAGATGCACCTGGCTCGTCCGGATCGAAAACACGGCCACCGCGGCGGGCGATCCCAACGCGAGGTTGAGAAGCAGGAACACGAGGAATTCCTTATTCTTTTTCGCGATCATGGTTCGGATCTCATCCCGGAAACCGGATTCGCAGCAGCGAAAAATCATCGTCCAACACCCCCTGCGGCGCCCGGCTCCGGGCCCACGCCAGGCCCGCGGCCAGCGTGTCCGCACCCCGGCATCGTCCGGTCCTGAGGACGGATATAAGGTCGTCCAAGGTCCCCGTGCGGCCATCCGGCAACGGGATTTCATAAACGCCGTCGCTCAGGACGAACAACTCGGCGCCACAGGGGACATCGACCGCCCGGCACGTGAACGCGGCATCCGGGAACGCCCCCACCGGGGGTGCCGAGGTCCGCAACGGCGTGAACTCGCCCGGGCATCCGCCGGTGACCAGCAGCGCCGGCGGATGCCCCGCACTGGCATATTCCAACCGCCGGGCACCGAGGTCATAGACACCGACCCAAGCCGTGAAATATTGCTGGTTATGCCTCTCCATCGGGAAGACTTCGTTCAGCGCACTGAGCACGTCGGCGGGGGAACAATCGCCCCCTCGCCAAAGCGGACCGGAGCGGAGCAGGTTGAGTGCGGAGACCGACAGCAAGGCCGCCGCGACCCCGTGCCCGGAAACATCCAGCAGATAGAATGCGAACCGGTATTCATCCAACCAGTGGTAACCAAAGGCGTCCCCACCCAACTGCGCCGACGGCTTGAAACACCAATCGGCCCGGACCGGACCTTCGCAGAGGGGCGGCGGCAGGATCGACTGCACATAGGCGCCGGCCTCCGCGAGTTCGGCCAGCACCCGGTCCTGGCTGGCCACCAGGGCGCGGTGGGTCTGGCGTTCCCGGTCCCGCAACCGTTTCTTCTCAAGGCAGGCCCCGATCCGCGCCCGAAGGAACACCGGGTTGAAGGGCTTGGTCAGGTAATCATCCGCACCCATCTCGATGCAGCGCGCAATCTCCGTCTCCTGGTCCAGCGCCGACAACATGATCACCGGGAGATCACACAGCGCCGGATCCCGTTTCAGCTCGGCCAGCACCTGATGGCCATCCATCTCCGGCATCAACAGGTCCAATAGCAACAGGTCGAAGGTCCCATTCCTGAGCAACTGGAGCGCCTGCATCCCGGACTCCGCGGCGCCCACCTCATAGCCATGACGCCGCAACCGTCGGATGAGCATGTCCCGGTTTCCCGCGTCGTCGTCGGTCACCAAAATCCGGCCCCGATCCGGCACCAAGTTTTCGTTCCGCGCGGTCAGGGTCGGGACGGGGGATGCCGCCTCCATCCGCATCGGGGTGCCGACGCCTTCGGTCACGGTCCCGACGACCGGCAACAGGTAGACTTCCGTCAACGCCAGCCAGGTGCCCGCCGCCCGGTGGATCCGTTCCAGGTCGGCCACATACCGGGTCTCCTTCATTTCGACCGCCAGTTCCTGCAAGAGTTGGCTATATCCGACGATGTGGTTCACCGGGGTGCGCAGATCGTGGTAGAGCCGCTGCAAATCCTCGCGCGGGTCCGCGAACTGCCCGTCGTCGAAATAACGCGTCATCAGACGGAGCAACTGCCGTCCCCCGGCATGGATCCGGTCCAGGTCCGCGCGGAATTCCCCGGGCAATCCCGTTTCCTCCAGCAGCATTTCGCAATAGCCCAGGATATGGTTGATCGGTGTCCGCAATTCGTGGCGGATTCTCGAAAGATCAGGCTTCGTTGGACGGGATTCGGGCATGGAAAATCTCCCGGTCAACACCCGGGCTTGGGCAGCAATGCCTCGATCTTGGACAACAGCCGCGGCAACTCGATGGGCTTGGTGTCGAAGTCATCGCAACCGGCCTCGCGCGCCCGTCGCTCGTCCTCGGCCATGGCATGCGCGGTGAGTGCAATCACCGGGATCCGCGCCGTGACGGGATCGGCCTTCAGTGCGCGCGTCGCCTCCCACCCGTCCATCACGGGAAGGCTCATGTCCATGAGGATGAGATCCGGGTTCTCGCGTCGGGCGGACTCGATGCCCTGTAGTCCATCCACCGCGCACGTGACGGCATGGCCCCGCCGTTCCAACCGACGGCTGAGCATGTCGCGGTTCATTTCGTTGTCTTCGACCAGGAGGATTCGCGCCATGGTATGGGTCAGTTGTTTTTCTTGGGCGCGGCGACCCCGGAAGCGCGGAGCCCGGCCCGGACCTGTTGGAGCAGCCGATCGAGTTCAAAACGGCCTTTTTCCAAGATGAGGGTCACCTGCTGGTTCAACCGCTGCTGGTCGGCCTCGCTCAGGTCTTTCGCGGTGACCACGATCACCGGGATGCCCTGCCAGGCGACTTGGGCGCGCAAACTTTCCAGGAAGCCGAAGCCATCCATCCCCGGCATCAACAGGTCGAGGATGATGAGTCCCGGAGCCCGTTCCCGCACCCGGTCCAGGCCTTCGAGCCCGTTGACCGCCTCCCGGATTTCATAGCCTTCCGGGGTCAACTGGCGGCGGAGCATCGCCCGGCTGTCGGGATTGTCGTCCACGATCAGGACTTCGCGGGTGTGACCGACCGAGCGATACCGCTGCAGCACCTCCCGCAGACGATTCCAATCGATCGGTTTCGTCAGGTATTCCACGGCCCCCAGCGAGAAGCCCAGGTTGCGGTCATCCACGATTGTCACCATCACCACCGGGATTCCTTTCGTGGCCGGATCCGACTTCAGACGGCCCAACACGCCCCAACCGTCCAACCCCGGCATCATCACATCGAGCGTGATGACCGCCGGTTTCAGTTCCGCCGCGAGCGCCAGGCCTTCCGCGCCGCCACTGGCCGTCCGCACCCGATAGCCTTCGCGCATCAGGAATCGGATCATCAGTTCGCGCACCGAGGCGTCGTCATCGATCACCAGGACCAACGGTCGATCCCGGTCGTTGTCCGGGGCGGGCGGGATCGCGCCGGGGGCGGGTTTGTCCGGCGCCACCAACACCGACTCACCGACCACGGCCGGCAGGATCGCGGTGAAGGTCGAACCTTTGCCGGGCGTGCTGATGACGGTCAGGTCGCCGCCCATCATGCGGCAAAACTTGAGGCTGATGACCAGTCCCAGACCGGTGCCCCCGAACTTCCGACTCGTGGAGGCGTCCGCCTGGGTGAACGCCTGGAACAGCCGGCCCATCTGGTCGGACGTCATGCCGATCCCGGTGTCGCACACCTGGAACGCGATGAGGGAGGAAGGGCGGGTGACGGGCGATCCGGGATCCTGGGAATTCTGGGAATTCTGCGGATTCCGACCCGTCGCCGGCCCCTCGTCCGCCGCGGTTCTCAGGGCCCGCAGGGTGATCACGCCGCGCTCGGTGAACTTGCTCGCGTTGCTGAGGAGATTGAAGAGGGTCTGCCGGACCTTGGTCAGGTCGGCCCGCATCGGACCGATATCCCCGGGACATTCCACGACCAGCGTGTTGCCGTTTTTCCCCGTCAGCGGTTCCACGGTCGCCGCGACGTCCCGGACCATCGTGGCGACATCGAACTCCTCGAGGAACAGGGTCGTCTTGCCGGCCTCGATCTTGGAAAGGTCGAGCACGTCATTGATGAGCCCCAGCAGGTGTTTTCCGGCACCGTGGATCTTTTGCAAATCGGGTACAAAACCCGTCTGACCGAGGTCGCCCGCCTCCTCCTGCAACATCTCGCTGTAACCGATGATCGCGTTCAGGGGCGTCCGCAATTCATGGCTCATGTTGGCGAGGAACAGGCTCTTGGCCTTGCTCGCCTCGTCGGCCGCCAACCGGGCCGATTCCGCCGACCGTTGCGCGTCCTGCAACTGCACATTGGCCGCCTCCAACATCGAGTTCTTGGCCTCGATCTCCGACTTCGCGGCGAGCAGGCCGCGGCTGATCCGGGCGAAATTCCCGGCCAGATGGACGGAGGTGCACGCCACAAATCCCAGCGTCCCGACCTTCGACAGGTAGGGCATCATCGCCTCGCTGACGACACTGCTGAAAAACCGCGGGAAGAAAAACGGACCCACGGTCGGCACCAGCACGAACACCAGGATGCACAGGAAACCGAGGCCGATGATCCGCCCGCCCTCCTTCCCGTGGGCGATTGCGAGGATCAGGACCCGCAACATCTCGATCCAGGCGACGACCAGGAACAGGCCGACCGCCATCATCATCAGGATCGCGGTCACAATCCCCACCGAAAGGACCTCCGGCGGGCGACCCACCGGGAATCGGGCAAACACGTCGGCGATCCGCGGGCCCTGCCAGACCAGTGCCGCCGCCACCGTCACGCCAATCCCCAGCAACACCCAGAATTGCCGGGGCAGGCGCGGATAGAACAGGGAGTAGAGCAGCCGGACCCCGGTCAGGGCGGTCGCCACCGAACTGATCATGCCCGGCGCGAGCCTCCCGAGTTCCGCACCTCCGCCCAGGTTGATGAGCACGAACAACTCCGGCGCAATCGTCGCCCCGACAAACAACGCATAATACAGGTTGCTGTCGGCGCGGGGGAAAAGGATGAACAACAACAGGTGGAACGCGAAAAAAGGAAGGAGCAGTCCGCCGAAAAGCAGCGCCATCGCCCGGTCCGTCTTCTCATACACCGGTCGCAATCCCTCGGGGATCGACAACTGCTTCAGGCTTTGAAGCGCTTCCGGGCCCACGGTCGCCTCCGGAACCGCGCGGATCAGATCGGAAATCAACTTCGGTTCGGAAATCCCCAACTCGCGCAGTCCGATCGCCGCCAACTCCCGCCGGGGCCGGGTGGAATCCGTCAGGTAGTTGGCCAGCAACCCGGCGATTTCCGACCGCGCGCCGGGCTCGGGTTCCGCCCCTTCCAATTTCATATCGGCCCGGACCGGTTCAAAGGGATCAACGGGGAGCATGAGCATGCGGTCGATCGCCTTCCCCCGGACCGCGAAGAGCCGGAGCATCCCCTCCGCCGTCGCGAGTGTGATACGGTAGTTTCCTTGGTCGTCCGTTCGCCCGATTGCACCGGGCCGATCCTTCTGCACCACCAGCACGATCGCCCCCGATGCCGGTTCGCCGGTCGCCATTGTCACCTTGCCCGTCAGTCTCCGCGGCATTTCCCCGGGAGCCGGCAACCATCGGTGGGGGAGGCTGACGTCGCCCTTCAATTTCCCATCGTGCCCCGTGGGTCCCAAGTCCCGGATTCCGCCCGCCGCATTGGTGGCACCCGTCCACAGTGCGACCAATCCCGGCTCCCGGCCGGTCATGCTGACAAAGAGATTGGACCGGATCTGCCGGGTGTCCCGCTCGGTGTCCCAGACCCGGACTTCAGTGATCTCGCCTTGGAACTCCGTCGACGGATCATTGGTCGTCACCCGTCGGCCCAGATAATTCCGGAGTCCATTGGTCAGGGTGGCGAAGCTGCCAGTATAAGCATTGGTCCCCACGTTCACCCCGTTCAGATAAAGCTTCATGCCCCCGGGACCGGAAACCGCCGCGATGTGGCACCATTCATTCAGATCCAGCGAACCGGGTGCGATGATTTCCTGCAGACCCCGCTCCGGATCCGCGATGACATACCACAAATCCCCCGTGCCATTGCGGGTGCCCAGGCTCAGATCGCGCCGGGCGGTGCCATAATTGAAAACCCGCTTGGGCGCCCCGGCGAACGATTCCCATCTCACCCAGGCCTCCACCGTCGCCTGCGTCAGGGAATTGAAGATGTCCGGCGGCAATTCGACATGGCTGGCCCCGCCGTTGAACCGGAACACCGGCCTCACGGGCATCCCATTCCCGCCCCTGGTGGCCGGTGGTGCGTCCCCCGCCACGGTCCCGGTCGCCTTCACCCCCTTGTCGTCGGCCCGGGTGAGATCCGCAGGTTGTGCACCCAGGCGGACCCCCGCGAGGGTCCCCAGCACCAGCACCAGTCCC
>JANYCC010000046.1 GCA_025360495.1 Verrucomicrobiota bacterium | reverse complement strand
GTGTTGCTGGCCCGGTACAGCGGCCAGGAGGACATCGTGGTGGGCACGCCGATCGCCAACCGCCGGCAGGTGGAGTTGGAGCCGTTGATCGGATTCTTTGCCAACACGCTCGTGCTGCGCCTGGACCTGTCGGGGGAGCCGGATTTCCGGGAGGTGATGGCGCGGGTGCGACGGTCGGCCCTGGATGCCTATGAACACCAGGACCTGCCCTTTGAGAAACTGGTGGAGGAACTCAACCCGGTGCGGGACCCGGGCCGGCACCCGGTTTTCCAGGTGCTCTTCGCCCTGCAGAACGCGCCCGTCCATGCCCTGACGCTGGCGGGGATCGAGGCGGTCCCGCAGCCGGGTCTCGGGGGGACGACGCATTTCGACATCGAGCTGCACCTGTGGGCGGTGGAAGGCTCCTGGACGGGATGCATCTTATATAATGCCGATCTCTTTGACGCGACGACCGTCGCGCGGATGGCCGGTCATTTCGTGGTGTTGTTGCAGGGATTGCTGGCCGGGCCCGGGCGTGCGGTGGCACGGCAACCGTTGGTTGACGCCGTCGAACGGCAACGATTGCTGGAGGAATCCAATCCGGCGCGGACAGTCTTCACGAGGGCGGGCCGGGTTCACGAATGGTTTGCGGAGCAGGCGGGGCGCACGCCGGGAGGAGAGGCGGCGAGATTTGGCGGACGGGCATTGGACTACCGCGAATTGGACGCGCGTGCCGACCGGTTGGCCCGCCGGCTCCGCATCCTGGGCGTGGGCCGGGACACCTTGGTCGGGATTTGCGTGGCGCGTTCACTGGAATTGCCGGTGGCGGTGCTGGGGATTCTCAAGGCGGGCGGGGCGTGCGTGCCGTTGGACCCGGATTATCCGGCGGAGCGGCTGGAAGGGATGGTCGCGGATGCAGGGCTGCAGGTGGTGATCAGCCAAAGGGCACTCCAAGGAAAGCTGCCCCCGGGCGGATTCCAAGTCGTGTGGGTGGACGGGGCGGACGGGGCGGAGCCTGACAGGGCCCGAATGGATGCCAGCGGATCGGCTCGGGTGGAACCTCGCCCTACCAAAACAGACAACGCTCGCGGGCACTCCGAACCGGTGGGGCGAGGCTCCGCCCGAGCCGCCAGGGAGGTCGTGTCCGAAACGGCCAATGCGGCCGGGGACCTGGCGTATGTGTTGTTCACGTCGGGATCCACCGGGCGACCCAAGGGCGTGGAAGTTTCGCATCGGACGCTGGAGAACCTGGTGGCGTGGCAATTGGGCGAATCGCGTTGCGGACCTGGGGACCGGACGTTGCAATTCGCCTCGCTGAGTTTCGACGTTTCGTTCCAGGAGATGTTCGCGACGTGGGCCGGCGGGGGAACGCTGGTGTTGGTGACCGAGGGGATGCGACGGGACCTGGCCGCCCTCGCCCGGTTGGTGCGGGACGAGCACATCGCGCGGATGTTCCTGCCCATGGTCGTGCTGGACGCGCTGGCGGAGGAGTTGACGGCGGATTCGCGGGCCCTCCCGGTGTTGAAGGAAGTGATCACGGCGGGGGAGCAACTGCGGATCACGCCCGCTCTCCGCGCCCTGTTCGGACGGCTGGATTCGGCGGTGTTGGTCAATCAATACGGTCCGACGGAGACCCACGTGGCCACGGCGTTCACGTTGTCCGGGCCACCGGATTCCTGGCCGGCCCTGCCACCGATCGGGCGGCCCATCGCGAACCTTGCCGCCTACATATTGGACCCTTCTCTCCAGCCGGTGCCGGTCGGACTGGCGGGCGAACTTTGCCTGGGGGGCGACGGTCTGGCACGGGGCTATCTGAACCGCCCGGAACTCACGGCGGAGAGGTTCGTTGCGGACCCGTTCGATCCCATCGCGGGTGGAAGATTATATCGCACCGGGGATCGGTGCCGACGCCGGCCGGACGGCGGGATCGAGTTCATCGGGCGGATGGACCAGCAGGTGAAGGTGCGGGGACACCGGGTTGAATTGGGCGAGGTGGAAGCGGTGTTGCGCGAGGCGCCCGGGGTGCGTGACTGCGTGGTGACGGTCCGGGGTGAAGGGGCCGGGGAGCGGCGGTTGGTGGCCTATATGGAGCGGGTCGCCGGGGTTGCGGCATTGGATTCCGGGGCCTTGCGGGAATTTGCGGGGCGACGTCTTTCCGAGCCGATGGTGCCGACGCAGTATGTGATGTTGGACGCGCTGCCATTGACGCCCAACGGCAAGGTGGATCGCCAGGCATTGCCGGCGCCGGCCGCCCTGCGACCCGGCGCGGAAGCGGGCCTCACCTGTGCGCGCACGGCGATCGAGCAGTTGATGGCGGCCATCTGGGCCGAGTTGCTGCAGGTCCCGGACGTGGGAGTGGACGACAACTTCTTCATTTTGGGGGGCCATTCATTGATGGCGACGCGGTTGATGGCGCGCATCCGCAAGGTCCTGGGCGTGGAAGTGCCACTGCGGGAACTTTTCGATCATCCCACGGTGGCGGGGTTGTCGGTGATCGTGGGCGCAATGCGGGGCCACACGGCCGGTGGGAGTCTGCCCGAATCCGTCCGAAAGGATGTGGACCGGCCGTTGGCGCTGCCGCTTTCTTTCGCGCAGCAGCGGTTATGGTTCCTGGACCGGCTGCAAGGGTGCAGCACAGAGTATAATATGCCGGAGGCGTTCCGGCTCCGGGGTGCCCTGGACGTGGTCGCGCTGGAGCGGGCGATCCAGCGGATCGTGGAGCGGCACGAAAGCCTGCGCACACATTTCGAGGAGGTGGAGGGTGAGACGTGGCAACGGGTCGCGGCGGAGTTGACGATCGCCATTCGGGTGGAGGACCTGTCGGCACTGGACACCGCGGCCCGGGATGCCGCGGTGGGGGCGGCGCAGGAAACGGATCGTGTCGAGCCCTTTGACCTGGCGCGGGGCCCGTTGTTGCGGGTGCGGCTTTTGCGGGTCGGGGAGGGGGAGCATGTGTTCCTAAGCAATTGCCACCATATCATTTCGGATGGTTGGTCGCAGGGGGTGTTCCATCGGGAGTTGGCCGCACTTTATCCGGCTTTTTCCCTGGGAAAGGAAGATCCGCTGCCGGGATTGGCGGTGCAATATCCGGATTATACTGTCTGGCAAAGGCAGTGGTTGAGGGGTGCGGAGTTGGAGCGGCAGACGGACTATTGGCGGGATCGGTTGGCCGGGGCGCCGAACTTGGAATTGCCGACCGATCGTCCGCGGCCCAATCGTCCCGCGCACCGGGGCGCCCGGCAGATTCTGGTCGTGCCAGCGGCGTTGGGGACGCGGTTGGCGGAATTCAACCGGCAGGAGAACGTGACACCGTTCATGACGTTGCTGGCGGTGTTCCAAGTGTTGCTGGCCCGGTACAGCGGCCAGGAGGACATCGTGGTGGGCACGCCGATCGCCAACCGCCGGCAGGTGGAGTTGGAGCCGTTGATCGGATTCTTTGCCAACACGCTCGTGCTGCGCCTGGACCTGTCGGGGGAGCCG
>JANYCC010000366.1 GCA_025360495.1 Verrucomicrobiota bacterium | reverse complement strand
CCTTCCAACCGGTGAGGCATCCGGCCGTGCCCCGGATCACCGGCGTCGGCTTCCCGGCCGCCAATCCCATCGACGCCTTCATCGGGGAACGGCTCCAGGCGAAGGGGCTCACCCCGAATCCGCCGGCGACCCGGCGGGAATTGCTCAGACGTGCCTTTTACGATCTGACCGGGCTGCCGCCGTCGCCCACCGAGGTCACCGCATTCCTGGCCGACCGCTCGCCGCACGCCTGGGAAAGCCTGATCGACCGGTTGCTGGACTCGCCACGGTACGGCGAAAAATGGGGGCGGCATTGGCTCGATCTGGTGCGCTACGCGGAGAGCAACAGTTATGAACGCGACGCCGCCAAACCTCATGCCTGGCGGTACCGGGATTATGTCATCCGATCCTTCAACACCGACAAACCGTATGACCGATTCCTGAAGGAACAACTGGCCGGCGACGAATTCCCTGATCCGGACGATGACGCCTTGATCGCGACCGGTTACCTGCGCCTCGGAATCTGGGATGATGAACCCGCCGACAAGGAACTTGCGCGTTACAATGAGCTCGACGACCTGGTGGCGACGACGGGCCAGGCGTTCCTGGGCCTGACGGTGGACTGCGCGCGCTGCCACAACCACAAACTCGATCCCATCCCGCAACAGGATTATTATAAGTTATTGGCATTTTTCCAGAACGTCACCCCGTACCAAAACAGCGGACCGACAGTGGAGGTGCCCCTGCCCGGAAACGCGGATGAGAAGGCCCTGGCCGCCACTGAGATCGCCGGGCCGCCACTGGAGACGTTCGTGCTGCTGCGCGGCAATCCCAATGTGAGAGGCGACCGCATTGAACCCGGGTTCCCACAGGTGCTCGCCGGGTCCGCATCAATGCCCCCGACGATTCCCCGCACCCACACCTGCGGCCGCCGGACGGTCCTCGCCAATTGGATCGCGGCGCCGGAGAACCCGTTGACCGCCCGGGTGCTGGTCAACCGCCTCTGGCAACATCATTTCGGCCACGGCATCGTGCGTTCACCGAACAATTTCGGCCTGCAAGGAGACCCGCCGACGCATCCGGAGTTGCTCGACTGGTTGGCGGGTGAATTCATGGCCCAGGGCTGGCGTATGAAACCGATCCACCGGCTTATCATGACCTCCCAAGCCTATATGCGTTCGTCGCAAGGTCGTGCGACCGGGTTGAAGCTCGATCCGGCCAACGAGTCGTTGTGGCGGTTTGACATGCGCCGACTGGGGGCGGAGGAGATCCGCGACACGATCCTCGCGGTCAATGGTTCGATTAACCTGAAGATGTCCGGCCCCGGCGTTTTCGTGGAGATTCCCAAGGAGGTCTTGGCCGGCCAATCGGTGCCGGGAACCGGATGGGGCCTGTCCGCGCCGGAGGAACAGGCGCGTCGGAGTATTTATATCCATGCGAAACGCTCGTTGCTCACCCCGTTCCTGGAGGGTTTCGATCTCGCCGAACCGGACCGTTCGACCCCGGTGCGTTTCACCACCGTCCAACCCACCCAGGCGTTGGGGATGATCAACGGCCACTTTATCAACCAGCAGGCCCGGATCTTTGCCGTGCGGTTACGACGGGAAGCCGGGGATGATTTGCGGGCCCAAGTCCGCCTGGGGCTGTACCTGGTCACCGCACGGGAACCTTCGGACCCGGAGATCCGGCGTGGAATGGAGTTGGTGGAATCGCTGGAAGCCGGCGATCCTGGGGCTCGCGACCGGGCCTTGCAGGGCTTCGGCCTGATGGCATTGAATCTCAATGAAATGATCTACCTGGACTGAACGTCCGGACACTTGGACATGAGCGATTCCCATCCCCAATCCGATGCGAGCCGACCTACCGGAGACTTCTCCCGTCGCACCCGCCGGGAGTTCCTGTGGGAGGCCGGGGCCGGTTTCACGGGACTGGCTTTGGCGGGCCTGATGTCGGCCGACAAATGCCGGGCGGAGGAGTCCGGTGTCGGGGCCGGGGCCGCGAAATTCACGAATCCGTTGGCCCCGAAACGACCGCAAACCACGGCCAAGGCCAGGAGCGTCATCTTCCTTTTCATGTATGGCGGCCCCAGCCAGGTGGACACATTCGATTATAAACCGGCCCTGTATCCGTTGGATGGGAAGACGATTGCGGTGAAGACATTCGGCCGGGGCGGCAAGCGGAACGAGAGCCGCGTGGTCGGGCCGAAATGGGGGTTCAAGCAATACGGACAGTGTGGCAAATGGGTCAGTGACCTTTTCCCCCATCTGTCGCAGTGCGTGGATGACATCGGGTTCCTGCACTCGATGGTGGCGGACTCCCCGATCCACGGGTCGGCGATGTTGCAGATGAACACCGGCAAGATCCTTTCCGGAAGCCCCTGTCTCGGTTCCTGGGTGAACTATGGATTGGGCAGCGTGAACGGGAATCTCCCGGGATTCGTCGTGATGCTCGACCCGACCGGCGGACCGATCAGCGGTGCCAAGAACTGGACGAGCGGTTATATGCCGGCGAGTTACCAGGCCACCGTGATGCGTTCCGGCAATGATCCGATCCTCGACCTGCATCGACCGGAAGGCATGGACGAGACCGCCCAACGCAACATTCTCGACACCCTCAAGGAATTCAATTCCGACCACCACGCGACGCGGTCTGACAACAGCCAGTTGGCGGCGCGCATCGCGAGTTATGAGATGGCGTTCAACATGCAGCGGCATGCCCCCGAGGCCGTGGACCTGGGCCGTGAGACCGCGGCGACCCGGGAAATGTACGGCCTCAATGACGCGCGCACCGAGGATTTTGGCCGGCGTTGCCTGCTCGCGCGGCGACTGGTTGAGCGGGGGGTTCGCTTCATCCAACTCTATGCCGGCGGTGCCCATAATGACGACAACTGGGATGCGCACGGCGACCTCGTCAAAAACCACACCCATCACGCCGGACGCACGGACCGGCCGATCGCGGCGTTGATCCAGGACCTGAAACAACGGGGCCTTCTAGAGAGCACCCTGATCATCTGGGGCGGGGAATTTGGTCGGCAACCCACGGCCGAAAACGCCACCGGCACTGGGCGCGACCATAATTCCTATGGGTTCACCATGTGGATGGCGGGTGGCGGGATCCGGGGTGGCACCTCCGTGGGTGAGACTGACGAATTGGGATCGGCGGCCGTGGTCGACCGCTGCCATGTGAAGAACCTGCATGCCACGGTCCTCACCCAGATGGGATTGGACCCGGACCGGCTCACCTATTTCTACGGCGGACTCGACCAGAAACTGGTCGGTGTGGAGGCTGCCGAGGCCATCCGAAAGATCATCGGGTAGCCGACGAAGTGATGAGGCGGATCCCATAGCCGACGACGCAAGGCGGATCCCGTAGCCGACGAAGTCATGAGGCGGATCTCGCATGGCCTGTCCCGATCCGCCTCGTCACCTCGGCGGCTACGACTAGCCGCGCTCAGTCGCCTTGATCCACAGGATAGAGCCGGATCGGCAGGACCTTCTGGTATCCAAGAAAGTCACGATCGTCCGAGAAAATGGCCAGGTCATGTCGGACCGCCACGGCGCAGATCAGGAAATCGGTCGCCGATCCCCGTATGCCCTTGGATCGGCAGCGATTGTAGAATGTGGCGGCCTCCTCGTAGTCCCCGGTCTCAATTTTCAGGTCTGGAAATGTCCTCAGGAGATCCCTCAATCTTCCATATTGGGCATGCTCACGGACACCTGACAGCAACTCCTGCCGAATCGGACCGATGATCTCCACGATCCCCTGTGTCACGAGTATCCGCATCCGCTTGGAAACATCGTTCTCTGGGCCGTCGGCCCGGCGCAATGCTGCTGACCATATCGGTGTGTCGGGCAGCACCCTCATCGTTTGGCCCTCAGCTTTTTGTGGTCGAATCCAGACACAAAGTCGATCGAACCAAAAAGCTGTGCTATTTCCCGCTGTTCGCGACGACGTACAAACTCGGCCAGGGCCTCGTTCACCGTCTCCTTTTTGGTGCGGAATCCGCCCACTTTCTGTGCTTTGGCCAGCAGGCGGTCGTCGATCTGAAGGTTCGTTGCCACGCCACACACTATTCCACACAAACGATGTGTCAACCGGTCCGTAGCCGCCGGGGTGACGGGGCGGATCCCCGTGCCTGTAGCCAACGACGTAAGGAGGCGGATCTCGCATGGCCGTGAGGGAACCGCCTCGCACCTCGGCGTACGATTAACCGGGCTCAGTCGGCTTGATCCACACGATAGAGGCGGATCGGCAGCGATTGTAGAACGCGGCGGCCTTCTCGTAATCCTCGGTCTCTATTTTCAGGTCTGGGAACACCTCGCCACAATGGGGCATCCCTCACCATTGACCCTCTCAAACAGGTATGGTATGCATGATGGTATGGCAACCATGATTCATCGGACGACCTTCGCCTTGGACGCGGCGACGACCCAACGCATCCGGCACCTTGCCGTTTTATGGCGGGTTTCCCAAGCCGAGGTCATCCGCCGGGTCGTGGCCGGGGCTGAGACACCGCCCCCGAAGCCCGACCCGGTGGCCATGCTGAGACAGTTGCATGACTCCGGCTCCGGACTCTCCCCCAAGACCGCTCAGGCCTATCTTGCCGAAGTTCGAAAGGATCGACGGGAATGGAGAAGCCGATGATCTGCCTGGACGCCAACTACCTGATCCTGGGGCTGGCCCCGGACAGTCAGGAGAGTCGGGAACTGATCAACTGGACACAGTCGGGTGAGACTCTCGTCACTCCCATGCCCGCCTGGTATGAATTCCTGTGCGGTCCGGTGACTCCCGCGCAGATCAGCACGATGAGGGCGTTCCTCACCCAGACGATCCCGTTTGACGAACCCCACGCCGCTGCCGCCGCCCGTCTCTTTAATGCCGTCGGCCGCAAACGGAGTCTGCGTGTGGATGCGATGATCGCCGGCACGGCAATCGCAGCCGGTGCCAGCCTGGCCACAAACAATCGGAAGGACTTCGCCGTCTTTGTGTCGCAGGGCCTGATGCTGGCCTGACCTCACCGCGGCAGATTCCCGTTCACACCCGCTCCAACTTCACCGGCGGGGTCTTTCCGGACGCGAACTGGGCCACATACAGGCTGCCTTCGCCGTCCACCGCCAGATCGTGCGGATGCCGGAACACTTCCTCCTGATGCGCCATGGAATGCAGTCGGCCGTCGTCGCCATACACCGGCGGAGTCCCGCCCACGTTTGAGATCACCCGGGATTGCGCATCCAACACCGAGACGAATCCCCGGCAGTTCTTGTCCTTGGGCCAGTTGTCACCGAGATGGGCGACGAAGTAATGGTCACCGTAACGCCGGATCTGGCGCGGGTTGCCTCCCGGCAGATCCACCTGTCCAAGTTTCCGTCCGTCGGTGGCAAGCCGCAGCAAATGCTGCTGGTCGCTCATCGCGATCAACAAGGTGTCCTCCGCCCCTGCCGGCCGATCGATCATGCCCCCATGGGGTCCCCAATGCACGATGCCACCCTCGGCCCCGCCAAAGATCCGGCGGAGTTTCCCGTCCGGGCCGTGGTGCATGATATAATCCCGGCCATAGCCATCGAGGACGAAGAATCCGCCGTCGGGAAGATGCAGGGTCCAGGAGGGCCGGTAATCGTCCTCCTTCGGATACTTGCCCGTGGATTCCGGCCAACGCCATTCCTCGAGGATCCGGCCGTCCAAGGTCGCCTTGACCACGAGATGCCGGTTGAGATCGGTGATGAAGAGCACTTCGCGTCCGGCCTCGACGACGAGTGAGAGACCGTGGGCCCCCGGGAAGCTATTCCCCCATTTGGTCACGAGGCGGCCGCGTCGATCGTAAACGATGACATTGTTCCGGGTCTCATTGGTCAACAGCAGGATGTGCCCCTCCCGATCGACGGCCAGACCGTGACAGTCATTGACAGGGGTGTCGGCACCGAGATCGCCCCAACCGGGTACGACGCGGTATCGGTGGGTACCCTGGCCGAGCACAACCGGCTCGGCGGCACGAACGTGCGGGAAGGCGACGGCCGCGGCGGTGAAGGTGGTGGCGCGTTGCAGGAACTGGCGGCGGGAATTGAGATTCATGGCGTGCTCCGTGAGGGAGGGTGAGCCGGGTGATGATTTCCGGAAAGAATACACCCCTTTTGCATCCATTTGAAGGGCGGAAATGCGGATGAAAGCCCCATCCCCCGGGATGCCACCTCATTCCGCCGCCTCAATGACGAACCACGTCACGCTCTTCGCTCCCAGCTCAATCGTCAGTTCCGTCCCGCACCGCCCATCCAGGGTGTGAATCCCCCCGGGCCCGTCCTCCCGGCGAATGCGGGCCTTCCCAGTGAGGCCAGTGTAATATAAAGGGAGGGACAGGCTCCGCTTCACCGCCTGGTCCAACGGATTGTAAACCATCGCCAAGCCACGTTCCTTCAGGCCCGGGTTCACATGAAGCATGCAGTCGATGTCCCGCCCGTCCGGACGTCGCACATGGATGATGTCCGAGTCCAGGATGGCCCGGTGTTGCTTGTAGAAGTCCGTCCACTTTTTCACGACGGCCTTGGTCGCGGCGGTGTCAAACAGGCGCGGTCCGCGATAACAGGCGATGACCCCGCTGCCAAAGTTCTGCGCCAAATGGGCTTCATAGGCATCCAGATGCTCCGCCAGCGGTTCGATGGTCGCCCCGGGTCCGCCCCCGCCATATTCCGTCAGCGGCAGCATCATCCAACCCATGCTGGGCGTCTTGTGGAAGGTCCCGTCGTAGATGTTCTGGCGCGCGATGAGGATCTGCAATTCGCGCGGCAGGCTCCAGTTCCCTTCCCGATAACCCATTGGATACTTGTTGCTCCCCTCGAAGAAATACCATTCGGGTGAATTGATATAAATGCCGCGATCCAGGCAGGCACGGTAGAACTCGCGCTGTTTCGCCCACTGCACCCGGCAGGAATCCTCCAATCCACGGTGATACTTGTGCTGCGTGGAGGCGCAATCATATCCGTGATACGGGCCGTCGGTCTCGAGGACATCCATGCCCGTGGCATCCATGAACCGGTAAAGCTTTGCGAAATAGGCATCGGTGTAGGCCGAACCCATGCAGAGGCTGCCATCGGGCTTGCCGGTCGACGGGTCAATGGCGTCGTTGGCCGGACCTTTGGACGCGGTGGTGCACAGAAGGATATAGCCGCCAATCCTGATCCCCTTTTGGTGGGCATAATCAAAGTCCGCCCTGATCCGCGCGATGTACGCCGGGTCTTCGTCCTCCATGTTGAACCCGCTCCAAAAAGTCAGGATGACCATCTCGAACCCCACTTCGGCACATTGATCGACCGCCCGGCGTATGGACACCGAGTCGGAGCCACGGAGATGCAGGAAGATCGGGTTCTCCGTCACCTGCGGGGTGAGGGCCCGATACATACGACGATGAGCCAGACCGGTCCGCTCCCGGTCATCGTCATCAAGAAGCAATTCATGCGTGCGAAACGAGGTGAAACTCCCCCCGGACGCGATCGGGACGGCCGGACCCCGCGCATACTCGCAGCGCAGCAGAAAGTCCCGGGTATAGGGTCGGAACCGCGCCTCGCCGGGATTGGTCGGCACAAAGGTGACCCACTCCGGATCCTCGACCCAGTTCACGGCCGCGGGCAGGCTCTCATCGCAGTCCAGCAACATCCGTCCCCGTTGATCCGGGGTCACGGCCAGGACCTCAGTTTCCAGCTTCCCCACCAGGATCTCCGCCGGTCCCGCGTTCGACACCGTGATCCATTTCGCCAGGACCGGGAGGCCATCGTACATCTCATAGTGAACCGACACCGTCACACCTTGGAAGGCGGCTTCTGCGGAGGCCGGCGGGGCAAAATCCACGGTGAGTTGGACACCTTTCGGAGGCCAGTCCACGGGTGCGGCGCCGAACCGGGGTTTCCACGGGTGGCGGGCCACGACCTTCCCGAGGTGATGACCGGCGTAATGGAAGGCATTGGTGGATGGTGTCAGGGAAGCGATCCAAGCGGGGTCCAGATAGCTTTGGTCGGGTTGCCCTTTCAAACCCCCGATCTCCCACCGAATCCCATTCAGCGTGACGACCGACTCAGGTCGGACCGCACGGACACATTCGGCCCCATTGGACAGGTTTTTGAAACTGATCGTGGCGAAACCGGGCCCGGTCTTGAAGGTCCGGCTGATGAGTCCGTTGGCCAGGATCAGGCGCGCACCACCGTCAACGGATTCCACGGTGGACGGCGTGGCCACCGGGGAGGTGAGCCAGTCGATCCTGTCGGCATGGACTCGGCTCAACGCGAGGCAGGCGACCGCGCTCAAGTCCAAGAACACTCTTATCAGTCTCCAATGGGTTTCAGATGTCATAGGTCATCGGGGTGACCGGTGCGGGGTCGGATGCAAGGTGGGCCCCTCAACACCCAGACAACCTTGAAAAGGAATCGAAGTCAGCCGGAATTCAGCACCTCCCAAGGGCGGGGGCGTATCTTGGCACAGCCCCATGGATGCCATCAAAGCGGCTCGGACGGAGCCTCGCCCTACCAATTAGAAGTGGCCACCGGCGTGGTCTGTTTTGGTAGGGCGAGGTTCCACCCGAGCCGCTTGGGATTCCGGGCCGGGGCAGTGCGAAGATGCGCCCCAAGGGCGGAGGCACCGTGACGTCAACCCGACCGACAGGAACCAAAACTCCGGCGGGATGGATCCGATCCCATTCCGCTCGGATCGAATGGGGTCCTGCCCGTCAAGAGTTCATAGAGAAGGACGCCCAGGCTATAGATGTCGCTCCGCGTATCGATGTCCAGGCCCGTCATCGCCGCCTGCTCAGGACTCATATAGGCGGGCGTCCCTATGAATTGTTCCGGCAACGTGAACACTGTCCGATCGGCGAGACGACCTCCGATGGCTTTCGCGATCCCGAAGTCGATGATCTTGGGTGTATGATTTCCGCACTTCACCCAGCGCCTCGGACATCCGCAACCCCGGCGGACGCAACGGGCCGCCTTGACT
>JANYCC010000357.1 GCA_025360495.1 Verrucomicrobiota bacterium | reverse complement strand
CGGGTGACCAGCACGCCGCGCTTGGCCAACTCTTTTGATCCGACGGCCATGCTGAGCGTGAACATGACCGGGAGGGCGACCGGCACCGCGCTCATCAATAAGACCAACAGGAGCGGAACCATTTCGAGGAGCGGTGCGCCGCGGATCAGCGACAGGACAACCACCATCGTCAGTAGCGCACCAACGATGACGAAGAGCCGGCGGACGACCTTGGCGACGACCGCTTCGATGTGAAGTTTCGGACGCGCCTCCTGCACAAGTTCCGTGGTGCGGCCGAAATAGGTCTTCGTCCCGGTCAGGATCACCACGCCATCGCCTTCGCCCTTTCGGACGACCGACCCCGACGAGAGCACTTCGCCGGGTCCCTTGTCGGCGTCTTTCGACTCACCGGTGAGGGCTGACTGGTCAATGCGCAACGCTCCGGCGAGGAGTTTCACGTCTGCCGGGACGATATCACCGGGACGGACACGGATGATGTCGCCGGGGACCAAGTCCCGAGAGGGGATAACCTGCCAACCCGACTCACGCCGCACCCGAGCGTTGACCTGCAACCGTCGCCGCAACGCCTCGACCACGCCAGCGGCCCGTTGCTCTTGCATAAGACTCAATATGGCATTGGCAACCAGCAGCGCGCTCACCACCGCCAGATCGGAGTATTTCCCGAGCACCGCCGATAGAACCATGACCAATTCCAGCATCCACGCGGAGAGACCCCAGAACCTGCCGAGGAATACGAGGACCGGGTGTCCCTTCTTTTCGGGCACTTCGTTGAAGCCATTTTCCTTCCGTCGTGCCTCCACTTCAGCGGATGTGAGACCAGTCTCGGTGCTCACATGAAGCGCAGTGAGTGTGTCGGGAATTGACACCGAGGCGATGTCGGGCGCCTTCGCCGTCACCGGTTTGTGGGGCAGGCTCTCCATTGTCTCACGCGACGCGACCTTTCATTGGGATTGGGCGTTTTTCCAGGTGCGATACGAACCTGTGAGGTTGCGCGCGCGAAAACCATTCTGGATCAGGAGGCGCACCGCGTTGTAGGAGCGCTGGCCGCTCTGGCAATGCGCGATGATCTCGCGGTCCCGCGGCAACTCGTCCAGGCGCTGCCGCAATTCATCCAAGGGAATGTTGATCGAGCCGGGAATGAAGCCGTATGCGCGTTCGTCGGGTCGGCGGACGTCCAGCAGCAGCGTCGTTTTGGGATCGAGGGACGCAACTTCGTTCCACTGCGCGAGCGCAACGTAACCATCGAGCGCGTTTTGCGCAGCCATGCCGGCAAGGTTGACGGGGTCTTTCGCCGAACCGTAAGGCGGCGCGTAGGCGAGTTCCAATCCACCAAGGTCCTCGACGGTCATCCCGGCCTGGAGCGCGGTGGCGAGCACATCGATGCGTTTGTCCACGCCGTCATGGCCTATGGCTTGCGCACCGAGCAATTTGCCGGTGTCGGGCGCGAACAGGATTTTCAGCGCGATGGGTTCAGCGCCGGGGTAATAGCCCGCGTGTGAGCCCGGGTGAAGATGAATTGCCTGAAATGGAATCGCCGCACGACGAAGGGATTTCTCGCTTGCGCCCGTGCAACCAGCGGTGAGCTTGAACAATCGCAGGATGGCTGTGCCCCAAGTCTGTTGATATCGGGACGGACGACCAAGGATATTGTCGGCGGCAATGCGGCCCTGGCGATTCGCCGGACCAGCGAGCGGAATCAGCGCCCATTGACCGGTGACGCCATCACGCACTTCGATGGCATCTCCCACCGCCCAGATGTGCGGGTCGGTGGTCTGGAGATGTTCGTTGACCCGGATACCGCCGAGTTTCCCGATTTCCAAACCGGCATCCCTTGCCAGACCCGCTTCTGGTTTCACACCCAGCCCAAGCACGACCGAGTCGGCGGGTATTCGTTGACCGCTTTTCAGCACCACGATGGAGGCGCGGGCAGGCTCAAGCTCTGATGGCGGCTGAAACGAAACCACGGGATCGTTCAAATGCAGGACAACGCCATTGGTCCGCAACTCCGCTTGCAGCCACGCAGCCATTTCCGGGTCAAAGGGCGTCATCACCTGGGGCGACGCTTCCACCACCGTCACGTCGAACCCGCGATGACGCAGTTGCTCGGTCATTTCGAGTCCGATGTAACCGCCGCCAACCACGACGGCGCGACAACGATGGCAACCTTTCGACCACGCCATGATGCGTTCAACGTCGGGAATGTTTCGCACCACGAAATGATTCGCTCGCTCAATTCCGGGGATGGGAGGCCTCAATGGCGATGCGCCGGTGGAAAGAATCAGCGCATCATAGGCTTCTTCACCTTCGCGTCCGGTTTCCAATTCGCGCACCCTGAGACGCGGGGCCGTGGTGTCAATTCGGATGACCTCGGTGTTGATACGCACGTCCAAATTGAAACGCGCCTTGAGACTCTCGGGCGTTTGCAGCAGCAGGGTGTCTTGCTCGGCGATTTCACCCCCGACAAAATACGGCAGTCCGCAGTTGGCGAACGACACATGCGGGCCACGTTCGAACATGATGATCTCGCAGTCCTCGGACAATCGGCGCGCGCGGGCCGCCGCGCTGGCCCCGCCAGCGACGCCGCCGACAATGATAAGGCGTTTGGTGGTCATGTTGTCCAGGCTTCCCCACTGAGTGGCAGCATCACTCTCCGCAGCCGCGAAGCGTTGATAATCCCGTTTTTCGCTCGCGGCGTCTTGGCGGACGCGCGCTTGAGAGAATGCCGACACCGACATTGGCAGGGATGACAGCCATTATCCTGGCCTGGTGGCGGTTGTTTTGGCATGGGGTATTACCCTGCCTTGGAATTCTCGGAACGGCGCAGTTGCACGGATATGAAATGGGTGCTTTCACGGCGCGGCCATGCCTAACCTCATGAAGCGGTCCAGGTCGATGATCCCTTCGAGTTCGGATCACATGCCGGGAGCCTGCGTGGCGTGCGCCGTCGCTTGCGTCAGGGCATTGCCATTGGCGCAACCGGTGCCGGGGATCTGCGGGCTCGTAAGTGTCCTGAGCAGGCGGGTGGGGTGCGCACCGGTCGTCGCCTATCGTGCCGTCCGTCCTCGCCATTCTTTGTTCTCTTCTGTGAACCGACTTCAGGTTTCGGGCTGAGGCTCTGCGGTTCTGAGGCTCCGGATCCCCGCCGTCACCGCGCCACCAACCGGAACAGGACGCTGTCCCCACTGAAAGGCGCGGTCACGATGTGGAGCAGATCATCGCCCACCACGGCGTCCCCCACCGATTGCCAGTGGGTCGGGGTGCCCAGCGCCGGTGTGGACTCAACCTGGTAGGTGGTCGCGGCACCCGCCCCGTTGTCCGGCAGGTTCGACGGCGCCCCAAACGTCAGGGTGATCCCGGCGTCCGTGGTCGCGATGGAGGCGATCGTGACGCCGCCTTGGAGATACAGGAAAAACCGATCCGACGGCGCCTGGATCGGACCGCCGGCCGGGCCGTTGGTCGAGGTGTCCATAAAACGCAATCCAACTTTATAAAGTCCCGGTCGCGTGACGCTATAGATCCGCCCGTGTTTGTGCCCGTAAGGATCGGCCCCGGGCGAACCGTCATTTTCGCTGACGGAAATGGAGTGGGTGCCGCCGGTCAGCCCGACCGGCACGCTCCAGGTGAGTTGGGTGCTGTCCACGTCGTCCACCTCCGTCTCCCAAAAGCCGAAGCTGCCGCCGGCGGGGCCCGAGACGGTTTCCAGCACCGCCGCGATATGGGATCCCAACGCGGCGGCGCGGGGATCGGGGCCGCCGAGATCCGGGGTGGCAGCGAGTGCGGCGAGGACCAGGTCGCTGGTGAAATAATATCCGTCGTAAGGGCTGCCTGGATCGCCGGCATCGAGTCCGAACACATGGCCGGAATCGGCGGAATAATCCGCGGCATTGGAGAAGATGAGCGGCGAACCCGGCGTTGTGGAATTCGCGCCGGCGGTCAGGTGCTCATGGGCCTGAGTGCCATTCACCAGAAGGGTTGACAAGAGTACAGCGAGGACACGGACATCATATTTTGGTCTCATAAGATTCAAGGAGTCGGGCCCTGGCCGTCGGGTCGGACAAAACGGGTCACCGGTGGACCGAGCAGAATCCTGGCCCGGGTCCATTTCAACCCCTCCACATGGGCGTCGGCGAAGAGGTAGTTGGCGCCGCCGCGATGACGTTCGGTCGCGACCTGTGCGGCGAAGGCGTTTGGGGTGAAACCGGTGTCGGGTGGGTCGGCGAAATGGAAATGATCCGAACCGGTGTAATCCCCGCGCGCCTCGGTCAGATGAAGGGTTTCGGAAACGGCCGGGACCGCCGTGAGCCGGGAGAAATCGAGTTCGGGCGCGCCATAGGGATGGGGCGTCAGGAAATCGTTGATCGCGAAACTCGTCAGGCGGGCGTGATTGGTGTCGAGCGGGCAACGGTAGACATTGGTGAGCCCATAGACCGCAAGCTTGCCGATCCAGGACGCCGCCTGATGCGAGGTCTCGGGCAGCGCATCCCGGTTGTCGCCGGCGTACATCGCGCATCCGAACCCGATCTGTTTGAGATTCGACAGGCATGCCAGGGCGCGGGCGCGGGCCTGCGCCCTGGCCAGGGCGGGCAGCAGCAGTCCTGCGAGAATGGCGATGATCGCGATGACCACGAGCAATTCGACGAGCGTGAAGGCCGTGGTGGGACGGCCGATGGAGACTCGGGAGGACATGGGAAACCGGGACGGACCAAAGCAAAATGCGGGGAGTGAGAACGCCCGCCGGTGAGGGACGGTGCGTGGGGAGGGGGTGGGAAACGACGGCGTGCGACCGCTGGAAGGAACAACGCCAGAACCTCGGGCGAACTGGGCGGGGAGCGGGGCCGGTTCCGCCGGACTAGCAGGATCGCGGAGGCGGGAGCGGGGGCGCGTCATCGCCGCGGTCCTGCACCCCATTTTCGAACACCCGCAGGGGCGCGGTGGACGGAGGCTGGATCCAGCACGCGATCGTGACCGCGTTGCAGATCTCCAGTTTGGGCAGGAAGGAAGTGCCTTCGGCGTGGCGTTCGGCCGCCTTGCCCGCCGCGACCGCCTTGCAGACCTGGCAGGGGTGCTGCCCGTCGAAGGTCGTCTTCAGTGCCACCGCGAAGGTTTCCGTCTGGGCCCGCCGCACCAGCATGCCGGCCCAGGCGAAAGACTGCATCACCGTCCAGTGCAGGCCCAGGGAAAGGGCCAGCAGCACGGTGGAAATCAGTCGGACGGGACGCGGCACGCGAAGTCATAAAACGCATGGGGCGATGGGAATGTCAAGAAAGGGGGCAGTCTCTGACGGGGGGTTTGACCTCCCGGATTCCGGCCATACTCTGGTCACTGTGCGCCGCCTGCTCCTTCTGCTCTCCGTCGTTTTCATGACGACGGCCCTTTGGGCGCAGTCGCAGGTGCTGGTGGGATTGGACGAGGAGTGGCGTTTCACCAATGCGCCCGTGTCGTTGCCCGCGCCGGGATTGGCCGGGTGGAACCAGTCCGGATTCCCCGACGGGGATTGGAGGGTGGGGCGCTCGGGGTTTGGGGACACTTTTTATGGGGAACAAACCTTGGTGGCGGGCCTGTCCGGCGACTGGCGCACGATGTTGTTCCGCCATCAATTTGTGGTCACCCAGGCGGACCGGTTCCGCACCCTGGTGCTGCGGGTGGATTATCGGGACGGTTTTGTGGCCCACTTGAACGGGAGGGAGATTGCGCGGCGCGGCTTCCTGGAACCGCCCGGACAGCCCGTGCCGTTCGACACCGTGCCCCTTCCACGGTTGGCCGGTGCCGCCGAGGAATTGCTGCTGGATCCGCCGCAGGGATTGCTGCTCGAGGGGACCAACCTGCTCACGTTCCAAGTCCACTCCGATTCGGACCTGGACCGGCCGGTGTTGGTGCCTGAGTTGCTGGCCGACTTCACGCGCGGACCCTATATCCAGAATGTTTCTTCAAACCACGCCACGATCCTGTGGTGGACGCCGGTCGCCGGGCCGGGTCGCCTGTGGATCAGCCCATCCAACAGTTTCGCCGGGGAACCGATCGAGGGACTGGCGGTCACCAACCATGAGGTTCTCGTCTCCGGTTTGTTGCCGGCGCAGACCTATTATTATGCGGTCGAGGCCGGGGCGGGCGACGCGACGGTGCGTTCGGACACGTTCACTTTCCGGACGCTTCCGGCCTCGGGTCCGTTGCGGGTGGCGGTGTTCGGGGATTCGGGGGCGGGCTCCGGAGGTGAGTTCGCGATCGGTCGGCGGATCGCCTCCGAAAAAGCGGACCTCGTGCTGCATCTCGGCGACGTGATCTACCCGATGTTCACGCGGGAACTGACCGACACGCGGTTCCTGAGCGTGTACCGGGATCAGATGTCCTCCACCCCCTTCGCGTTTGTCTGGGGCAACCACGATCTCATCGCCGGCTGGGATCCATTCCGGGCGGTGATCCGGTCGCCGACGAATGACACGACGGCGGCCGAGCACAAGGTGGCGAACACGATCCCCGAGAACTATTATTCCTTTGATGCCGGGGACGTCCATTTCGTGATGGGTTACCAGCCTTATGTGAGCCAGTACAAGCTCACGACCAACTCCGCCCAATACCGGTGGATGGATGCCGACCTGGCCGCGACCACCAAGCCGTGGAAGATCTTCGTGACCCATCATCCGCGGACGTGTTCCGGCAACCACCGTTTCACCGACGTCGATCACAACGGCATCATCGACTGGCAGGAGGTCGGCCCGGTGATGACGGACCTGGCGCGGCGGCACGGGGTCCAGCTCATGCTCGCGGGCCATGACCATAACTTCGAGCGGTTCCTGCCGCAGGATGGGGTGCATTCGCTGCTCACGGGGGGCGGCGGTGGCTCGCTCTATTACCTCCATGGATATGTGGCCGACAGTGTCCAGTTCTATGCCGGATATAATTATACGCGGTTGAGCTTCGAGGGTGACACCCTGCGGGTCGGCGCCGTCGACATGGACGGCAGGGAATTCGACAGGTTCGT
>JANYCC010000329.1 GCA_025360495.1 Verrucomicrobiota bacterium | reverse complement strand
CCGCCGCGCCCGGTTGTGAAACCGGGCGCGGCTTGGCGAACAATACACGTTTGAAACCCCGGTCCTGAATCTCTAGAACCCCGCGTCCCGACATCGGGACGCTTTCTTACCGAATCACATCATGAGCGCCAGTCCTTCACGTCAGGCGGCCATCGCGGCCGCGAATTACCAGCGCGTCTCGAACACGCTGGACTTCCAAGACAGTCACAATGCCGTCCTGTTCGGCAGAAACGTCTTCACCGAAACGGTCATGCAGGCCCGTCTGCCCAAGGCCGTCTACAAGTCGCTGAAGAAGACCATCGAGACCGGGTCGCCCCTGGATCCGACCACCGCCGACGTGGTCGCCCTCGCACTCAAGGACTGGGCGTTGGAACACAGCGCCACGCATTATGCCCATATTTTCCAGCCTCTGACGGGGATCACCGCGGAGAAGCATGACAGTTTCCTCGAGCCCGATGGCCGGGGCGGGGCGGTGGCCGAGTTCACCGGCAAGCAGCTCATCCAAGGCGAACCCGATGCGTCGTCGTTCCCCAGCGGTGGAATCCGGGCCACCTTCGAGGCCCGCGGTTACACGGCTTGGGACGTCACCAGCCCGTGTTACCTCTTGGAGAACGCCAATGGTGTGACCCTCTGCATCCCCACCGCCTTCGTGTCCTGGACGGGCGAGGTGCTGGATGTCAAAACCCCGATCCTGCGCTCCATGAAGGCGCTGGATGAGCAGGCCCGCCGGATCCTGAAGCTGTTCGGGCACACCAACGTCGCCATGGTCACCGCAACCGCGGGTCCCGAGCAGGAGTACTTCCTGATCGACCGCAGTTTCTTCCTCACCCGTCCGGACTTGGTGTCCTCGGGTCGGACGCTCTTCGGTGCCAAGCCGCCCAAGGGCCAGGAGTTCGAGGACCAGTATTTCGGGGTCATCCCGGAGCGGGTGCTCGCCTTCATGCATGAGAGCGAGTCCGAGATGTACAAGCTCGGCATCCCGGTGAAGACCCGCCACAACGAGGTCGCGCCCAGCCAGTACGAGATCGCCCCGATCTACGAGAACGCCAACGTCGCCGCCGATCATCAGCAGCAGATCATGATCCTGCTGAAGAAGGTGGCGCGGAAGTACGGCTTGGAGTGCCTGCTCCACGAAAAGCCCTTCGCCGGCGTCAACGGATCCGGGAAACACTTGAATTGGTCGCTGGGCAATTCCACGCAGGGCAACCTGTTGGAGCCCGGCCACACGCCGCACGAGAACATGCAGTTCCTCGTGTTCTGCGCCGCGGTCATCCGCGCCGTCCACCGTCACGCCGGATTGCTCCGGGCCGCGGTTGCCAGCGCTTCCAATGACCACCGTCTCGGTGCCAACGAGGCACCCCCGGCGATCATCTCGATCTTCCTCGGGGACCAGTTGACCGACGTGTTCGAGCAGCTCAAGAAGGGCGTCGCCAAATCGTCGAAGAAATCCGGGACCATGCACCTGGGTGTCGACACGCTCCCCGTCCTGCCGAAGGACGCCGGGGATCGGAACCGCACGTCGCCCTTTGCCTTCACCGGCAACAAGTTCGAATACCGGGCCGTGGCGTCCAACCAGAGCATTGGCACGCCGCTCGCCGTCCTCAACACCATCATGGCGGAGTCCCTGGACTACATCGCCACGAAGTTGGAGAAGGCCGCGAAAGGCAAGTTCGAGGCCGCGGTCCAGGCGGTGCTCACGGAGATCGCCAAGGAACACAGCGCCGTCATCTTCAACGGCAACGGATACTCCGAGGAATGGCACGCGGAGGCCGCGAAACGCGGTTTGCCGAACCTCCGGACCACGCTGGACGCCCTGCCGGTGCTCGCCTCCAAGGAGACGGTCGCCGCCTTCGAAAAATATGGGGTGCTCAGCAAGCGCGAACTCGAGGCCCGTCGCGACATCGCCTATGAGCAGTACTGCAAGAGCGTCAACGTCGAGGCGAACCTCGTCATTGAGATCGCCTGGACCAAGATCGTCCCGGCCGTCACCCGCTATCAGACCGAGCTCGCGCAGAACGTCGCCGCCCTCAAGGCGGCGGGTGTCGCGGCCGACGCCGTGCTCTTGGAACAGATCACGCAGGGCCTGAGCGATCTCAAGCTCGGTCTCGCCAAGCTCGCGGAGGAACGCGGGCATCACGTGGACGGGTTGGTCGCCGAGACCGCCCATTACTGCAACAAAGTGCTCCCGATCATGCTCGACGTCCGCAAGGCCGCCGACTTCCTCGAGGGCATCGTGGCCGACGATCTCTGGCCGCTTCCGACTTACGAGGAGATGCTGTTCATCAGCAAGTAAGGCGTCTTTGGGTCGGACATGACGGGCGCAGTCCTTTTGGGCTGCGCCCGTTTTCGTGGGTGAATCCCCTCCGAAAGGGATCTCTCTTTGCACCCCTTGCACCCTTTGTTGTTCACCCTCCCGACGACCTTCCCAACCCCCGGCGCAAGATGCGTCCCGGGCCCGGTTGTCGCTTGAATCGCCGGCGATTCCGGGGCCATGCTGGGGTCCCATGAGCACACCCAAAGAAGTCCTTGCATTGGCGAAGAAATCCGGGGCCAGGATGGTGGACGTCAAGTTCGTTGACACCTTTGGCACCTGGCAACACTTCACCGTCCCCGTCAGTGAACTCACCGAGGCCGTCTTCGAGGAGGGTTTCGGATTCGATGGCTCGTCGATCCGCGGTTGGAAAAGCATCGAGGCGTCGGACATGCTCGCCATGCCGGACCCGACCACCGCCTTCATGGATCCGTTCTGCGTGGTGCCCACGCTCTCGGTCACCTGCACCATCGCGGAAACGGGCACCAAGGAGGCCTATGACCGGGATCCGCGCGGGATTGCGCAGCGTGGCGAGAAATACCTGCGCAGCACCGGGCTGGCCGACACCGCGGTGTTCGGGCCCGAGGCCGAGTTCTTCATCTTTGACAGCGTCCGTTTCGACAACCAGCCCAACGGCTGTTTTTATGAGGTGGACAGCGGGGAGGCCCCATGGAACAGCGGCCGGGATGAGATCGGCGGGGTGGACACCGGCAACCTCGGGTATAAGATCCGGCATAAGGAGGGCTATTTCCCGGTGCCGCCCGCGGACACCCAGCAGGACCTGCGCACCGAGATGTGCCTGTTGATGGAACAGCTGGGGATCACGGTGGAGCGCCAGCATCATGAGGTGGCGACGGCGGGGCAGGCGGAGATCGACTTCCGGTTCAACACGCTGGTGAAGACCGCCGACACGATGATGTTATATAAGTACATCATCAAGAATGTGGCCCGGCGCCATGGGAAGACGGTCACGTTCATGCCGAAACCGCTTTTCGGTGACAACGGTTCGGGGATGCACACCCACCAATCCCTCTGGAACAAGGGCAAGCCGTTGTTCGCCGGCAAGGAATATGCCGGCCTGAGCCCGATGGCCTTGCATTATATCGGGGGCATCCTCAAGCACGCGCGCGCCCTGTGCGCCTTCTGCAACCCCACCACCAATTCCTATAAACGGCTGGTCCCGGGCTATGAGGCGCCGGTCAACCTCGCCTATAGCGCCCGCAACCGGTCCGCCGCCGTCCGCATCCCCACCTTCAGCGAATCCCCCAAGGCCAAGCGCATCGAGTACCGCCCGCCCGATCCCGCCGCCAATCCCTACCTCGCCTACACCGCCCTGCTCATGGCGGGACTCGATGGTGTCATCAACCGCATCGATCCCGGGGAACCGCTCGACAAGAACATCTATGAACTCCCCCCCGAGGAGGCGGCGCGGGTCCCCAAGGTGCCCGGGAGCCTCAGCGAAGCCCTCGATTGCCTGATGGCCGACCACGAGTTCCTCCTCAAGGGCGACGTCTTCCCGAAGGATTTCCTCGACATGTGGGTCGAACAAAAACGCAAGGAAAGCGATGCCGTCCGCCTCCGCCCGCATCCGATCG
>JANYCC010000280.1 GCA_025360495.1 Verrucomicrobiota bacterium | reverse complement strand
CGCCGCCAATGTGTCGGTGCTCGGCCTGGAGAGTTCCGGGAAGATCCTCGCCATCGGCTTTTACCTGCAGTTTTCCCCGACCGTGATCGTCCGAAACGGCCTCGTCCGGTTGCTGAACGACGCCGCGCCGGCCCAGCCGATCCTGACTGCCAACCCCACCCCGCTGTCGGTCAACGCCGGCCAACCGGCCACGTTCGCGGTCACCGCCAGCGGCAGTGAGCCGCTTTCCTACCGGTGGCAGTTCAACGGGGCGGATCTCCCCGATTCCAACGCACGATTATATAATATTCCGGCGGCTTTCAGCCTCAACGCCGGCCCCTACCGCGTCATCGTTTCCAACCCCAACGGCTCGGTGACCAGCGCGCCCGTCACCCTCACCGTCATCAGCCAGCCGTCGATCTCGCAACAGCCGTTGGGATTTGCCGCCGTCGAGGGCAACGCGGGGAGCCTGGACGCGTCGGTCACCGGCGAACCCCCGCTCGCGCTCCAATGGTTCCAGGACGGCCATCCCGTTTTCAATGCCACCTCGACGACCCTGCCCTTCCCCGCCCTCACCCCGTCCGACGCCGGGAACTATCAACTGGTCGCCAACAATGCCTTCGGTTCCGCGACCAGTGCCGTCGCCAAGGTCACCGTTTATGCCGCCCGTCCGCAATGGCTCGTCCTCACCAACGCCACCACCCCCAATGTTCTCTCCAATGCCGACAACCCGTTCCGGCCCGATGCCGCGCTGAAGGTCGTCCCCGACGCGCCCCGCGGCCCGGTGGTGCTCCATTCCCGGGGAGTCGAGCGTTGGAACGACGCCGGCCAACGCCTGTGGACCGTCCGCTATATCGAGCCGGATTTCGGCTCACTCAGTTCGATTGCCGTGGACAAGGCCGGCAATGTCTATGTCGCCGGGATCCTGCATTTCACCGGCACGCTCGGCGACCTGCCGATGACCAACAACTCCGCGGTGACCGGACCCAACGGCCACCAACAGGTTTTCATCGCCAAACTCGACCCGGACGGCCACGGCCTCTGGTATCGCCTGTACGAGGCCGCCGGCCCGGCCATCGGCTCCCTCACCGTCGCCGCGGATGACGACGTCGTTTTCGTCGGCAGCAATGGTGGCAAACAGGGCCGTTCCTATCTCGGCAACCTCAGTGTCTTCGAGGACGATTACATGGCCGCGATCCTCGGCAAGATCGGCTCCGACGGAACGCCGCACCTGCTGAAGAGCTTCACGCAATACACGTTCAACCGTTCCACCTGCGAGGCCGACAGCGTCGTGGCCGATGCCAGCGGGCTCTATGTGAGCGGGCTGATTTCCTTCTCCATCCAATTCGGCACCCTCCAACTCCAGTCTACGGGTGGATGGCTGGGGAAGCTCAGCACCGCCGGCGAACCGCAATGGATCAAAGCCACGGTCGGGCTCGCCGGCCAGGGCGATCCCCTCGTCCTGCGGGGCGGCCAACTGTGGAAGCTGACGCTGCGGGATCGCACCCTCCAGCACTGGGGCCCCGACGGCACTCTCCTCACCAGTTTCAACGCGGCCGGTTCCGTGGCGGGCGACACCGCCCTGCTCCGCCAGATCGGGATCAATGGCGCCGGCGAATTGCTCCTGCTGGGCAGTGGCACCGGAGCCACCCGGGTCGGGGCCAGCACGCTCAATCCCGGCACCAACCGCAAGCTCGTTTGGATGGGTCGCTGGGGCCCGGCCGGTGATTTCGTCTCCAGCCGGATTCTCGCCGCCACCACCAACGTCAACCCTTCCTTTGACAGCGTGACGCTCGCTTCCTATGCGGTCGCAGACAACGGCGATCTCTACGCGCTCGGATCCTTCGCCAACGCCTTCCGGTTGCTCGGTGCCAACCATACCGTTCCACCCAATGGCTATGCCGGCGACCGGTCCGTCTTCGCGGCCTGGTTCACCAAGCAATCCGCGGCGTCGCTCCAGACCCCCGAATTCACCCAGCAACCGATCGAATCCTACCTGATGCAGACCGGCGACGCCGTGCGCATCGGCGTCAAGACATCCGGGGTCGGGCCCATCACCTACCAATGGCGTCACAACGGGCTGCCGGTGCCCGGTGAGACCGCCGATTTCCACCAGTTCACCGATGCGACCGTGGCTGATTCCGGCGCGTGGGATTGCGTCGCCACCAACCCGTTCGGGTCCTCCTCCAGCGACGTGAGTGCGATCACGGTGGCGCCGCCGTTCCAAATCAGGCAGGAGCCCTCCCCGCAAATCGTCCTCCTCAACGGAGCGGTGCTGACGGGGACCGCCATCGATGTCGCCGCCACCCGCCCCGGGGCCTTCGTGGGCAAACAACTGGCGTTCGTCATCACGCAGACATCGTCGCCGCGGTTCCCCCTGGGCGGCACCTTCACGGCCTCGTTCGCCGGCGGGGCGACTGCCGGCACTTATGCATTTGCCGGGACCGGTGTTCTCGGGCTTCACCAGGGAACCTGGTTCCCGACAGCGATCACTCCCGAACTTAGCGATCTGTTCCTCAACAAGTTTTTCGGGCTGAATTCCGCCACGCTCGGACTGACCGTGGGTGGGACCTTCGACCTGCACTATGACATCGCGGATGCCGACGGCTGTTGTGCGACCGGCACCTTCGGGATCTCGGGCGGAACGGCATCGGCCACATTCCAAACTTTGACGACCTTCTTTGTGCCTGCCGGTAATTATCAATGGCAGAAGGACGGCGTGAATCTCCCGGGCCAGACCTCCGCCCTCCTGACAATCCCCACCGTCACCGCCGCGGACGCCGGTGTTTATCGGTGCGTGGTGACCTACCGGGGCTACAGCGAGACCTCGGAACCGGCGCCCCTGCGCGTGGTGGACGGTGGCACGTCCCAACCGCCGGTGCTGACCTTCACGCCCTTTGCGCCGGGTGCCACCGGGATGACGTTGTCGTCGTGGCCCGCGGGTTTCGTTCTCCAACGCACGGTTTCCCTGGCCACGCCCGATTGGCAGACGATCGCAACCGCGCCGCCGGTGACGATTCCGTTCGCCCTGCCCGGCGAGTTCTTCCGGTTGGTTCCGGGGCCGTGAGCCAGACCTGAGCAGGAGGCAGCAGAGATCGCAGAGGTTCGTTTTCTCTGCGACCTCTGCGTGCTCCTGTTCAATTCCCATCCGAGTCCTGCGGGGGCGGAGTGGCGGCCACGGCGCATTCCCATGCGCTGCTACGACGCAATCGCCGTATGAAACGGGAAATCGGTGTAACCCTTCGCGTCCGGAGCCGACCATACTTTCATGTCCGCCGGCGGATTCAATTCCCACCCGTTGGTGAACCGCTCGACCAGGTCCGGATTGCTCAGGAAAGGCCGACCGAAGGCGATCAGGTCCGCCTGACCGGACGCAATCGCCCGTTCCGCCGTCTCCTGCGTATAACCGCAATTTCCCATCAACGGCCCGCCAAACACGGCGCGGAACTCGGCGAGGGTCATCGGTTGGCCCTGCTCGTGAAATCCGAATGCCAGCCCGTCCACCAGGTGCAGGTATCCCAGCCCGAACGGATCCAATTGCGCGGCGGCATAGGTGAAAGTCTCCCGGAAATCCGGCGAACCCATGTCATTGAAGGCACCGTTGGGCGACAGATGCACCCCCACCCTTTCCGCCGGCCACACGGTGAGGATGGCCCCGACAATCTCCTTCAGGAAACGGAACCGGTTCTCCAGGCTGCCGCCATACTGATCGGTTCGCTGATTCGTCTTGGACTGGAGGAACTGATCAATCAGGTAGCCGTTGGCCGCATGGATCTCCACACCGTCGAACCCGGCGGCCTTCGCACGTTCCGCCGAACGCCGATAATCCCCGACCACGCCTGCGATTTCATCCGTTTCCAGCGCGCGCGGCGTCTCATAAGGCAGCTTGCCCAGCGGCGTGTGGACGGAGTCGCCCTTGAGCTGGATGGCCGAGGCGGACACTGCCGGTTGCCCCCCGTGAAAGCTGCTATGGGAGGCCCGCCCGCAATGCCATAGCTGCAGGAACACCGGGGTGCCCCGGGCATGCAGCGCGTCCACGATCTTTTTCCAGCCGGCCTGCTGGGCATCGTTGTAAAGTCCCGGGGAATCGACCCAGCCAATGCCCTGTTCGGAGACCACCGTCGCCTCGGTGATGATCAAACCTGCCGAGGCGCGTTGAACATAATACTCCACCATCAGGTCGTTCGGCACCCGTTCACTTCCCGCCCGGGCACGGGTCAGCGGGGACATGACCACACGGTTGCGCAAGGCCAGTCCACGAAGATCAAAGGGTGAGAGCAGATGGGGTGAAGGGGTTTCGGGAGATGGGGGGGTCATGAGGAGTGGGATATCAAGGAGATCAAAGGGCGTGGTGCTTACGGGGAATGCGGAGCCACCCGCACCGTCAGATGTTAACAATCCCTGGGGTTTCCACAAGGCACGACGCCGGGAATGCGGGTGCCCGGGAAAGACGATCGCCCGGCGCCATTCCAACAAAGTGGGATGGCCACACATCACACCACACCATGCGAACGCGCTTGCCGTCTTGGAGTGCGGTAGTCCTCTGCCGCTTTCCACCGGGACCGGGCTTCCGATCGTGGCGCCGGGCGGGATCAACGCACCGTTCCAAAGCGCACACCGTTCCAAAGCGCCAGGGGACTGGCGCGCTCCATGACGCTGTCGCGCCGGCGGAGACGCAGCGTGAATTCGAACACGCCGATTGTCCCCGGACCCGATGACACTTCCCCCCACCGAAGATCCCCGTGACACCCTTGCCCCCGCGGACAACCTTTCCCCATGCCATTCCCGCGCCTGTTGTCGGCGTTATTCGCCCTGCTCCTCCCCGCCCTCGCCGCGGTCGCCGCACTGCCCGGGCCACCCCCGCCGATCGGGCCTGTCGAATCCCTTTTCGACGGCCGCACCCTCGACGGTTGGGACGGCGAGATGAAGCTCTGGCACGCCCGCGACGGCCTCATAGTCGGGGGTTCGCTCACCGAGACCGTGAAGGAAAACGAATTCCTGGCCACCACCCGGCGCTTCACCAATTTCGTTCTCCGCCTCCAGTTCAAGCTCACCGGTGCCTCCGGCTTCATCAACAGCGGCGTGCAGATCCGCAGCGAACGCGTCCCCAACAATTCCGAGATGGCCGGCTACCAGTGCGATCTCGGCGACCCGACCTGGTGGGCCAGCCTCTATGACGAGTCGCGCCGCAACCGCACCCTGGCCTGGTCCGACATGGGATCCCTGGAAACCGTCCTCAAACGCAATGAATGGAATGATTATGTGATCCGTGCCGACGGCCCCCGCATCACCACCTGGATCAACGGCGTCGAGGGCATCGATTATTTCGAACCCGATCCCGCGATCATCCTCAGCGGTCGACTCGGTTTCCAGGTCCATGGCGGGGGCGCGGCCGAGGCGTCGTTCCGCAACATCACCCTGGAAACCCTGCCCGTCCTCCCGCGCCTTTCCGGGGCGCCCGCGCCCCCGACCGCACCGCATCCGTCGCCCCTCTCCCCCGAGGAACAGCAGCATTCGTTCAGCGTGCCACCCGGGTTCGAGGTGGAACTGGTCGCGGCGGAACCCGACGGCGGAAAATACGTCGCCCTCACCTTCGACCACTCCGGGCGCCTGTGGACGGGCACCGCGCTCGAATATCCGATCGATGCGAATGAGACCCCGGCCGAATCCAAGGCGTTGTTCGCGCGCGGCGGCCGCGACCGCCTGATTGTGTTCGACACGCCGACCCAACCGGGCCGGCAAAAGGCGCGCACCTTCGCCGAAGGGATGGCGATGCCGCTGGGCGTCCTGCCCTATCGCGACGGCGCCTTCGCCCAATATGGCACCGAGGTCCGATTATATAAGGACACCGACGGCGACGGGAAGGCCGACCGTCATGACCCGATCCTGACCGGGTTCGGGGTCGAGGATTCGCATCTGTTCCCGCACCAGTTCACGCGGGCGCCGGGCGGCTGGATCCTGTTGGCGCAGGGGGCGTTCAACAATTCGAAGGTGAAAACCGGCGAAGGTCGGGTGATCGATTATAACAAGACCAAACTGGCGCGGTTCAAGCCCGACGGGAGCCGTTTCGAGATCATCGGCTGGGGGCCGTGCAACATCTGGGGACTGGTCCTCGACCGTCACGGCGAGGTTTTCATCCAGGAGGCGAATGACCAGGGTTGGCCGATGATGCCCTTCCTGGAGGGCGGTTCGTATCCGTTGTGCGGCGACGATGTCCCGCGACCCTATGCCCCGCCGTTTCCGAAGACGGGGGAGATGGAGATGGGCGGGACCGGTCTCAGCGGGCTCGCGCTCAGCGAAGGCGGCGACAGTTTTCCCGGTCCGTGGCGTGACGTCTTCTTTGTCGCCAACCCGATCACCCGGAAGATCCAGGCCATCCGGCTCCATCGCGGCGGGGCTCCCGGGGCGGAGGATCATTATGGCAACGGTTGGCAACTCGAGCATCTGCCGGATTTCGTCCTGAGCAGCGATCCGTGGTTCCGGCCCGTCGCGACCGCCTTCGGACCGGACGGCTGTCTTTATATCATCGATTGGTATAATGCCGTGATCTCTCACAACGAGGTGCCACGGAACCATCCGGACCGGGACAAGACCCGCGGCCGGATCTGGCGGGTGCGCCACCAGACCCAACCGCACCGGACCGAGGTGCCCGACCTTGCGCACGTGGCTGCCGCGGAACTGCCGGCGCATCTCCGCGCGGCCGACACCTGGGAGGTCAATGCGGCGTGGCAGGAAATCACCGACCGCCAGGCCGTGGAACTCGCCCCGCAGCTGGCGGCCTGGCTCGCCGACCCGGCCCAACCCACCGATCTGCGCCTCCGTTGCCTGTGGTCGTTGGAAGGGATCGGGAGATTGGAACCGGCGCGGCTGGCCGGGTTGCTTCTCACCACGCGCCAGCGGTCGCTCCGGAAGGAAATGTTCCGGGCTCTGGCCGACAGTGACGCCGCCCCCGAGCTGATTTCCGAGGTGGTCACCGGGGCGCGCACCGGCGTGCTGAGTGGGGCCCTCACCGATCCCGACCGGTTGGTCCGCCAGGAGGGCATTCGTTCCCTCGGGAAGGTGCTCGACCGCACCCCGGACGAACCGGCCCACACCGTGCTGCGGCAGGAAGCCCTCCAACAACTCCTGTACACAGCGACCACGGCGCCCGCCGGGGACTGGAGCAAGGCACCCCGGTATTTCCGGGATTTCGAACGTTATCTCGTCCGCGTGATTCTTGAGCGCCACCCCGCTTCCCTGACCCGCTTGCTCGACCGGACCGATTCCGTGCTCACTGCCGAAGCCCGCGCCTTCGGGGCGGTCAGCCTGGGCGGCGTGGAAGGCGCCCGCCGCCTGGCCCGTGCCCTGCCGTCGTTGGAACGGGCATTGACCGTTGAAGAACTGTTGTTGGTGGCGGCCGTACCCGGTGAACCCGCGGCCCGCCAGGCCCTCGTGGCAGCCCTAGCGATCCCGGGTTCGCTGCAATTATTATATGAACAACGCGGCCGGCTCCAGGGTATCGCCGAACTGGCCCCGCTGCTCACCGAAGCCGCCCGGAACCTGGTCGCCAGCCAACCCTCCGATGCCAATGTGGACCTGCTCGTCAAGGTGGCGGCCGGCTTCCATCTGGCCGGCCTGGACCCCGAACTGATCCAGGCCGCCACCGGTGCCAAGGCTTCTTCGGAACGTCAGGTGGCGGCCTTGCGCGCCTTGCGTGAGACCGGTGCCGCGCCGGTCGACCTGCTCCGCCAACTGGCCGCCACGGGAAGCGACCCGGTCCGGCGCGAGGCCGTCACGACTTTGGCCGCCGCCCGTTCCGACGCGGCGACCGCAGCCCTGTTGGAGCTCTGGCCGGTGTTGCCCGCCGCGATGCGGAGACCGGCTGCCGATCGTCTTGCCGGTTCGCCGGGAAGTGCGCGCCAACTCGTCGCCGCGATCCAATCCGGAGCCATCGCCCGCGACGATCTTGACGCCTATCTCCTCGACAAATTGGGGGCGGTGCTCCCCGAGGACGCCGTCGTGCGCCAATTGCGCGGCCAGATCGGGGCGCTGTTCCAACCCGTCCTGCGGCTCACCGGCGCGGATCCCGACGGGGTGGCGACCGATCTTCGACTGGAGGGCGCGTTCACGGTGGAATGCTGGATCCGGCTGGAACCGGGCATCGACAACCAGGATTCGCTGCTGGGCGGCCCGGCCCTCGACCTGAATTTCTATGACAGCCATTTGCGCGCGTGGGTGGGCGGCGGACACCATGATGTCGTGGTCGCCTCCAAGCCGATCGCACCGGAATCATGGACGCATGTGGCGGTGACACGCGATGCGGAGGGCCGGTTCCGATTATATATGAATGGCGAATTGGACCGGACCGGAACCGTCCTGGACACACAGGTGTTCGAGCATCTCAACATCGGGGCGTCCACGGTGCCGGGCGGGACCGCAGCGGACCTGGCCGAGTACCGGGTATGGACCGGGTGCCGGACGCCGGACGAGATCCGGGCGACGGCGAACGTGGCGTTGCCACCAGGAACGTCAGGGCTGCGGTACCATGGGCACGGCGGGGAATGGGGCCGGCTCCAAGGTGCGGCGCGGATCGAACGCACCCAGGATCTGCCACCATTGCAAACCGAGGCGGAGACCCGTCTGCTGGGGGAACGGTTCGCCAAGTATCGTGCGATCGCAGCGCGCGGGGGCGACACGGGACGAGGGCGGGAGGTCTTCAATGCGATCTGCGGAGTCTGCCATTCTTTGAAAGGACAGGGTGGCCATATCGGGCCAGCCTTGGATGGCGGGGGTGCGAACGGGCTCGAGGCGGTGTTGCGCAATGTGCTCACCCCGAATGCGGCGATGGAGGCGGGGTATCGGCGCTTCCGGGTCGAGACCCGGACGGGCGAGGTCGTCGAGGGATTCCTGGCGGCACAGGACGGCGCCTCAGTGACCCTCCGGCAGCCGAATTCGGAGGATCAACGGTTCCCGCGGGCCGACTTGAAGTGGGCCGGGTTCCAACGGGGCTCGATCATGCCCGAGGGGTTGTTGGAAAGCCTGGCGGAAAAGGATGCCGCCGACCTGCTGGCCTTTGTGCTGACGCTCAGGTGACGGTCGGGAAGGGGCGGATCGGATCGCGGACGGGGACGCGGGAGGCTTCGAGTTTTATATAATGGAGCACGACCGGGGCGAGGATCA
>JANYCC010000278.1 GCA_025360495.1 Verrucomicrobiota bacterium | reverse complement strand
CCGGTTGCCCTTGCGGGATTACCTGCGGTGCCGGGTGCGGTATTTCAGCGATGGGTTCGTGTTCGGGGGCCGGGAGTTCGTGGAGGAGATCTTCCAGGCGGAACGGGCGCGGTTCGGGGAGAAGAGGAAGGACGGGGCGCGCCGCCTGAAGGGTGTGGACGGGGAATTATATGCCCTGCGGGACCTGCGCGTCGGGGTGTTCGGGTGAGAGTTGGCGACCCATCGGAAGAATCCACAATTCCGCAGGTCTAAGATCAGCGGATCGTAACCGTCGACGGGCCCTCCTGGGAATCAGTATGGACCTCGACCTTCTGTCGCTCCATTATGCATCATCAAGTTGCGTCTTGGGTTGACGGGATCTCAAGCAACTCGGTCGGGCTTCCTGAAGTCGGGAAGTCCGGTGTATTGCGGCGAATTCTTCAACCATGGCACGGACCCCACATACCGAAGAGCATTTCACTGCGGGCGAAGCCGTACGGGACGTCATCATCGGGATGTCAGACGGTTTGACAGTGCCGTTCGCCCTCGCCGCCGGCTTGACGGGTGCCATCCAAGAGACCCATCTCATCGTGACGGCCGGTTTCGCGGAGATTGCGGCAGGCTCCATTGCGATGGGGCTCGGTGGTTACCTGGCCGCCCGCAGCGACGCGGAACATTATGAAAGTGAAGTGGCGCGGGAATTGTTGGAGATCGAGACCGTTCCCGATATCGAGGCGGAGGAAGTGCGCGAAGTGTTTGAAGCGTACGGCCTGACCACGGCGGAAAGCGCGACCGTTGTCGAGTCGCTCCGCAGGCGGCCCAAGGATTGGTTGGCGTTCATGATGCGGTTTGAATTGGGCTTGGAACCACCGGAGCCCGGCCGGGCATGGAGGAGCGCCCTGACGATCGCCGCGTCCTATGTCATCGGCGGACTCATCCCGCTCAGTGCTTATATGTTGGAGCACACGACCGCGGGCGCCCTGCGACTTTCCATTGTGGTCACGCTGATTTCGCTCGCGGTATTCGGAGGGATCAAGGCCCGATTCACCGGCGTCCCCGTACTTCGAGGCGCATTGCAAACGACCGTCATCGGCGGTCTCGCCGCCGCCGCCGCATTCGGCATCGCCCGCTGGATCGGATGAGGCGCGCTGGCGCGTCGGTCCGATCTGCGGAGATCGGTGGCATCCAAGGCTCCATCCGCCAAGGGATGCACGGGTCGGCCTTGGACATTGTGCCCACCCGCCACGGATTCCGGCTCAGCCAGCACGGGGTGGTGATCAGCGAGGTGCGGACGACGCCGGGACCGACCCACAGCGTTTTCGATGTCCTGGCGGCGCTGGTTGCGATCCTCAATCCGCCGGGCCGGATTGGCATTTTGGGCTTCGCCGGCGGCGGAATGGTGGCACCCCTCGTCGCCCTTGGGATGGATTCCCCTTTCGATTCGGTCGATCTTGATCGGCCGAGCTATGAACTTTTCCAGCAGCATTGTCCTCATTGGTCCCATCGCGTGCATTGGCACCATGCCGATGCCGTGACCTGGCTGGGGCGGCAACGCCCAAACTTCGGAATGTTACTGGACGACCTGTCGATCCCCGCCGACGGGGACGTGTTCAAGCCCGCCGTTTCGTGGGAAGTATTGCCAACCCTGATTCGGAGGAGACTTCGCCCGGACGGCATCGCCCTGTTCAATCTGCTCCTTTCACGGGGCGACACTTGGAAGCAGGTGGAGTCCCGAATGTCCGAGGAATTCGCGAACCTCCGATTCATCGGCTTTGATGATTTCCAGAACCGACTCCTGGTCGCGGGGAAGACACTCCCTTCGGCCCGCGCGATGGGGGTCGAACTCCGCAGCACTCTCCGAAGGCTTCGATCCCGACAGGCAGGGAGAATCGGGGTTAGAAGTCCTTTTGCGGAGCGTTGAGAAGGTGGGAAATTCATCAGGAGGCAGACATCGCCTTGAGGATTGCCCGACGGATTGGGAGGGGCCAATCTTCGCACCGGGCCCGATCCGATGCCCCGCGGACGCCCCCAAGGAACGCCGGCGACAGAATCCTGCCGATTGAAACCTTCCGAATTGATTATGAAACCGCCCGTGAACACCGAAGCCGCCGCCGCAGTGTGGCGGACGAGGCGGATCCTTGCCGCGATGGTGGCGCTGGCCACGTCAGCACTCACCCTGTTCCTTCTAAGAACCCTTATGCAGCCCGAGGCGGTCGGGGCACCCTCGGGTTCCGCCCCGGATTCGCATCCGTTTTGGACGGCGGCGGTGGTCATGGCGCCGGCCACCCTGGCGTCGTTGTGCTGGTGCTTTGCGGTGCAAGGCCAGGTGCCGGCAGTCCGGCAGTTGCTGAAATGTTCACTCCTGGGTGGGGTCGCCCTGGGTGCGCCCAGTTTTTTGGTCGGGTTCGTGGGGCCCATGATCTTCTCACCCTCAAATAACATGGGCCCCCTCTATGGATTGATCACGGGCTCAACAGGGTTCTTTGTGGGCACCGTGGCCGGCACCTTATACGGGTGGATGCACCGGCCGGAATCCGGGCATTCCTGAATCCGGGAACCGATCCATGCCCGCACCGGTCTGGATTCTGCGTGTTGCAAGAGAGGCGGATGTCCCCGCCTTGGAAGGGCTCATCCCCCTTTCCGTGCGGACATTGCAAGCCTGCCAATATACCCTTGAACAAAGGGAGGCAGCCTTGGGCACCGTGTTTGCCGTCGACCGTCAACTGATTCGGGATGGCACTTACTTCGTCGTGGTGGCCGGCGCGGAGTTCATCGGGTGCGGCGGATGGAGCCGGCGTCAATCCCAGTGCGGAGGGGACCGCGGCCGGAGCGCGCCCGACGCTGAACTGGATCCCCGGAACGATGCAGCGCGGGTGCGCGCGTTTTTCGTCCACCCGGCCTGGGCACGCCGCGGCATCGGACGGACGCTTCTGGTGGAAAGCGAGCGGGCGATCGTCGCGGCGGGATTCCGAAAGGTGGAGATCGTCGCCACCCTGACCGGCGAACCGCTGTATGCCGCGTCCGGTTACAAGGTCACGGAGCGATATGAAATCGCGCTTCCCGGCGGCCTGGGCCTACCCGTGGTCCGGATGGTCAAGGAACTCTCCTGACCGAACCGGAGCCGATCGGAACGGTCGCGCCGCAGACTGGCGCCGCACCTTGGGATTGGACTTGGGACTTGGGACTTGGGACTTAGGATTGGGGATTTCGGACTCGTGTAACTCGTCCCTCCGAAGGCGGCCTTACTTCTTGAAATCCGTGTCCGGCTTCTTCAGGTCGATCTCCTTGATCCAGATGTTGCGGTAACGGACATCATGTCCCTCGCATTGGAGCTTGAGTCCGCCCGGGATGTCGGTGATTCCCTTTCCGCCGTTGTTGCCGCCGTCGATCCCGGAATTCGGGCCGCCCCAAACCTGGTTGATGGGCTGGTTGGTGTGCACTTTTACCCCGTTGAAATACATCGTCACGAGCGGTTTCTCGGTGAGCTTGCCGCCTTGGAACCGTGCGGCGCGGAAATTGATGTCATAGGCATTCCATTTCCCCAGGCCTTTATAATATTGGTAGGGTGATTCACTCTCATTGATGACGGCCCCCATCCCGTGCTTGGTTTTGTCGCCATCGAACACCTGGATCTCATAGCGGTTCTGAAGGTACACGCCGCTGTTGCCGCCGGGCTTCATGATCAGGAACTCAACGTGCGCCCGGAAATCCCGGTACGCCTTCTTGGTCACCACGTCCGCCGTGCCATATTTCCCGCCCGCCGCGACGGGATCATCGGTCATCATCACGGTGCCCTTGTTGACGGGGTCCTCGACGATCTTCCACTTGATGGGAAGGGACGACTTGAACCCGGGTCCTTCCCAATAGGTCCATTTTTCGTCCAGCATCGCGCGGGTGCCATCGAACATCACCTCGGCCCCGCGCAAGGGCTTGGCCCCGATGCCGGTGGCGGCGTGCACGAGCAGCGGGGTGGCCAGGGCGGCCAACAGGAGGGCGCGGCAGGAATGGCGGGACAAGGACAAAGTCTTCATGGCGGTCCCCGATGTTGTGCCGCCGGCGGGGGCCGGGGCCAAGCAAGAATTCACCGGGCGATCGACCCAGAAGCTTCCGACAGCGGTCCGGGGGAACGGCTTGGACGGAGGTTCGGGCGAAGTCTCGCGGCGATTCTACGGATTCAACTCGATGCCGACGGGGCAATGGTCGGACCCGGTGATGGCGGGGCGGATGAAGGCGTGACGGAGGCGGGGGCGCAGCGAGGCGGAGACGAGGAAGTAATCGATGCGCCAACCCACATTCCGTGCGCGGGCCCCGGACATCGGACTCCACCACGTGTAATGGCCGCCGCCGCGCTCGAATTCGCGGAAAGTGTCAATGAACCCCTCCTTCACCAAGGCGTCGAAACCGGCGCGTTCCTCCGGGGTGAAACCGTGGTTGCGGACGTTGGCCTTGGGATTGGCCAGGTCGATCTCGGTGTGGGCGACGTTCAGGTCACCGCAGATGACGACGGGCTTTCGGAGTTGGAGCCCGAGGAGATACTTGAGGAAATCGCGATCCCACTCCAGGCGGTAAGGCAATCGGGCCAGTTCGCGCTGGGAATTCGGCACATAAACGTTGACCAGAAAGAAGTCCGCAAACTCGGCGGTGACCACGCGGCCTTCGGAATCGTGCGGGGGCAGGCCGATCCCCCGGGTGACGTTGAGGGGACGCTTGCGGGAAAAGATCGCGGTGCCGGAATAGCCCTTCTTCGCCGCCCAATCCCAATGCGTCGTATAGGTGGACGGCCAGAGTTGTTCGACGTCATCGGGGGTGGCCTTGGTTTCCTGGACGCAAAGGATGTCCGGATCCTCGGAGGCGAGATATTCGAGGAAGTTCTTGCGCAGGACGGAACGGAGTCCGTTGACGTTCCACGAGATGAGTTTCACGGGCGATCGCCGAGCCGGCGCTCGAGTTCGTGGACCCGGCGCAACAGATCGGGCAGGCGTTCGATGGCCAGCAACTGGCGCTTGTTGACGCGGTCGGGTTGGGCGGGCGAACCCATCCATTTCTGGCCCTCGGGGATGTGGTGCATCACGCCGGATTGGGCGGCAAGGGTGACCTTGTCGCCGATCCGGAGGTGTCCGGCGATACCGGCCTGGCCCGCCACGGTGACAAAATTGCCGATCTTGGTGGAACCGGCGATGCCGACCTGGGCGACAATGATGCAATGTTCGCCCAGGGTCACGTTGTGGGCGATCTGGACGAGGTTGTCGATCTTGGTGCCACGCCCGATGACCGTGGCACCCAAGGCCGCGCGATCGATCGTGGTGTTGGCGCCGATCTCGACGTCATCGTGGATGATGACCTGTCCGACTTGGGGGACCTTGCGGTGTTCCCCATTGTCGAAAACGTAGCCAAAGCCATCGGCCCCGATGACGGTGCCGGCATGGATGCGGACCCGTCGGCCGAGAGAGGTGCGCTGGTAAAGGGTGACGTGGGGGAAAAGACGGCTGTCCTCGCCAATGGTGCAGTCGTCCCCCACGGCGACATGGGTGATGAGGACCACGCCGGGCCCGATGCGGCAACGTTCGCCGACATAACAATGGGGTCCGACGTGGGCGGCCGGATCGATGTGGGCGGAAGGGGCGACCACCGCCGAGGGATGGATGCCCGGGGCGAAGTGGGCCTCCGGGAAGAACAGGGGAAGGATCTGGGCGAAGGCGACGCGGGCGCTGGCGACGCGAATGAGGGTCTTGCCGTCGGCCGGGAAGTTTTCGGCGACGAGGATTGCGGAAGCCAGGCTCTGGCGGGCGCGGGCATAGTAAGACTCGTTTTCGGCGAAGGTGAGGTCGCCGGGACGCGCGGAATCGGCGGGGGCGAAACCATGCAGGACGAGGTCGGGATCGCCGACGACTTGGGCGTCGAGGCGTTCGGCGATCTGGGCGGCGGTGAAGGTCGGCATGAGGGTTGGGGTTTGGGCGGCCCGGTCATTGGCCGCGTTGGAGGGCGATGCGATTCCCGGGACCGAGGACGATGACCCGGGGTTTCCAGTGGGCGGCGGCGGCGACGTCGACCTCGGTGAAGGCCATGATGGTGATACGGTCACCGGGCTTGCCGAGGTGGGCGACGGCGCCATTGAGTTCGATCGTGCCGGAATCGCGGGGCCCCTGGATGACGTAGGTCTCCCAGCGGGCGCCATTGGCCAGGTTGCTGCAGAGGATGCGTTCGAAGGGCAGCAGACCGGCCTGTTCGATGAGATCTTCGGCGATGGTGAGGCTGCCCTCATAGTCAACGCTGGCGGCGGTGACCGTGGCACGGTGGATCTTCGACTTGAGCAGATGGACCAGCATGACCCGGTGCGCGGTGGTCAGGGCCGGGCCGTGACCGGCGGGCCAAAGCCCGCCCGCGCCGTTAGATGTTCTTCCAAAGACAGCGGGAACATAGGGGGACGCCGTCCGGGGCGAAAGCCGGAAGTCGGGGATTCCCGACCCCGCGGTTGACCCCGTTCCCGACCCCACCTATAAGCCCCCGGTCACCGTGTTCCTCAGCAGCAACGCACCCATCCCACTCTTATGAGCCGAAAAATCCGTTATGGCATGGTCGGCGGCGGACGAGGCGCCTTCATCGGCGCCGTCCATCGCATCGCCGCGGCCCTCGACCAACAGATCGAACTTGTCTGCGGCGCGTTCTCGTCCGACCCCGAGCGATCGAAGGCGAGCGGGGCTGATTTCTTCCTCCCGGCCGGCCGTTGTTACGGGACCTTTGAGGAAATGATCCGGTCGGAAGCGGCGCTGCCGTTGGGTGAACGGATGGATTTCGTCTCGATCGTCACGCCGAACCACATGCATTTTCCGCCGGCCAAGCTCGCGTTGGAGAGCGGGTTTCATGTGTTGAGCGACAAGCCGGCGACGTTCGATCTTGCGGAGGCGAAGGAATTGGCGGCG
>JANYCC010000202.1 GCA_025360495.1 Verrucomicrobiota bacterium | reverse complement strand
GGGGATCTGAAATCGCGCCCAACAGCTACTCCCCGCGCAACCTGGGCAACGACATTGAACGGCGGGGCGGACTCCCGTTCCGCGAACTGGTCGGGGTGGCCATCGCGATCACTGAATCACTGGCATTTCTCCATGGTCGGGGGCTGGTCCACCGCGATCTCAAACCCGCCAACATCATCTTTGTCCATGGCCGGCCCAAACTCGCCGACGTCGGCCTCGTCACGCGCATCGCCACCCCGGGGAGCGAGATCACCTTTGTCGGCACCCACGGTTATATGCCACCGGAAGGACCGGGGGCGCCGTCCGCCGATCTATTCAGCCTCGGCCGGCTCCTCTATGTCGCCGCCACCGGGCATCCGGTGCAGAATTTCCCCAAGTTTCCCCATCCGCCGGCGGGCATTCCGGACGGGACACGGATCGCCGAGTTTCATTCCCTGTTGTTGCGCGCTTGCGATCCGATCGTGACGAACCGGTACCAGACCGCCGATGAATTCCTCCTGGATCTCCGCGCGCTGCAGGCCCGGATGGACGAACTGGCTTAGACAAACCTCCGGTCTCACTCCGGCGAGATCGCCAATCTCACCCGCCCGATCAATCCCGACGCCGCCGGACCCGTCACCGTCTTCTTCTCGGACGGGGCGGGAAAGCGCTCGCCATAGACACGGCGGAGCGGGGCCAGGTCCTCCTCCGGCAAACCCAGGAACCGATTCACCGGAAGGTTGGCCACCACGATCGCCAACAGGTTGGTTCCCGGGCGCAACATCCGGGTGATGTCCACCTCATAAGGCGGGGTCCAAACGACTCCGGCATCCTGGCCGTTCAACCCCACGGCGGCCGCCTCATGCACCGAATCAAACCGCAGGATCGCCTTCCGGGGCAATGGACCGCTGAATTTGAAAGTCCCCTGGTAAACCGCACGCCCGGAGAAAAACTTACCCCCGGGCCAGGACGTCCACGAGGCGAGTTCGGTGGCTTCCCGGGGTGCGGGCGCCTCCGGCCCATCAAAGGTCACGGCCCAGCGAATATCCAACGGCGTGGTGTGGGTCGGGGGGGACAGTTCCACCGGCTTCCGGAGACTGGCCGGCGGACGTTGCTCTGGTCCGAACACCACGAAGGTCGAGCCCCGGGCCGGGAGCATGAGGGGCACCGACGTGTGGCCCGCGGTATAAGTGAACGACTCCGCCGGACGGACGCTGCCATCCATCGGGTTCCACACGTTCGGCCCGGCATGTCCCACCCGGAACGAGGCCCGGAACGACACCGGTTGCTCCGCGACATTGGCCAGGAAATAGACATGCTGGGACCCGGTCTGGCGATGGACGAAGCTGACGTCCGGTTGGTGCGGTTCCAGGACCACGTCCGGATCCAGTTGTTTCAGCACGCCGACCAGGGATTCCTTCTCATCCGGCAGAAAATAAGTCCGACCGTGACCATGACGCCGTGAGACGACCCGATCCGTCGCGGCCCCGGTGACCGGCCCGAACATTTCCAGGATCAGTTTCCCCACGGCGTCGGTCCGTCCCGATGTCTTATATCCATAACCCCGCCCGGGCAGCCGTTGGGTGGCGATCACCGTCCCGCCCGCCCGGCAAAACTTCGACACCTCCTCCAGCGCGTCGGCATCCATTCCCGCCAGGTTTGGCAGGATGAGGATCGAGTAGCGGCCATCCCCCACCCCGAGCTTTCCGTCCTGAAGGGAAACCGCCCGGTTCAGCGTGAAGAAGTCGATGCCATCATAATTGAATCCGCGGGTGATCAGGGTGTGGAGCAGGTCCGACTCATGCCGCAAGGCTGTTTTCAGGCCGAATTCACCGGTTTTTTCCCCGGATGCAAAATGGTCGCGCAGGAGGAAGCCCAACGGCATCTGGTCGACCGGCCCGGAGGCAAAGGCATCCTCCACGGGAAGATAGACCGCCACGTCCGCGACCGATCTCCCCTGGCGCAGAAGCCACTGGCAGCGGTTCACATAATCCACCAATTGGGGAAAGAACGCCCATTGCGGATTGTTCTGGTTCATCACCGGGCCGTAATAAGGCAGCCACCCGGGAGCGCCCGCCCCCCGCGGCGAATACGCGAAATCCACCCCGGTCAACTCATTGACGCCGGCCAGGAAATGCAGGTCGCTGGCCAGCTTCAGGTCACTGAGGCTGTCACCCAGACGGTTGGGCAACCCGGTCCAGGTCCAGGCCTCGGCGCCGATGATTTGTTTCCTGGCCAGATGGGCTCCGCTGGCGGCCAGGCGTGAGAGGGAAAAACCCTTCCATTCATACTGCTCCCCGGTGGGCACATCGATGCTCCCCGCAGCCGTCAGCGGGTTCGGTGGCGTGCCATAAGCCTCCATTTCCAGCTTCACGTCCCGATGATGGAGCCATTCGGACAAACGAACCGTGAAACGTTCCTCCGTCAATTCGGAGAGCGTCCTCCAAAAATCAAAACGGAGATCGGGTCCCGCGGAGGCCGTCGTCGAGAACAGGCCGGGCAATTGGGGGAGCAGATCGTAACCCCGTCGTCCCTGGAATTGCCCCGGAAAATCTTCCGTCCAATCCGATCCATAGACTTCCAAGCTGTCGCAGAACACCGATTCGATCTGGCCCGGGGCGGCCCGGAGCATCGGTTGGACGACGGCCTCCAGATAGGCTTCCAACGGCTCGCTTTTATAATGGTCCACCACGAGTCCCTCCGCCCCCCAAGCCGGTCGCTTGACCCGCATCGACGTGGGCCCCGCCGTATAGAGTTCATATTCGGCGACCTCGGAACCCGCCGTTTTGCCGGCACCTTCCGGCGGTGCGGTTTCCCCCACCTCACGACCGTCGGCGAAGAGGGCCACCAACCTTTCCCCGGCCGGCGCCGAGGGCCGGGAAACGGGTTGTCCGGGAGCCCTGGACGAAACCACCACCCGATGGAGGCGCTGTGCGGAATCGGACACTTTGACCGAGGGTCCCCCAAAGGGCCAACCCGTGCCCCCGGCGACACTGAACCGCAGACCCAAGGATTTCGCCTTCCGGGCGGCATAACCGAAGGTGTCGAGGAACTCCGGGGAGAGAAACCGCTGGTTGTGAATCCCCCGCGCGGGTTCATCGAGCGCCACCGGGTACATGAAGTACACCACGACGCCACCCACCCGGGCATCGCGGAGGGATTCCAATTGGGAATCGATCTCCGGTCGGGTCCACGCCGGACCGAACACCCGCCAATACATCCGCATCCGCGCCTCCGCCGGAACTCGTGCGAAGTCTGCCGGGGAAAGGGTGACCGAAGGGGGTCCCACGCCGGCCGCACGGGAGATGATCATCGGCGCGACCAGCGCCCAGGCCAGCGCACCCAGCCTCAGGATTTCACGGGTTGTCACGGGTTGCCAAGGATTTGCACCGCTTATACCGGGAGCAGGACGGAAAGGAGAAGCAAAGAATCAACCCGGCACGAATCGTAGCCGACGAAGTGCTGAGGCGGATCCCACCAGGCCAGCCCGGGGTCCATTCTCACGGACGGATTTGCCGCAATAAACGCAAGAAGACGCAAAACTTGGGACAAGCCGAAATGGAAGGGCTCCATCGGTCTTTGCGTCTTTTTGCGTTTTTTGAGGCCACTGCATTCGTGGCCATCGAGGTCCGTCTCGCACCTCTGTGTACGGAGAATCGGTAGCCGCTGACGTCAGGAGGCGGAGGTCGGGTGCCACCCGGGGCCCGCCTCGTACCTCGTCGGCTACGCAGGATCAGGGCCGGGCTTCGAGAACGAGATTGAACGGCGTCTCGGTGGCCCGCCGGAACCGGGTGAACCCACCGCGCGTCACCACCTCCCGCAACCGCCGTTCCCCTGCCTGCGCCCCCAAGGCCAACCCCACTTCCTGGGACTTTGATGCCGGGGTGCAGATCACGGCGGACGCGGCATAATAGACCCGCCCGACCGGATTCAGATTATCCTGGATCAGATCCTGCGCGAAGGGCTCGACAATCATCCAACTCCCATCGGGTTTCAGCGTCTTCAGCACGTGCGCTGCGGCACCGGTCGGATCGCCCATGTCATGCAGGCAGTCGAAGAACGTGACCAGGTCAAATTCCCGGCCGGGATAATCCTTCGAGGCGGCGATTTCAAAGCTCACGCGGTCGTCCACCCCCGCCTCGGACGCTGCGGTCCGCGCCCGTTCCACCGATTCCGGATGGTAATCATACCCGATGAACGATGAACGCGGATAAGCCATGGCCATCAGGATCGTCGAGGCCCCATGCCCGCAACCGACATCGGCGACCCGGCCGCCGCTCCGAAGCCGGGCCTCCACGCCCTCCAAGGCGGGAATCCAGGAGGACACCAGGTTGTTCGCATAACTGGGGCGGAAGAAACGTTCGGTCCCTTCAAACAGGCACCGGCAGTGCTCGTGCCAACCGAACCCCGCCCCGGACTTGAAAACCTCCCGGATCTTCGGCTCATCCTGCACCGTGGAGGCGATGACCTGATAGGCTGCCGGAAGAAAGGCGGGACCGTTTTCGACCGTCAGCAACAGGGCCTGCTCGTCCGGCAGGGTGAACCGCCCGGTGTCACCGTCATACTCGACATAACCGCTCGCGGCATGGGCGCATAACCATTCGTGGATATAACGTTCGTCCGTGCCGGTTTTGGCCGCCAATTGTGCGGGCGTGAGCGGGCCCGCACCCGCCATCGCTTTATATAGTCCCAACCGGTCCCCGATGATGATGAGTGCCGTCTGGAAGGCCGCCCCCATGTCGTTGAGGGCCTTGCCCAGGAAGGCCTGAAGCTTGTCAGGATCCACATGGAGTTGGGGCGTTTTCATGGGGTCAGTGGGTGCGCACGCGTTCCTTCTTCATCTCCCGTTCCTCCTCCAATCGCCGGCGCTCGATGGTCAATTGAGCCCGGACTTCCTCGGCCTTGGCGAAGTCGCCGGCACTCTCCGCCGAGATGATCCGGTCGCCAAATCCGATCTCCCGCTCGGCGACCTTGGCCTTGTAGAGGGAATCCAAGTCCGCCAACTCCGCCTTTTGCGCCTCGGTCAGGGACCGGACCGGCGCCTGCTTCTGGAGTCGGTCCATCGCCAATTCATACGCGGATTTCACCGTGGAAGGATACCTCCGCGAACCGGTGCGATGCAACGAAAGGGTTACGGACGGTGGGGACATTGATGATTTTGGATTGGCGATTGTTCATTGATGATTGGGCGGATTTCGGAGCCGGCGCAGGGGCGAACTCCCCAATTGGCAATCTCCAATCTCCGATCTCCAATCATCAATTCTCCGTCCCCCCCCGGCGCATCCCATTGACTTCATCCTTTCCCCGGGGCGCACTGGGGATGTGTCCACCGGGTGTCCTGCGTCCCCTCCTGGCCTTTGCGCGCCATCGGGCTCCCCGGTGTTCCGCAATGCCTTGCTCCTCGCCGGTTTCCTGATCCTCGCGGTGCAGGTCTTCGGAAATGGGATTCCCGGTCTCCCCCATCCGTCCCCGACGCTGTTGTTGCTGCTGATGGCCGGCACCGTCCTGGCCTCCGAAGCCTTGCGGTTGCCCCTCCAAAACCTCGCCGCCGTCGGCCTTATCCCTGGCGGCCTCGGCGTTGCTGCGGCCTTCAGCCTGGCGGGACTCCGTTGGCCAAACACTCCCCTGTTCCTGAACGCCGCCACCGTCGCGATCATCGCCGGACCGGGTTCCCGGATCGTGGCCCGGGAAATCCTGCGGTTCCGAACCGGTCCGCCCGGGTGGACGCTCCCCGGACTCACGACCGCACTGGCGGCGGCCGCTTGGAAGATCGGTGAATCGTTCTGGCGTCCCCCAAGCCTTCCAAATCCGGGACGTTTCTGGACCGAATGGGCCTGCGTTGCGGTCGGTGCGGTTGTGCTCCAGTGGCTCCTTACTCCGTGGTGGATCGATAAGCGTCGGATCCTCCCCCGACCCGATCCGTTGGGAGTTCTTCCCTGGCTGCTCTTGGGAGTCGCCGGCATGGGCGGCACCGGCCGGGGTTGAGGAGAATCAGAATCCCAGGCGGGCCCAACGGCCGGGGGGCACATCTCGGCACTGCCTCCGCCACGGACCTCCAAGCGGCTCGGGTGGAACCTCGCCCTACCAAAACAGACCGCGCCGGGCTACTTCGAATCGGG
>JANYCC010000180.1 GCA_025360495.1 Verrucomicrobiota bacterium | reverse complement strand
ATGGCCTACACCTTCAAGCTCGCGCACGGCGGGCGCACCGGGAAATCGCTGGTGGAGAAGGATCACACGGGCACCGCCCTGAGCGCCGAGGCGAAGGCCAAGTCCCGCGGCGTCGGCTTTCATCTGCCGGTCGACACCGTGATTGCCACGCTGGTCCCCACCGACAAGGTGAACAAGAAGGGCCGGCCGATTTTCGACCTCCAGGATCCGCGCGTGGTGGAGGGAGACATTCCCGACGATGCCGAGGGATTCGATATCGGGCCGAAAACCGCGGCAGAATACGCCAAGGTGATCGCCGGGGCGGGCACGGTCCTGTGGAACGGGCCGATGGGCATGTTCGAGGATGCGCGGTTTGCGACCGGGACGGTGGCGGTGGCCCGGGCCTTGGCGGACGCGACCAAGAATCACGGGACCAAGTCGATCATTGGTGGTGGCGACAGCGTGAAAGCCGTGAAGAAGGCCGACATTGGCGACCAGGTGACCTTCATGAGCACGGGCGGCGGGGCCTCGTTGGAGTTTCTCGAAGGGATCGCGCTTCCGGGCGTGACCGCGCTGGACGACAAATGACGGGGCCGGGCGGCCAGACGGGAAAAGTCGGTGATTCCCGGGGACGTTGCGCTGGGGCACGATCCCGTTAGGGTCCCGTCAGTTGGGGTCGCGTCCTGATCGGACGCCAGGGGGGCAGATTTCTTGTGCTGAGACCGGATACCGAAAGGACGTGGGAGTTCCTCCGGGTGCAGCCGTCCTTGAACGGCTTCGCCTTGGTCGGGGGTTCCGCGTTGGCATTGGTGCTGCACCATCGGGTCAGTGACGACCTGATCATGGCGTGGGTGGGCGAGCGATTGCCCCGGCCGCAACTGGACCAATTGGCGACGGCGGTCCGGGCGGCGGGTTCCGCCTGGGAACCTCCCGACGTCGCCTCCGTTGAACCCACGGCCGCCGACCATCGCCAGAACTATCTGGCCGGGAAAACGGTACGGGTGACTTTTTTCACGCCGGACGAATCCTTGGCGCGGCTCCTGTTCCCGGCCCAACCCCGGGCGCCGCTGCGGGTGGCGACGTTGCGGGAGCTCTTTGCGGTCACGGCGTTGCTGACCCTCGGCCGGCCGCGGTTGCGGGATTGGTTTGATCTCCACGTGCTGGTCCGGGATCACGGGTTCACACTGGCCGACTATCAGGATGCCTTCGTGCGGGCCGGGCTTGGGTCCGAGGCCAGTGCCGGGGCATTGGCGGCGTTCTGCGACCGTCCGCCGTCCGCCGGTGATCCCGGGTTCACCAGCCTGATTCCCGACGCGCCGACGGCCGAAGGTCTGCAGGAATTCTTCCGCGCGGCGCGGGCCGGATTGGCCTGTGATCAGCCCGTGTTCCGGCCCGCGACTGAAAAACCCCTTTGACGCCCCGGGGGCCATCGGTAGGCTCCGCGCTCTATTTAGCATGGAAAAAGACCGGAAACTGATCATCGCGGGAAACTGGAAGTGCAACAAGACTGTCGCCGAGTCTGTGGCTCTGGTGACGGACTTGAAGCGCGAGTTGGCCGCCGTGAAGGAGGTCGACATCGTGGTGTGTCCGGCCTTCACCGCCTTGGATGCCGTGTCCAAGGCGACGCCGGACTCCAACATCCGCGTGGGTGCCCAAAACATGGGCGAAAGTGGGTATGGCGCCTACACCGGGGAGGTGGCCGCCGGTATGCTCCGGGACCTGTCCGTCCGGTACGTCATCCTGGGCCATAGCGAGCGTCGCCAGTACCAGAACGAATCCGATGCGTTGGTCGCCCGCAAGGCCGCGGCAGCGCATGCCGCCAGCCTGATCCCGATCCTGTGCGTGGGCGAAACGCTCCATGAACGCGAGGCCGGGATCACCAATTCCGTGGTCGAAAAGCAGGTGCACGGCTCCCTGGCGGGCCTGACCGCCGACCAGGTCGAGGTCACGATTGTCGCCTACGAACCCGTCTGGGCCATCGGCACCGGCAAGACCGCCACCTCCGCCCAGGCGCAGGAAGTGCACGCTTTCATCCGCAAGGTCATCGCCGGAATGCATGGCGACGCGGTTGCCCGCCGGGTGCGGATCCAGTACGGAGGTTCCGTGAAGGCGTCCAACGCCCGCGAACTCATGGGTCAACCGGACATCGATGGCGCCCTGGTCGGCGGCGCGTCGCTGGATGCCAAGGGCTTTGTCGACCTGATCAAGAATTCGATCTGACTCCAATCCTGCGGACGCTCATCTCATGCAACTGGCCATTGATCTTCTCACCCTCGTATTGGTGGTGATCGCCCTTTTTCTCGGGCTTCTTATCCTCGTTCAACTGCCCAAGAAGGAAGCCGGCATCACCGCCGCCTTCGGGGCCGAGTCGACGGCGGCACTGTTCGGGGCCGGCAGCGGGACCGCCCTGTCCAACATCACCAAATGGTGCGCGGGCATCTTTCTGCTCCTTTGTTTCGTGATCGCCATCATGACGGCGAGCGAATCCCGCAGGCGCAATGGCGGGATCAACACCCGGCTCAAGACGGCCACCACCGCGACGGTTCCCGCCCCGCTCGCCGCGACGGGCCTGATGGCTCCGGCCACCAACCCGGCCGCGACCGTCACCACGACCGTCACCCTTCCCGTCCGGCCCGCGACGAACACCGGCGCCGCCAAGTAAACGTAACTGGCCCCGCGGGACCCGGCGGGATTTGAACAGGAGGAAGCGGAGGTAGCAGAGAAACGAACCTCTGCGCTCTCTGCTGGCTCCTGTTCATCTTCGGCCTGGGTGGACAGGGCGGTGCGACGGCAGGGAATCGAGTCTCCTGCCGTCGTCTCCCACGGATCACTTCCAAACCGCAATTTCCGGTCCGAGTTTGCGGATCGTGCCGATGACCTCCGAGCGCATTTCCGCGCCGTCAGCGGCGGTGACGGCATACTTGAGGCTCCATTGATCGGCCTTCTCCAAGCCCTCGACCTCCAAGAACAATCGGCGGCCATCCGCGGAAAGATGGGAGGATTTCACCTCCAACTTGTCATGCGCGACCTTGCCCGGGACCTTGACGGAAAACTCCGGGGAACCATATGCGCCGCTATACTTATAATTCCATAATTCGACCGCATAGCCGGCTGTGTCCTCCGCAGATTTGCGGTCCAATGCGGTGGCAAAGGTGAGTTGGATGCCGTTCTTCGCGACATGCGCCTTCACCGGCATGTGCACCGGTTGTCCGGTATGGCGCACGCGATAGAAACCACCGTCCCGTGACGCGGCATTCTGCCAGCCCTTGAGGCCGCAGACATAGAGCTGCCCGTCCTTCGGATTGAATCGGGCGCGCATGACGCCGCTCTGGAATTTGAGACCGAACGGCACCATGGAAGCCTGCACGGTCCCGTCGATCTCGTCCCACATGACGCCGTAGAGCAGGCATTTCCCATAGCTCAGGAACAGCGGTGCCCCTTTCCATGGGCCCCATTTGTCACTGGTCACATAGACCTGGCCGCCGCTCGAATTGTCCCAGCGCATCGGCAGCCAGCAGATCGGCTCGTCGTACGCCGTCGGGATCGGCATCGCGGCTTCCCAGCCCTTCAATTGATTCTGCGCGCGAACGTCCGGGTCGCTGGGATTCACGTGGATCTCGCGGCCGTCCGGATAACGCAGCGCCAGTTCCCGTTGCGCCGACGGCACCATGCCGAGAAAGGCGCCGGGCTTGACCAGGTTCAGCTTCGACGACGGCATCCAATGCCCCTGGTTGTCGCTCACGAGGATCGTATCGTCAGGCCCGACCGTCATGCCGTTCGGTGCGCGGAGACCGGTGGCGACGACCTCGAGTTTCTTGCCGTCCCGGGACACCTTGATCAGGGTCCCTTGATGGGGCGACGTGACACTCGGTTCCCACGGCGCGCCCTTGGCATAATAGAAATTGCCTTTCGAATCGGTGTGGAGATCGAGAACGAACTCGTGGTAATTCGGGGTGACGACCGTGTCGTTGTTGAAGTTGTCGTAGGCATCGGCCTCGCCGTCCCCGTTCACATCGCGCAACCGGGTGATCTGGTCACGTCCGGCGACATAAATCTGACCCTTCACCACCTTGACGCCGAGGGGTTGGAACAGGCCCGACGCGAACCGTTTCCATTTCAGTTCCGACAGCGATTTGTCGAGGCCGGACACAATCCACACGTCACCGTGGAAGGCGCAGATCACTGCGCGGCCGTCGGGAAGGAAATCGAAGCCACCCCAGAAGGTGCGGGTGTTATAAACGTTGGGGAACGGCTCGGTGATGGTGTCCACGGCATACGGTCCCTCTTCGGTTCCCACCTTGCCCTGCGTGGTGATGGCGGCGGTCCAGCGGGCCGGTCCGCCCTTGAGCAGGGGACGGAGGTCGGTGGGTTTGGATTTGGAGGCGGTGTCCGCGGAGAGCGTGCCCGGGGACAGGGCGATCCGGAACGGGCGATTGGCGGGGACTTTGATCAATTTCAGCACCAAGGCGCCCTCGGCGGTGGATTCGAGTCGCGCACCCTTGGGAATTTCGGTTCCGGTGAGCGTCAGGTTTTTTCCGTTGGCCAGCGCAAACGTGGCGGGCCCGGCGGTGCCGCTGAAATCGGCGGAGGTCGTGCCGGCGACACCGGTGGCGAGCACCAGCGTGCAAGGGCCTGAGGATTTCTCGAATTGAAGGGTCCGGATGAAGACCGGTTGGCCACCGGATTCCGCACCGGACGGGAGTTCGAGCACGGGCGTCCCGTTGACGTTGTAACGCAGCACGACCTGGTCGCCGTTCACGGAAAGGCCTTCATAATGGACCCAGTCCTTGGGCAGGGGTCCTTGATGGCGCGCCCGGGGGTCGGTGAGGGATCCGTGGGCATCGGCCCAACCGGCCCCGTTGGCGGTCTCGAAGGCGACGTCGCCCTTCACGCTGGGGGGCGGCGGCCATTCGATCTTGGTCAGCGTGTTGCCGAATTCCAGGAATTGTCCCGCCCACGCCACCGAGACCCGGAGCGTGTCGAGATCGTAGATGACATGGCTGCGGCGATCGGGGCCGAGCGTGATCGCCAGGCCCTTCATCGCGGCGGCCTGATCTTTCGAACGCATGATCGTCCCGGACCAAAACGGGCCGCGGACAGGTTCGTTGGTGTCGGCAGCGTGGGAGTCCGCGACGAGGCACCAAGCCAGAAGGGCGGCGGGCACGAGCCGTCCGAGGGAACGGAATGATGGGGTGAGCATGTGACGGAACGGAGTTCGTCCGGATCATCCGCGAACCGTGGGTCGGCGGCAAGCCGGGCTTGGCCGGCATCGCTCTGATTTGGGCTCGCCTGCCGGCTTGGCATGGGCAGGATGTCGATTGTTCCCCATGAAAACGGCCTTGATCTCCCTTCTCTCCGCGGGCGTTGCCGGTTGGGTCTCCGCCGCCGTTCCGCTCGTCCCCGTGCCCGAAATCCAACCCGTGCGGGCGCAGGTGCGACGCGTGGTGGACGCCTTGGAAATGGTGGGAGCCCCGCTCGGTGCCGGTGAAAAGGCCACGCTCGACGGGGCTTTCGCCGAGACCGATCCCCAATTGGCCGCCGCAAAACTCCAGGGGGTGCTCGATGCGCACGTCCTGCTGGCGGTGGACATCAACCCGGAGATGCGCGTCAAGGTGCAGTCCGGCGAGGCTGCGCCGCGACTGGTGGAGGCGGGATGGCGGACCTTCCTGGTGAAGGTTCACAACGAGTCGGGCACCACCGCGGAACTCCGCGTCACCAGTCCCCAGGGCGGCCGACTGCACGAATCGCCCGCCGCCGAGGTCGGGGATCGTTGGTTGGCGGTTGAATTCTTCAATGGGCAGCCGATGCGCCGGGAATTGGGGGGGCTGCCGCTGGAGTATCGCGTGATCCAGCTTTATGCGCGGGATGCGGGTCGGCGCGAGGCGAAGCTTTCCTTCAATGTCGGCCAGGGAACCCAGGACCTCGGATTCCGCAGTGACGTTGACGTGTTGTTCACCTGCGATCCCGCACGACCGGTCGGGCTCAAGATCCGGGACGAAAACGGGGCTCCAACCACCGGGGCCCTGCGGATCACCGATGGGCAGGGTCATGTGTTCCCGGCCCCGGCCAAACGGTTGGCCCCGGATTTCTTCTTTCATCCGCAGGTGTACCGCGCGGACGGCGAGACGCTCCGGCTTCCCGACGGCACCTACAGCGTCGAGTTCCGGCGCGGGCCCGAGTCGATTGCGGAAAAGCGGACATTGAAAGTCGGGCCGGACGCGACGGAATGGACGTTCCAGGTCCGGCGTTGGATTGACCCATCTCTTTCCGGATGGATTTCCGGGGATCATCACATCCATGCCGCGGGTTGCGCCCATTATAACAAGCCGACCGAAGGCGTATTGGCGGAGGACATGATGCGCCACGTGCTGGGGGAGGATCTGAAGGTCGGTGCGAACCTCACCTGGGGTCCGTGCTTCGATTATCAGAAACAGTTTTTTCGCGGCGTGGATGACCCGGTCTCGAGGTTCCCGTATCTGCTACGCTACGACGTGGAGGTGAGCGGGTTCGGATCGCACGAATCGGGGCACCTGTGCCTGCTGCGGTTGAAGGACCAGATCTATCCGGGTGGCGAATCAAAGAACCACTGGCCGAAGCTCGGGTTGAACACCTTGAAATGGGCGAAACGGCAGGGGGCATTGGTGGGGCCGGCGCACAGTGGCTGGGGATTGGAAGTCCCGACCCGCGACCTGCCCAATTATATCGTGCCGCCTTATGATGGGATTGGCGCCAATGAATATGTGGTCGACGTGACCCATGAGGTGCCCGGGCCCGGCGGACGGACGGTGCCGGCGGTGGATTTCCTCTCGATGGTGGACACCCCCTCGGTGTGGGAATTGAACATGTGGTATCACACGTTGAACGCGGGTTATCGCACGCGGATCAGCGGCGAGACCGATTTTCCCTGCATTTATGGCGAACGCGTGGGCCTCGGCCGGAGCTATGTCAAATTGGGCGGAAAGTGGACCTATGAGGATTGGTGCGAGGGGATTCGCGAGGGACGCAATTATGTCAGCGATGGGTTCAGTCACCTGATGGATTTCAAGGCGGACGGACACTTGGTGGGTGGCGCGGAGAGCGAAGTTAAACTGGCGGGACCGGGCCGGATGCGCTTCACCGCGCGGGTCGGCGCCCGACTGGAGGACGAGCCCAACCCGTCCCTGCAACAGAAGCCCTATTCGGACAAGCCTTATTGGCATCTGGAACGGGCGCGGATCGGGGTGTCCCGGGAGGTGCCGCTGGAATTGATCGCCAACGGGGTGGTCGTGGCGCGGACAAATTGGGTGGCCGACGGTTCCGTGCGCGAGATCGCCTTCGACGTCCCGGTCGAACGGAGCGGTTGGTACGCCCTGCGCATCCTGCCGAGTTCGCACACCAACCCGTTCTTCGTGGAAGTCGGCGGCCGTCCGATCCGGGCGTCGCGCCGGAGCGTCCAGTGGTGTCTGGATGGGGTGGAACAATGTTGGAAATCCAAGGAACGACTTTATACCGGTGCGGAACACGGCGAAGCGGTCGCTGCATTTGACCATGCGCGGGCCGAATACCGGCGCCGGTTGGGCGAGTGCCTGACCGATTGATCCCACTGCGGCAGTGACGTCGGGTATGGCTCTCATCGGATGAAACTTTCCCATCGGTTTTTCAACCGTCGCCCCTTGGGGCTTTGGGTCGGACTGTTGCTGCTGGGTTCCTTGCTCCGGGCGGCGGACCCGGCGGACCTCCCGGCCGACGAAATCATCCGGCGCCTGATCGCACGCGGCCGGGAGGTGGCGGACCTGCAGCCGTCCCGGGGTTTGGCTTACACGCGCCGGACGGTGATCGAGGAATTGGACGACCATTCGGCAGTGCTGGAACGTAAGACCCGGGAACATGCGGTGACCAATCTCGCCGGTGTGACCCGGGCCGTGCTGGTCCGGTTGGATGATCGCGAGCCATCGACCCGGGAATCCCGGGCGGACGAAAAGCGGGAAAACGAGAATCAGCGGGACACTTCCCATCGTCGTGGCCGCCGGGGTGGGCCGGACTTTCTCGACGAAGCCTTGGTTCGGCGTTTTGTCTATGAATCAGCCGGTGAGGAGATGGTGGCCGGGCGTCGGACGCTGGTGTTGAGCTTCGAGCCGGTGCCGGGGGCGAAGGACAGCGGCGAGGTGGCCGACCGGTTGCTCGCCCGACTGCATGGACGGATGTGGATCGACGCCGAGGAATTTGAATTGGTCAAAGTGGAATCCCATTTGAAATCGCCCCTCAGTGTGTTGGGAGGATTGGCGGCATCCCTCACCCGGATCGACCTCCTGATCGTGCGGGAACGGTTGTCCCCGGGGGTCTGGACCAACCGGAAGTTGCTGACGTACGCGGAGGGAAGAAAGCTCCTCTCGAGCCTGCGGATGCGGATGCAGGTTGATCAGGAGGATTTCCGCGAATTACCCGTCAAACCGGCGGCACTTTGAGGGAGCGCAGTTTCGCCCGGATCCGCCGATACGCCGGGTGCGCCCGCAGTCCCGCGAGGTCGGGGTCCTTCGCGAGTTGTTGGACATCGCGGTATCCCAGCTCCAAGGCCTCGGACAATTCCGTCGCCGCGCGATCGAATTCCTGGTTCAGGGTGAGGCTGCACGCCAGGTTGTAACGCACGTCCGGATCGGTGGGCCGCAACTGCTTCAACCGTTCGTCCATCTGCACGCCGTCCGCGAAGCAACCGCGCTCGCAGTAAAGATCCCCCAGCACCTCAAGGGCCTCGACGAACGAGGGGTCGCGTCGCAGCACCGCCGCGATGAAGCCGATCTCGATGTCGAGATCACGCTCCTGCTGGCGACTGCTGCGGCGGGGTTGGCCCATGACTGGCCCGAATGTCGGGAACACGGGCCCCAGCGTCAAGCCGTCGGCGCAAAGAGAACCGGGGGGGTGCATCGTCGCTTTGTGGGTGGGAAGACCGCCGGGATCTTGAACAACAAAGGGCGCAAAGGGCGCGGGAAAAGGGAACTCCCTCCTCGGCGTCCGCGTGCCGACGGCGCATTTCCGCGCCGTCACTATTTCACGGACCTGGTGGGCTTTGCACCCTTGGCACCCTTTGTTGGGCGCATCTGGGCATCGTGGGAAGCCATGACATTGGAGGAGCGAGGCGGGTAGGAAAACCCGCCTCCCCGGAG